>JBAZZL010000005.1:0-54818 GCA_041658785.1 Patescibacteria group bacterium
TTTATCGCGGCAGGATTGAAGAAATTTTACAAATGAATATTCCGGAGAAAGGGGAGTTTGTGGTTGTGATTTCTCAATGAAAAAGAAGAAGCAACTCGAGGCGAAACTCTCTTGAAACCGCGACTGCGGCGGCCACCCGGTGGGAATCGGGGGTGGGTGAGAGATGACGCTGGCAGGACATTGTGATAGTCCGCCTCGAGTTGCTCGTACGCCGCTGACAGATTTCCATCCGTTTCACCCTCCTTTCCTTCTTGGAAAACCAATTGACCGTTCTTTGATCATCCGGCGTATTTACTGTGCCAGATAGGCATCGCTAGCCAACCCCGCATTGGTCAAGCGCCGGATTGCGCTTCCGGTTTCGATTCGGTCCACACCGCTATTGGTGAGCATGGGCCTTTCCGCGCAGGAAGCTCTACGTGTCCGCCTGATATTCGGCGGTTTGACGCGCTATGCGCGGCCATCGATTGCCAGCTTTTCTGTCCACAGCGCTATTATTATAGACGCATTAGACAGGAATAGACAGATGATTTTTGTCAATATTAGACTGTTGATAAGGTGTTAGCATATTTTGCCAATAATGAATTTAAATGAATTTATTCCCCATGAGCTTGCTCTGGGGTTTCCTTGCAAGGAAGAGTTTGAGAAACCATCGGTTTCTCAATAATGTACTTCCTTTTGGGATACCCCGTCAGCTTGCTGCGGGGTCGTTCATTGAATTTAATAGATTTATGTCCAAATCATTTTATATCACCACCACCCTGCCTTATGTCAATGCCAAGCCGCATATTGGTTTTGCTTTGGAAATCATTCAGGCAGATGTGATTGCCCGTTATCATCGATTGCTCGGGGACGAGGTGTTGTTCAACACCGGCACAGATGAGCATGGATTAAAGATTTATCGAAACGCGCAAGAGGCGGGAGTGGATACGCAAAAATACTGCGATGAAAACGCTGCCCAGTTTGACGCGCTTAAAACCGCATTAAATTTGAGTTATGACAAATTCATTCGCACCACTGACCCGCGCCATGAGCAGGCGGCGCAGGAGATGTGGCGGCGGTGCGAGGCAAACGGCGATATTTATAAAAAAACCTATCAGGTCAAATATTGCGTGGGGTGCGAGTTGGAAAAAACCGATTCTGAACTTGCAGACGGCAGGTGTCCAATTCATCCCAATCTGGAATTGGAATTGATTGATGAGGAAAATTATTTTTTTTGTTTTTCCAAATATCAAGAGCAGTTGTTAAAATTATACGCTGATAATCCTGATTTTGTTATTCCAAAAAATCGGTTGGAAGAGATTAAAAATTTTGCGGCTGCTGGATTGCAAGACTTCAGTATTTCCAGATTGAAAGAAAAAATGCCTTGGGGCGTATTGGTGCCGAATGATCCGGATCAAGTGATGTATGTCTGGTTTGACGCATTGACAAATTACATTAGCACGCTTGGCTGGCCTGTCTCCGCCCCTGACGGGGTTGCGCCAGGCAAGCCTAATGATTTTGAACGTTTTTGGCCTGGAATACAGGTGGCGGGCAAAGATAATTTGAGACAACAGAGCGCGATGTGGCAGGCGATGCTAATGTCGGCCGGCCTTGAGCCGTCAAAACAGATTTTTATCCACGGTTTTATTACTGCCGAAGGTCAAAAGATGTCTAAAAGTTTAGGCAATGTGGTTGATCCATTTGAAATGGTAAAAAAATATGGGACTGATGCTGTCCGTTATTATTTATTAGGCGCATTGCCCAGTTGTGAGGATGGAGATTGGTCGCAGGAACGTTTTGAAGAATACTATACCGCGCATCTTGTGAATGGCGCGGGGAATTTGACTTCACGGATTTTAACAATGCTTGAGAAATATGCTGACAGCCGTATACCAGAAATAGCCGAAGATATTTTTGATACCAAGACTTTTTGGGATAATTATGAAGATACTTTGGAAAATTTCGCGTTTGATGAAAATATTAAATATGTGAATTTTTTAGTGTCGGCCGGTGATGGATTGATTTCCGAGCAAAAGCCGTGGGAGAAAGCCAAAGCAGGGGAGGATATTTCTTTCTTGCTTTACCAACTTGCTGAATGTTTACGCCACATTGGGTTGGCGCTACTCTCAGTTATTCCAGAAGCAGGGGAAAAGATTTTGAGTTCGCTGGGTGTAAATGTAAAAAGTTTAGAGGAGCTGAAGAAAGAGAAAGAGTGGGGGAGATTGAAAAAAGGGACACAGGTGAAAAAAGGAGAGGTGTTGTTTCCGAGGTTGGGTAAATAGTTTTGCTTATTTTACATAAAAAAAAGCGAGACAGCCAGATCGCGTTTGGGATGTTTTTGACTGTGGCGACGTTTGTTAGTATATTTTGGGGAGGAGAATTACTTAACTGGTATCTTGGTTTGATTGTTTGAAAATAGCACACAGATTCACCATGATGACCAGGATTGACCATGATTTTTTCTCCATATGATAGAGGAGGAACATATAAATATAATAACTGGAAAGATAATCAAGGCGTATTATAATGTTTATAACATACTGGGTCATGGTTTTCTGGAAAAAGTTTATGAAAATGGAATGATTTTAGAATTACCGAGACTGGGTCTTCATGGCAGGCGACAGGCGCCAATTAAAGTTTATTATCTGGGTGATGAAATTGGTCTGTATTATGCCGATATTGTTGTAGAGGATTTAGTGATTGTAGAAATTAAAGCGGCTGAAAATTTATGTCCTGAACATGAGGCTCAACTTCTAAATTATTTACAAGCAACAGAGATGGAATATGGATTATTATTAAATTTTGGTAAAATTCCTCAAATAAAAAGAAAAGTATGGACAAACACATATCATGGAAAATCTGAGGCAAATCCTGGTTAATCTGTGTACTATTAATTATGGCAGATAATATTAAGTCAAAATTAAATCGTTTGCGCGCCCAAATAGACGACCTCCGTTACCGTTATCATGTTCTTAATGATCCGGAAGTGACGGATAAAATGTACGAGGGGCTGATGGATGAATTGCGTAAGATTGAGCAAGAGCATCCGGAGTTAATAACTCCAGATTCGCCAACCCAGCGGGTAGCCGGCAAGCCGCTGGACGAGTTTAAAAAAATCACCCACACGATTCCGCAGTGGTCGTTTAATGACGCGTTTAATGAAAAGGATATTACGAATTGGATTGAGAGAATTTCACGAATGCTATCCCGCAGCGAGCGGGATCCCGCTGTGGCGGGAGAAAAAGAATACGGTTCAGTGCAGGCAGATTTGAATTATACTTGTGAATTAAAAATAGACGGTCTGCATATTGTCTTGACTTATGAAAAAGGACTATTAAAAACCGCGGCAACGCGGGGAGATGGAAAAGTGGGAGAGGATGTAACGCAGAATATCAGAACTATTCAGTCAGTGCCTTTGAGATTGAAAGAACCGGTTAATCTGATTGCCGAGGGCGAGGTGTGGCTGTCGGATAAAATGTTGAAAAAGATTAATGATCAAAGATTAAAGATTAACGAACCGGCTTTTGCGAATCCAAGAAACGCGGCGGCCGGGACGATACGGCAATTAGATCCAAAGATTGTGGCCGAGAGGAAACTGTCTCTTACCACCTATGACGTGTCAAAGATTGGGACAAAGATTGAAAGATTAAAAGATTATAAGATTAGTGTTGAAACCCAGGCGGGGGAATTGAAATTATTGAAGGATTTAGGTTTTTCAACAGATGAAGATTGGCGAGTGTGTAAAACCCAGACAGAAATTTTTAAAATGTATGATTATTGGAAAGAGCATCGGCATAAAAAGCCGTTTTGGATAGACGGGCTGGTTATCAAAGTTAATCAGAAAAAATATCAGGACGCGCTGGGATTTACCGGCAAGGCGCCGCGGTGGGCCATCGCGCTCAAATTTCCGGCAGAGCAAGGGACGACTAAAATCAAAGATATTTTTGTCCAAGTGGGCAGAACAGGCGCTTTGACTCCGGTCGCTCTGATGGAGCCGGTGCAATTGGCCGGAACAACAGTAACGCACGCGACGTTGCATAATTTTGATGAGATTAAACGATTGGATGTGCGGATCGGGGACACGGTTGTCGTGGAAAAAGCCGGGGAGATAATTCCGAAGGTGGTTAGAGTTTTAGAGAAGATGAGGACGGGAAAAGAATTGAAGATTAAAAGATTAAAAGATTGCCCGATTTGCGGTTCGCCAGTAGAACAAAAAATTGTTGGAGACAAGAAGAAAGAGTTGTCGGCCGCGTTGTTTTGCGCTAATCCAAAATGCTACGCGCAAGAGTTGGAACGGATAATCCACTTTGTCAGCAAAAAAGCGTTTGATATTGATGGCTTGGGAGAAAAAATTGTGGAACAATTGATTGACGAGGGATTGATAAAAAATCCAGCGGATATTTTTTCTCTGACTAAAGGCGATCTTGAGCCATTGGAAAGATTCGCTGAAAAATCAGCCGAGAATTTGGTTAAGGCGATTGAGAAAGCGAAAAGCGTAACTTTGCCGCGATTTATTTTTGGTTTAGGAATTCGTCACGTTGGCGAAGAGACGGCGATTGCGCTTGCAAACCAGTTCAAGAATATTGAAAAATTAATGAAAGCAACCAACGAAGAACTTGAGGCAGTAGAAGATGTGGGCCCGCGCGTTTCTGAATCGATTTTTGAATATTTTAAAAATAAAGAGAGCAAAAAGCTAGTTGAGGAATTAATAAGTAATGGGGTTAAGATAAAGAAACAGGAGAAAATAGAAACTGGGAACCCTGGGTCCGGGTCAAAGGACTTGAAACTGGCGGGAAAAACGTTCGTTTTGACTGGGACGCTTTCTTCGCTGTCGCGAGATGAAGCAAAAGAAAAAATTCGCCAGTTGGGCGGAAGCGTTTCGGGGTCGGTGAGCAAAAATACGGACTATGTGGTGGCCGGCGAGAATCCGGGTAGCAAGTTGGACAGGGCGAGGGAGTTGGGGGTTAAGGTATTGTCGGAGGGGGAGTTTAAGAAGTTTTTGGGAGTTTAAATTAGCAAGATAGATACACGGATTTAACGAATTCAACGAATCTGAACGGATTAAAAGTGGCGATCTCGTTATTTATAGATAATAAAAAATGATTGAGTGCGAAGCGCCGCGCTCCTGTCGGTTATCGGCGGGAGGCATGAGTAAGGAACCGCCGAAGATTGACAGAAGCGCGGCAGGCCCGAAGGCCAGACCGGCTGGTGTTCCACGGAAGCTCTTCTTGAGCTTCCACCGCCGGCCGCTTCGCTTATTCTTTTTAACATAATTTTTTAGTAATGTAAAGGCGCTTTTATGTCAGAAAGAAGAACAATTCCACCGCGGGAAACAACAAATGGCGGTGGCGATGGGAGGATAACCAGGAGACAGGCGATGTTAGGCGTTTTGGGCGCAGTGGTTCTTCCGGCTGGGGCGGTGTTGGGAGAACAATGGCGCAAGGCCAAGGCCAGAGAAGAAGCGGGCCGAGGAGGGCGCGGCGTTCGCGGCGATGGTGAGGCGGCTGGTGAGTTCAGAAAAGAAAGTGAAGAAAATGCCGCGGAAGAAGATGCGATAAGTTTGTTTGCGGAATTGGTTGAAATTCATCCTGAATTGGAAGAAGCGCCGCATTTGCTTTTAACTGATGAAAGATATGAGGAAGACAGGGAAACCCGCCGTTTTTTTGACGCGGCGGCGTATGATCAGCTGGTCGCTCTCCGCGTTGTCCGAGGTTCCGATGTCAGCGAGCGGCGAGAATACCTTGATCCGCGCCTGACGGAATTATGGCGGAATAAATTAGACCTGATGGAAGGAGACGACGCGGAGATTTGCGGGCGGATAATGAAAGCGATCGCCGAAGAACCGCCGGAAAAGATTTTATTTTTTGAAAACATTTTACGGCCGACGGGCAGGCATTGCGACGAAATTCGCGCGTATTTTTCCGACCACCATTCGGATGACCGGTTTTTTAATGACATGATTGACAACAAACTGATCATCGCTCTTTCCGTTCATGAGCTTTTGCCCAGAGAATATGAAAATTCATACGGCAGAATCGCCGTTTATAAAGCGCTTATCAGGGCGGGATTTCAGCCCCAACGGGTACCTTCCGCTTCCACGGATACGTTGTCTTTTGGCGCGGTCCAGATGTCGCGCGGGACTTATGAAGAAGATGATAGTTTTAACGAATTGAGAGAAAATTTTGGCCTGCCGGAACACACTCAAGACTGTCTGTCGCTTGACGAACAGCTTCGCGCCGCCGCCCTGTTGCAGTTTCGCAATCTGCGGCGGTTATTGCATGGGCTTTCGGAAGGAGAACGGCGATCATTTACCGATCTTTTTGAGTCCGCGCGGATAGAAGAGAAACAAAAATTTTTGGCTTCTGTCCTCGGGGCCTATCATCATACGCCCAGGCGGGCAAGAGAGGCCTTTCAATCGTTATTCGCGGGCGAGTCAATAGCTGAGCTTGCGTCACTACCCGACGCGCAACAAGCGTTTTTTTCCGCGCTCGCGCCCGAAGCGTCAAACGACAACGGCCGCGAAATCACCCGCCTTTATGCCGAGTGGATGGATAAGTTGGTTGGGGAGTTGCAGCCGTAACAAACACCCAACACAAAACGCCCCGCATAACGCGGGCGTTTTTGTTTTTGAAAAAGGAATGAAGCGGCGGCCGGAGGGAGGTAGTTGAGTGGGAGTCCCCGGCCGCCGCCTGCTCGGATCCATCGGAGATCCAAGCATTGAAAGAAATGTTACTCGGTTTATTAAAAAATATCAAGGGTTGCGGTGTGTACAAAGAAGAATTGAGGCCTCGCGGGGTTGAGGTCTCTGAATCCCAAACACCCACAGAATTATGGGTGTTGAGATTCTCACCCCGCAAGGCTGGTGTTATAGTTGCATTTTTGAAAATTAATGTCAAGCAGTTTGTAATAAAAGTGTCGCGGGCGTTTGCCAGTCTATTCGTTTTCTGATAAACTACTAATAATAAAACTATGCCCGCGTTAACCCCGCAACAAGTCCAGCAAATCGCCCATCTAGCCCGGCTGGAACTCACAGAAGAAGAAAAACAAAGATACGCCGAACAAATCTCGGCGGTTTTAGATTATATGCAGATTTTGAACGAAGTAAATACCGATGATGTCGCTGAAACCTGCCAAGTTACCGGTTTGGAAGATGTGACGAGGGAGGATGAAGTTGTTGAGTGTGATAAGGAGACGAGGCAGATGTTATTAGATGCTTTTCCAGAGAAAAAAGGAAACCTGTTGAAGGTAAAAGGTGTTTTTGAAAGTTGAATAGAACACGGATTGAACGAATTTAACGAATTTTAACGAATTCGTTCAGATTCGTTAAATTCGTTCAATCCGTGTTCTATTATTTATGAATTTGAATGAGTTAACAATTACCAAAGCCCGTACCGGCCTTGATCGTAAGGAATTCTCCTCCGTTGAACTGACAACGACTTGTTTGGATCGCATCAAAAAACGCAACCAAGAAATCAACGCGTTTATTACCGTTACTGAAGAGCTGGCCATGGAAGAAGCGAAAAAGGCCGACGAGTTGATTGCCAAGAAAAAACAACAGCCGCTTACCGGTATTCCCTATGGCGTTAAGGATGCTATCTGCGTCAAAGGCGTGCGGTCAACCGGCGGGGCGAGGATTTTGGATAATTATGCGCCGCCGTTTGACGCGACGGTCATCGCGAAGATTAGAGCGCAAGGCGCGGTGCTCCTCGGCAAACAGAATTGCGACGCGTTCGGACACGGGGCGAGCAATGAAAATTCAATGTACGGGCCGGTGAAAAATCCGCACGATTTGTCAAAAGTCGCCGGTGGATCGTCTGGCGGTTCGGCCGCGGCAGTGGCGGATCACATGTGTTTGTTTTCCATTGCCGAAGACACGGGCGGATCAATCCGTCTACCCTCCGCTTTTTGCGGCATTGTCGGCCTGCGTCCCAGTTATGGCCGCAACTCCCGCTATGGTATAATGCCGATGGCGAGTTCGTTGGACACGGTCGGGCCGATGGGGAAGACGGTTGAAGATGTTGCTTTGCTACAAGAGATAATGCAGGGGAGAGACGTTCGCGACGCGACGACGGTTGAGGGGGCGAAATTAAAAAAAATTAAACAGAATTATACAAAATTGGACAAAATTAAAATTGGAATTCCGAGAGAATATTTTGAATTAGAAGGGTTGGATAAGGAAGTGAGGGAAATAATTGAAACAAAGATCAAAAGGCTTGTCCTGAGCGAAGCCGAAGGATTGAAAGATCAAAAGATTGAAGTGATTGATGTGTCGTTGCCGCATACGAAATACGCGATAGCCGTATACTACATCATCGTGCCGGCCGAGGATAGTTCCAATTTGGGGCGGCTGGACGGGTTGCGATATGGGGTTTTGACGGAGCATAAAAATTTGTACGAGGCGTACGCGAAGTCGCGGGCGCAGGGGTTTCCCGAAGAAGTGAAGAGGAGAATCATGATCGGGACTTACGCCCTGTCCGCCGGTTATTATGACGCGTATTATCGCAAGGCCCAGCGAGTGAGGACATTAATTAAACAAGATTTTGAAAGAGCATTTGAACAGGTAGATGTGCTGGTTACTCCTACGGCGCCGTATCCCGCCTTTGGGTTGGGCGAGAAAAGGGACGATATTTTGGAAATGTATTTAGCAGATGTGTTTGAAGTACCCGCCTCGGTGGCAGGGGTACCGGCGATTTCCGTTCCGGCGGGTAAAACAAAAGCGGGTCTGCCTGTTGGATTGCAGGTGATTGGGCCGAGGATGGGGGAGGAGATTATTTTGCAGGTAGGCCAGTCTATTTAGTGCATACGGATATCCGGATAATCCAGATTTTCGGATAATTTAATTTAGATTTAGAGAAATTTTTAGAATATGAAGGAGGAGAAATTATTGTATAAAGAATTGAGTTACGTAATTCGCGGATTGCTTTTTCAGGTACATAATGAGTTGGGTCAGTATCGTAATGAGAAACAGTATGGCGATGCTTTTGCGGCCAAGCTCAATGTCACAAATATAAAGTATGAACGGGAAAAGATTTTACCGAAAAGTTTTGTTGGTGAAAAAAGCGGCAGGAATCGAGTGGATTTTATTGTTGAAGACAAGATAATAGTAGAGCTGAAATGCGTTCATTTTTTGAGCAAGGATGATTATTTCCAGTGCCAGCGTTATTTAGTTAGTAAAAATTTAGATTTAGCATTGTTAGTTAATTTTCGTCCAAAATTTTTAAGGGTACAAAGAGTGTTAAATCATGAAAAGTTCGATAAAAATAAAAAATAGCAGCTAACATCCGTAGGTCTGGATTATTAGGATATCCGGATACATAATAATTATGGACCAAAAAATGCGAACTAAAACCATGCCAATCCGACATGAAGGTATGAAAGAGGACTTCAGTTACGCCATCAACAAAGCCGGCGAGTATCGCGAATCGTGGCGGATTTTTCGGATTATGGCCGAGTTTGTGGAAGGGTATCAGCTCATGGCGTCTTTGGAGAATGATGTTACCGTGTTCGGCTCGGCGCGGACTAAAAAAACGGATAGATATTACCAGATCGCCGAAGAGCTGGGCGCGTTGCTTGGAAAAAACGGTTATGTAACGATTACCGGCGGGGGACCCGGAATAATGGAAGCGGCGAACAAAGGAGCGAATGAGGCCGGCGGCGAGTCGGTCGGACTCAATATTCAATTGCCGTTTGAACAACGGGTTAATCCCTATGTCAAAAAAGCCCTCGGCTTTTATTATTTTTTCACCCGCAAAGTGATGCTCACTTCGCCCTCGGAGGCGTTCGTGTATTTTCCGGGCGGTTTTGGCACGCTGGACGAATTTTTTGAAGTGATTGATCATATTGAAATCGGCAAAATGTGCCAGGTGCCGATTGTGCTCGTCGGCTCCGAATACTGGAATCGGCTTTTGGATTTTTTAAAGACAAGCTGTTGCACGCAGGGGACGATCAACGAGGAACAGTTGAAAAATTTAATCGTGGTGGACAGCGCCGCGGACGCTTTTGCCGCGATTAACGAAAAAAAAGGAATGAAAAATCAGTGCGAACTTTCGGCCACCAATTTTCACAGCAACCAGAACATGGACTGGCGCGTGTTTCGCATTATGGCCGAGCTGGTGGAAGGATTTGAATTTTTGACTGGTCTCGGAGAAGATATTTCAGTGCTCGGCACCAAAAGCATCCGGCCGGAGAGCGTTTACTACGAATCGGCCTACCGTCTGGGACAGATGATCGCGGACAATAAAATGGCAACCATTACCGGCGGATCCACCGGCATTGCCGAAGCGGCGAACAAAGGCGCGTTTGAACACGGCGGGGTTTCGGTCGGCATTGGCATGGAGGTGCACGGCCAGGCGCGGATGAATCAGTATGTGAGCAAAGCCATCACTTTCAGTTTTCCCTTTACCCGCAAACTGATCATCACGGCTCCATCCAAGGCCTTCGTCTTTTACCCGGGCGGCTTTGGCACTTTGCATCATTTGTTTGAAGTGCTGACCCTGGTTGAAACCAAAAAAATCGCGCCCATGCCGGTGATTCTTTATGATCATAAATTCTGGGAGCCGCTGCATATGTTTATCAAGGAGTTTTTGGTGCATAAGTTTGAGACGATTTCGGATGAGGATGATGAACTTTATCAGATTGTTGATGGTGAATCTGCGGTGATGGAGATAATTAATGAAGCGCGGAACTAAAATTCACCTAATTCACCTAATTTCTAATTCACCTAATAAAATGTCAAATTCAAAAATTGGAAATTGGATATTGGTAATTTTATCAGGTGAATTAGGTGAATTAGAAATTAGGTGAATTAACATATCATGCTTCCTTACTTTCACCTCACAATCATACACCTCGGCCCCCTCACTATCCAAATCTGGGGCCTAATCGTCGCCCTCGGCATGTTTTTATCGCTGATTATTTTATGGTACCGAGGAAAAAAGTTAGGGGCCGATGTTGAGCAGTTGTTGGATCTGACAATCTGGGTGATAATCAGCGGATTGATTTTTTCGCGCGTTTTTCACGTTGTTTTTTACGAGCCGGCGTACTATTTTTCCGCTCCGCTGGAAATGTTAAAAATATGGAAAGGCGGGATGTCGTCGTTTGGCGGCATTGTCGGCGGCGCGCTGGGATTTTTTTGGTATGTGTGGCGAAAGAAGATCGCGAAACAAGCAATCATTCCTATTCTGGACCAAATATGCCTTGCCGCCATTTTCGGTTGGATTGTCGGTCGGTTCGGTTGCGTTTTGACGCACCTGCACCCGGGCCGGCTGTCGGATAGTTTTTTGGCGGTTAAATTCCCGGACGGCCCGCGATTGGATATGGCGGTGATTGAGATATTGTTTTTAATTCCGCTCGCGGCGGTGTTTTTTAGATTAAGAAATAAAAAAATGTTCAACGGATTTTTTCTTTCCGCGCTTTTAATTTATTACGGCATCCTCCGTTTCATTCTTGACTTCTTTCGCGCCACCGACCTCATGGGCGCCGACGCGCGCTACCTTGGGTTGACTCCGGCGCAGTATTTTGGTATTTTGATTGCGGTCGTTGGGGTGGTGTTGTCATTCCGAGCGAAACGAAATGGAGTCCGGACCAAGTCGGGACGGAATGAAGTGTAGTCGAGGAATCTTTTAAAGCTGATGACAAGGGGATTAGCAACGTTCTGCTGACGCCGTAGATGTCAGCGTTGAAAGATCCTTCATCCCGATGCGAATCGGGATTCAGGATGACAATAAAAATTTGACAAAGATTCTATATTGTGCTATTTTAAAACCAGCTAACCCCCCCCGTCCCTGTTCCCGCAAGGGAACACGGCGGGTGTTTTTTTATGGACGAAAAAAATCCACCCTCGCGATTGGCGGTATATATTGACGGAAGCAATTTTTATCACAAATTAAGATCATTAGATATTTCCCATCTGTCGTTATTTGATTATCGCGGATTGGTGGAGTGGCTGGCCGTTGGCAGAGCGATTGTCTTATGCAATTATTATGTCGGCCTGGTGCGGACAAAAACCACCAATGAAAAGGGACAGCTTCTGCGGCCACGCTCCCAGCCATGCCTTGGTGGCGCAGGCAAGTTTGTCTCGCTTGCTGATTAAGCAGGAGATAGAACGGTTTGCAAAAAAATTATTGTAAGGGAAGGTTCGCCTAGTGGTTTATGGCGCGCGCTTGGAAAGCGCGTATCCCGCAAGGGATCGAGGGTTCGAATCCCTCACCTTCCGCAGGTCGGGAATTGGTATTGAATTTTTTGCCTTTCAAAATAAAGTTCTAGCCGATGTTTTTCAGAAATGTTGGAATTTCGGCCGGCGAATTTTGAGAAAGTATAATATTTTTTTATGAAAACTATAGAGGAAATATTTAGTAGTTTTTACGAGATGCGTTTAAAAGGAATTGATGTTGATGGTGTATTAAAAAATAAAATCGCCGAAGGAAATTATCAATTTGTTTTAGGTTTCGTTAAATCTAAAAATATTCTCTTAAACAATGAGGTTGGAAATGCTGATTTGTATTTACGATTTAGACTTTTACGTTCACGACAAATAGGTTCTGCAGGAGAAGCTTTGTTTAAAATCGACTATGAGCGTATTGCCGGTGATGGTGTGCTTAAAAAATTCGAGAGAGGAAACCAAAAACAACTGAATCCCGATTTTTTAGAATTAAAAAAGAATAAATATATTGAAGTAAAAACCGCAACTATTTATAAGGGTAATAAATTTATTTTCGAACAAATTCGTTTAAAAGATCCCAGGATTAGTTATTATATCTTTCTTGGGATAACACCCGAAGGGAAGTTTTATTGGGTTTTGAATAAGAAAGATATTAGAGCCGGCAGGCCAATCTTTGGTGCAAAATTTTCTCCGCAACACAGTACTGCGGGGTCAAATGCTACCTATCAATGGCACCCAGCTTACGCACAGATGGAAGGGTCTGCTATAAAACCAAAGGATTTATTCTCCGTAATTATTTAGTTGTTTATACCTCTTTATAAATATATTGTCGCCACTTTTCCGGCATCTTATAAAGAGAAAATATCTCGTCGTCTATTTTATTTAAAGCAACTTTGAATGTTTCGTCATTTTTTGAATTTATAGCATGATTAACCAATCCTATTATTTCATCTTGTTTCTCTTGCTCCGCATTAACTAAAGGTAATTTTTCTAAATTGCCGCGAAGTACTCTGACAGTAAAAAAAGATTTACTATAAAAAAATTGCATCAGTTTTGAGTTTAATAAGGCCAAAATATATTTGGTCTTTAATTTTTCTATTTTAGGGACAAAGGCGTTGGCGTTGTTTAAAGTAAAATATTGTTTATCATCGTAAGCAAAAGAAAGTTTTTCTCCGATAAATTTATAGATAATTTTCTCCGGTACAGTATAATATTCTTTTGGAGCGATTTGTTGAAGTATATTTTTATCGTAGATAAAATAATTACCAGTGAAGTTGATTTTATATTTACTTATATCCTTGCCCACTATAATTGGGGAGTATCTGTCGTCTTTTTTTTCTTGGATCAAATATTTTTTATTGTTCCCCGTTACTATACCTAGTATAAACAAAGCGTTATCTTTCAGATAGCAATTTTTTTGTGCGAGAATATGGTTTAGTATTTCTTCTGTTTCACCAACCTGATTGATGTTGAAGATATTGTCTGCGGATTTTTCAAAGTTTTTTTGGATTATCATTTTGTGTTCTGTTTGTCCATTAAAAACACCATTTTCTATACTTATCTCATTCTTTTCTCTGGTTGCTTTATCTTTTTCTTGTTGAAAAATCATTACTAAACAAGGAGCATAAACTTTTTGAAATATATCCCCACTAATTCCAAGTAGCTGTATTTTTGCCCGGTCTAATATTTGTAAGCGAGAAAGTTGGTGGACTTTAATTTTAAGATAAGCCTCGGGTATTAAATATCCCAATTTTCCGTTTTCCTTGAGAAAATCAAAGGCGCGCTCAATGAAGAGGGTAAATGTGTTAAGTCCGTTTTTACCAATTTCATAATGGTTTTTGTAATATTTTTTTTGTTTTTCATCTAAATTGGCTCCCCACGGAGGATTGCCCACTAGATAATCGATACTATTTTTATATTTATCTAATTGATTTGATTCTAATAGATTTGAATCTCTTTTGAGTGTATCCGCCGTTAAAATATTAAATTTGCCTATATAAGTGCCACTGGATTTCAAAAATAAATTAAGCTTGGTCAAATTGATGGCAATTTTGTCTATATCAAAACCAATCAAATGGTCCTTAATAATATTGGCATGTATTTCTGTTTCGTTTTTTTCGCCGATTTCTTTATATTGATTATATAAAATATCGTATGCCTCCAACAAAAATTGTCCTGATCCGCAGGCCGGATCTAGAATCTTTAGATCTTTGTTTTCCGCTAGATTGATTTTTATATTATCCAAAATGTATTTGACGACTTTTTTGGGAGTATAATACTGTCCGTCTTCTTTTCGTCCGCTCTGCGGTCTGATACTTTGATATATAAAACCGAGCATATCATCGTCGCAGGCGCTAAAATTATATTTTTTTAAGATGTCTTCCAAGATCCTAACGTCATCCTTGGTAAATTTTATGTCATTTAGATTTAGTTCTTTCAAAATTTCATTTATCGTCTGTGTGTTGGTATTTATTTTTTTTGTATTGGCGATGTGCCTAAAAATTTCTTGTAAAATTAGACCATCAATAATTTGTGTTTTAAAAAAATCGTCTTTCGTGTGAAAACCGTATTTAAATATGACGATATCCCTAAAATTTACCAGTTCATTTATGAGTTGATCCAAGTTCACGCTTTTCTCCGAGTATTCTTTGGAAACGATGTACTCCTCGTTACTAGAAATTTGTTCAATATTAGTGTTATTTTCAAAATTTCTGATAACACTGACTACCTTACCTTGAACAAGTAAATTTTTTACAAAGATTGGCTTCATTTCAGGGTTTGCCGGTTGTAATCTAAAACCAGTTTGAAATCTATATATTTTTTTTAAGGTCGCTTCATTGCCATTTATTATGGCCACCACTGTTTCACCATTACTGGCGGTATTTTGTTTTCTGATTACCACTGTATCACCATTAAAAATTCCTTCTTCAATCATGGAATTGCCCCGCACCCTCAAAGCAAAATGTTCGCCGGCGCCAGATAAATTGGCGCGCGGAACGGTTATGGTTTCATATTGTTCAAATACTTCAATTGGACTGCCAGCCGCGATGTATCCTTTTAGCGGTATTTCGACCAAATCAGAAGTATTTTGAATCTCAATACCGCGAATGTAGTTATTTTTTTTGATAAGCCCCTTTTTAACTAACTCCTCAACATGTTCGTGTATCGTTCCTATCGCACGTTTAAAATGCCTACCGATCTCCTCGATAGTTGGGGAGACACCATGTTTTTCGGTGTATGAGGCGATAAAATCTAATATCCCTTTTTGTTTTTTGGTCAGAGTGGCCATATTGCGGATAATTGACTAGATGTATGTTGACTTGTTTTCGTAGAGTAGTATAATTATACCACACCCGAAAGTTTCCCGAAAGTGTAAAGTTATCCACATATGCAAAAATTAAACAATAATCACAAAGATCAAACAGCTTTAGTGGGAAAATATTTTTTAGATCATTTCCCTATAGGTATTTTCTCTGGAGAGCATTCACCGGCAAACAAACAAGAAGAACTAGCCAGTAAATATCTGATTCAAGTTATGGAGGTTTTTACAGTATTTGATCGTCTATGTAGGTACGCAAAGTATTTTGCTGATTTTCTTCCGTCAAATGATTCGGGTATTTCTGTACCTGAAGCGATTGAATATCACTTAAGAAATTATGTCCAAGAATTTTATATTTTGAGGGAGAGAATACGCGCCATTGTAGATGGTCTAAAAGTTGATCTTGTTCATTATCATATTCAAAATACTTAAGATGTTAAAGCGGCGCTAAATCATCTAAAGAAGAATGTCGACGAAAATTTTAAAGAGATAAATGATAAGTTAAGAAGAACGCATGTTCACGAAAGATCAATTTCTGATTACAACTTAACCAAAGGCAAGTTTTTCTCTCAGTTATTATCTGGAGAAATACCAATTCCCAAAGATATTCAACTTAATATGAAAAAAATTGAGGAACTATATAAAAGTATCGTTGACTTTAGTAAAAATAAATATACAGGACAAGCAATACAGAATAGTGATGGAATAAAGAAAGGAAAACAGTTTTTTGCAGCACGTTTTGGATATATTTTTGCGGAACTCAATGGACATGATAGTAGCGAATTTGATATGAATGCATGTTTTAGAGAAGAATAACAACAAAGACACTCTTTTATATTTTTTTTAAATAATTTGCCGCTAAGGGTAAAATGTGATAACATTTTACCACGAATCAATTCTTGAAAAATTTTAAACCTGTTCAGATATTTTCGTAGATACTCTGACAATTTTCCGCAAATATATCCCAAATTAAAATTATGAAAAATAAAAAGACAGCCGCCCTTCTTTCTTTATTATTCCCCGGCCTGGGACATTTTTATATTGGTAAATATATTGATGGCCTGGTTTTCTTTTTGGGGGCGGGGGTGTTGTGGTACGCGATTTGGTACCGGAGCACGCTGCTTTTGTATTTTAACAATCCCCGCTCTTTTCTTGTTTGGGGAGCTTTGATTTTTATTTATTTATTCTCAATCGCCGATTCTTACAGAAAAACAAAATAACTATGACAAATAACGGAAACCATTTGATTTCAAAAGGATTGCCGGCAAAAATACTTTTGATTCCGGGAGCGCTTATTGTTTTGGTGTTAATTTTTTATCTAGGTTTCGGCCGCGGAATTTTTCCTAATATATCCGAATACAAAAAAGATCAAGCCCAGCTTATCACCGCAATGAAAACAAAACTTCCAGAAAAACCGCTGGCGGAAATCAAATACCCGATTAAAGGTTACCGGATTCCGGGGTTGGGAGGTTTTTGTTGGCTTGAATCTTCTTCCGGACTAATAAAATACCTGGAACCAGATATTGATTTTGATACCTTTGTTTTTTACGGCCGGCCGACTTTGGTGATGGCGGGAAGGAACAAAGACGAAAGGTGGGGACCGGGATTGAATCAAACCCACGCCTTTACTGAACTCGGCTATACTGCTTTCAGGGGTTCAACCAATCCGACGCATCCGCCGCAAAGTGTTTTTCCGGATATTGATCCGCGCAATCTGATTTACTTCAAAACCAAGGAAGAAGAACTTGAGTTTATGAAAAAATTAGTTTCGGCGCGGATAATACCGACCATTGGTTATGACGGAGATTTTTCAACGGTGGTGGGTTACAACCAAGACGGGCTCTGGATCGTTAGAAGCGACCCGTCTCAAACGGATAGAGGGGACAGAAACTTTATGACTGATCCGGTTATTTTTGAACCAACTTTTATAACTTATAAAGAACTTTTTGATAACTGGGGGATGGACTATCAGTTTTTTTGGTTTGAAAAAACGGGGTCGCGAAAATCAATAAACGAAATTTACGCGGAAAATAAAAAAAACGCCCAAGAAGCCGCGCAAAATATGGAAACGGTGATTGATTTTCTCAAAAAGGGCGGCAATTTAGTTGACTTCACGTATGAGATAGATATTCCTTCGGCGATGGCTCTTTATCGCTATTTCACTAAGCAGGGAAACAGCGATCTGGCGGATAAATATCTGGAGATCGCCAAAATTTATGAGTCCCAGAGAGTATCTTTGGGGCCGGATTCCCGCCGAAGCCAAGCAGCGGCCAGGAAATTTTATATTGAAACTCTGACAAAAGTGCAACCGCTGTTGGCAGAAGCGGCGGCTATGTGGCCGTAGAATTATTTGAAGCGGTTGTTTGAGAAAAATATGAGCAATATCTCAAATCGCGTCTTTGCATCTATTTTCTTCATGATAGTTTTATTGTTGTTGCTTTGGATGCCTGCCTGGACGAAAATAAACGTAGGAGATGCTCCGGGGGTAGTTTATAGTCCTCCTTGGATTGGCTTTCTTGTTATTCTTATTGGCTTGGCATACGAAATGTTCAGGCCAAGCTTGAATCTAAAAAGAGATATGGATTGGAAATGGATTCTGGCGGGAGTTTTTCTCTTTTTGGTTATACTTACAATGATAATTGTTCAGGAGATTTGGCTGCCATACAAAAACGGATACTCTGTCTTTGGCATGCGGAGTTTTGAATTTCCCCTCGGAAGCGACAACCTTCGTGTTTGGCCGCAGCTCTGGCATGATTTTCTTAACGTTCTCTATACCGATACAACAGTTTTAGCTTCGCTGTTTGGAATCCTGTTTTTGACAAAATCAACCCCGCAAACGTCAAAAAGTTATAAGCTTATACTAATCGGCGCAGTAATATTTACAGCGTTTTTGATGCTAGGGCATTTCTCATTTTTAATCTTTAATATAGACCCCACGGGAGGATATTATTCCAGATTTACCAGAATGGAACTGCTTAGCCAGTATTGGTTTCAATGGGACTTCTGGTCCGAACTGGTAATTTTAGCAGGCGCGTTAGGGCTGCTTTTTAAAGGCAAAAGACCAAAAGAAACGCTATAGTATCGCCAATAGTTTTAGTTTGAAAAAATAGTTATTCCTTGTTTTTGGGGTTGTTGAATTCGCGCGCCAGCGTAAACATTACCAAATGCACGAAGAATCTAAACAAAAACTCCTCCTCGCCACCACCAACCCGGCCAAAGCGAAAGAATACGCCGAACTCTTGGCTGATTTGAATGTTGAAATCATCACGCTGGCCGATTTGAAAGATGTCCAGCCGGTGGAGGAGGACGGAGCGACTTTTGTGGAGAACGCGATGAAAAAAGCGCGCGGGTATTTTTCTCAATTCGGACTGCCGCTGATCGCGGACGACGGGGGACTGTTAATTGACGCCTTGGGCGGTGAGCCGGGAGTCAAGAGCAATCGCTGGTTGGGTCGTCCGGCCACGGACGAAGAATTAGTACGCTATGCTTTGGAAAAATTAAAGAACTGCCCGCGTGAAAAAAGAACGGCCAGATTGGCGACAACGGCGGTTTATTACGACGGAAAAAATTCCGCGTCCGCCACCGCCGAAATCGCCGGCGATATCGTTACGGAAATGCCGGAAATCAAAGAAAAGGGTTTCCCTTGGCGGGCGATTTTGTTTCTGCCGGAGTTTGGGAAGTTGTATCAGGATTTGAATGAATCGGAACACGAGAAAATCAATCATCGGCGGAAGATTGTGAAGGAGTTGAAAGCGAAGATTCGCAGTTAATGTCATTCCGACCGGAGTCCCGATTCGCATCGGGACGAAGTGGAGAGCTTGCCCTGAGCGAAGCAGAAGGATTAAAAGATTAAAAATTTTTCAATCTTTTAATCTTATAATCTTCTAAATGACAAGAAGAACAATTTGTCGAGCCTACGCTGGGGAAAAATTTTTCAGGCGATCAATTTTTTACCGACGGCAAGGTCTACGTGATAACCTTATTTGAAGACCGAAATGGACGCGAGGGTTGACCTGTGACCGTTTTTACCTGTATATTATTGATGGAAATAGCGAATATAATATCTTAGGGAAGAGTGCCCGAGTGGTTTAAGGGAACGGTCTTGAAAACCGTCAGCCGAGAAATCGGCTCGTGAGTTCGAATCTCACCTCTTCCGCCAGTCCTTCGCTGAAGCTACGGACTGCAACCTTCGTTCAAAAAAAATTGCAAACATTTGAAATAATTTTATGCCATTTACCCCATTTCATTTCGGACCAAGCGCGTTTATAGCGTTTCCATTGAAAAAGTATCTTGATATTCCAGTTTTTGTGTTGGCCAATGTAGTAATTGACTTAGAACCATTAACGGTGATGGTTTTCAACCTGCCTTATCCAGTCCATGGATTTTTTCATACCTTGCTCGGCGGAATTATTATCGGAGCATTTTGGGGTTTTATTGCGTATTCGATGAAAAATTTTCTTAAAAAGATTATGAATATTTTTCATCTAAACTATAATCCAAAATTATCAATAATGATTTTTTCTGGTATTTTGGGTTTTTGGTTTCATGTATTTATCGATTCTTTCATGCACGCCGATATCAAACCACTTTATCCACTGGATTATAACCCGCTATACCAAGTTGTTAGTACTCCTAATTTATATTTGATATCTGCCGCGCTTTTTATTCCCGCACTTATTTTTTACGTTAAGGGCGTATTAGCGCATAATAAATCTAAGGTTGATTGAGGATAAGCGGCGGTCGCGGTAGTTGAAAAATTATTATATAAAGGTCGAAACTAAAATTAACTTAATTCAAACTAATTAGGACTTACGCGTTTGTCATTCCGAGTCCTGGCGGGCGAGGAATCCCTTAACGTATGGTTGATGTGGATAATACCTTAGCGCCGGAACCTTCTTTAAGGGATTCCTCGGCTGCGTTCACTCGCGCGAGCTCGTTCACTTCGCTCGGAATGACAAAAGCGTAAGTCCTACTAATCTCAAAAATATGATCAACACCAAACATTTACTCAAAGTGGCGTCGGCTTGGGTCAGCATCGTTTATGTTGTTTGTTACGCTGGAGTGGCGATTTATCCGCCAATCAGAGATTTAGTCATGAGATATTCGTTGCACGCTGAGACGACGTTCCGATCTGATTTTTTCAGTATCGGATATTTTATCTCGGGCTTGATTATCTGGAATATCATGGCGATGGCCGGCGTCTGGCTTTTTGCCGCATTGTTTAATAAAATAAAACAATAAGATTAATTATGGAATTTGACTACACTGTGGTTACAATTAAAAATTTTGACATTGCCGTTAAAAGCGTGGAGGAAGAAATCGCCAAAGCCGGCCTGCGGGTTTTACATATCCATGATGTGCAAAAGACATTGGGCGAAAAGGGTTTCGCGCGAGACCCGTTTAAGATTATTGAATTTTGCAGCGCCAAATACGCCGATGAATTTTTGCGGGCCGATATTAAAATCGGTTTGTGCATGCCGTGCAAGATCAATGTTTATGTCAAAGATAATGAGACCTTTATTTCCGGCATGCGGCCGATTATCCTGCCGCAGTTTTTTCCGGAAGCAGATTTGGGCGATAAGCCGCGGGAGGTTGATCAAATAATTCAAACGATTATTAATAACGCGAAATAATATGATGAACTTCGGCTTTACGCCTTTGGGCGGGTTTGGCTGGGTTTTTATGATTTTTTGGTGGGTGGTGATCATTGTCGGCATTGTCGCCTTGATCAAGTGGCTCACGGACCAATCCCGCGGCGCCGGCGAACAAAAGAAAACGGCTTTGGAAATTTTGCAAGAACGCTATGCCAAGGGCGAGATTGACAAGAAAGAGTTTGGGGAGAAGAAGAAAGACCTGGTTTGAAACGCGAAGGCGGAGTAATAAAACAAGGGTGTCTTTTTTAGAGATTATCAAGTTGACTCTGGTTTTTTTATTCTAAATCAATTACAAATGTCCGAAGAACACAAACAAAAACTCAAATCTGTTATCAAAGACAGGGTGGTTATTTTTATTGACGCCGCGAACCTGGAACGTTCGGTCCAATCGTTTTTTGTCAACCCCAAAGAAATCCCGGAAAATTTCAAGAGATATTATCCTGACCAGCTGTGTTGGCGGGTTGATTATGAAAGATTTAAGAATTTTTTTGGTGGAATTTGCGACCTGAAAGAAATCAAATTCTACTCGCCCGATTTTCAAACCGATTCGCACCGTAAATTTTTTTGGTTTCTAAAAAAGGTTCTGAAAATCAAACTTTCCACCAAGCCGCTAAAAGAATATTCCGATCACTCGGCCGATCATCCTCATCGCAAGGCAAATTTTGACGTAGAAATATCGGTAGATGCCACCTTCAATTTGAATGGTTATGACACGCTGATTTTGTTTTCCGGAGATTCTGATTTTGAATACCTGCTTAAATTCCTTCGCGGCCAGAACAAAAGAGCGATAGTTTTTTCTCGTTCCGGCCATGTGGCCAAAGAACTTATACCGGCTTGCAGCCATTATTTTGATCTGGTGGATTTTCGCAATGAATTTTTGAAAATTGACATAAAAAAGCAAAAGATCTCGCCTTTCAGCGAGACCCGCGGTTCATAACAAACGACACTACTATCGTCTGTATATTCATAATAAGATAATCGGCGGACTTTGTCAAATCTATTTGTCCACAAGTTAGTTTTACTCACTTGTTGACTCCATAGCCGCTGTGTCGGGGATTATGGAGCCAACAATGGGCCATTCTGCCATTGGACATTTTTTAGAAATTAGAGTCTGCCCTGAGCGAAGCCGAACGGGTCAATTAGAAATTAGGTTAATTTTAGTTATGCCCGCATCCCATTATCATTTTCACTACCATACGCCAAAGATGATTTTTGTTTTTCTACTCTTATTGCTTTCTTTAATTTTAATTTATTTTTCCTCCGCTTTTAATCCCGCCCTAAACGCGGGTGAGAATTTTTCCGCGGTAAAAGGCGAGGTGGTAGAGATATTGAGCGAGCGGGCAGTAAATGAAGACGCGGTAACGCTGATTGGCGCGGAGAGGGAGCAGGAGCTTTTGGTAACACTGTTTGATTCAAATAAACAAGTAAAGGTGCGGAATGATTTTACCGCGCTTGAAGTGGGAGACGAAATTTTCGCGCGACCGTTGATTGCCGCGGCCGGCGGAGAAGAGACGTGGGAGATGGTGGAGGTTTCCCGCACCAAAGGAATTTTTTGGATTGCGCTGATTTTCGCGGCGCTGGTCATTTTGGTTAGCGGCAAAAAGGGCTTTAACGCGCTCGTCGGGCTCGTTTTCACTTTTGCCGTGATTTTTTCTTTTATCATCCCGCAGATTCTCTACGGCCGGAACGCGGTTTTGATCGCTCTCACCGGTTCGCTCGTCATTCTTCTCGCCACGCTTTACATTTCTCACGGCGCGGGCAAAAAAACCTTGGCCGCCTTGCTCGGCATCGCGCTTACTTTGCTTTTCGTGGGAATAGCGGCGCAGATAGCGGTGGCGGGGCTGAATTTTACCGGTTTTGGGAGCGAAGAGGCCGCATTTTTGAAACAAGCGTCCGGCGATAAAATCAATTTTATCGGCTTGCTAATTGCCGGCGTGATTATTGCCGCGATCGGCGTTTTGGACGACATCGCGGTAACCCAGGCCGCGACCGTGTTCGCGCTCGCGGAAGCGAACTCCGGCCTCGCGGGCTGGAATTTATTCCGGAAGGCGATGGACGTGGGGCGCGATCATATTTCAGCGGTGATTAACACCTTGGTATTGGCTTACACCGGCGCCGCCCTCCCGTTGGTTCTGCTTTTTTCTTCGTACCAGATTGCTCCCGGTTACGCGATAAGCGCCGAAGTGGTGGCGGAAGAAATTATCCGCACCTTGATTTCCTCTGCCGGTTTGGTTTTGGCGGTGCCGATTACGACGGGGATCGCGGTGGTGTTGGGTGGAAGAAAAGTAAAATAGAACACGGATTTAACGAATTTAACGGATAATAACGAATTCGTTAAAATTCGTTTTATTCGTTGAATCCGTGTTCTATTAACTCGTGTTAAATTATACGACTGCTATGCCCGCGAATTTTGAATCTCTGAAGACATCTTCACTCCAAAAAGTAAAAACCGTGTATTCCTTTTGGGGACGGCGCGCTTGGCTCTACGCGGCGCAGGATTATTTTACTTTTTTGGGCCGGCCGAAATTCATCCGCCGGCGAGCGGTGGAACGATTAGAGTTGGCGAAAGGCGCGAAAGTACTGGAAGTCGCCTGCGGCACGGGGCGGAATTTTTCTTTTTTGATTGATTCAATCGGCAGCGGGGGAACGCTGGTCGGATTTGATTACAGCCGCGAGATGCTCGCGGCGGCGGAAGAGTTATGCAAGAAAAGTGATTGGCAAAATGTTAAATTGATCCAAGGCGACGCGGCCGAGCTCGGCGTTCCCGAAGATAATTTTGACGGCGTGCTGTCCGTTTTGGGAATCAGCGCCATTCCGGACTGGGAAAAAGCGTTAGAGAGATGCCGCGAGGTCCTGCGGCCGGGCGGGAGATTGGTCGTCTGCGACGCCCGCCCGTTTCCAAACGCTTTACGTTTTTTTAATCCGCTGATAAAATTAATCTACCGCCGTTTCGCGGCCTGGGATCCGGAGAAAGATATTCCGCGGAAGATGAAAGAGTTGTTTGGCAATGTGGAAGTGGAGGAGTTTAATTTGGGGACGTTTTTTGTGGCGGTCGCGGAAAAGTAATTTTCCAAAGTTAGATAGACACACGGATTAAACGAATTTAACGAATACAAACGGATTCGTTCCGATCCGTTCAATCCGTTTAATTCGTGTGTCTATTTAGCCATTGTTTCGTAATAACTATGCCGGCATTAATTGCTGCCTTAATCTTCCCCATCCCCCTCTTCCACCTCTGGCTCCACGGCTTGTTGCCGTTTTGGCGCCGGCAGCCGGTTTGGTTTTACCTTGCCGGAGCGTTGATGTTAGCGGGATCGTTTTGGTTTGTGCCGAAGATGGCGTTGATATCAATATCCATTATCGCGCCTTCTACTTGGTTAATCTGGGCGGGTTATTTTTTGCTGTTCGCGGGCGGTTTGTTAGTTTTGTCCAGTTTTCTAACGCTCGGGCCGCGGCGGTTTTTTGTTTGGGCCGTTTTGCGGCCGGATCCGGCGAAAGACAAGCGGATCGTCTCCGGCCCGTTCGCCTTTGTTCCCCATCCGGCTTACTTCGGGTATCTTTTGGTTGGTTTGGGAAATTTTTTGACAGTCGGCGGCTTTTATTTGTTGGCATTGTTTATATTTCTTCTTGCCTTAACGCCGATCGTGATGTGGTTGGAGGAGCATGAGTTAGGGGAGAGGGTCGGGCAAGTTTGATTTTTTTGTTACAAAGTGATACTATTTAAAATCATGGCAAATCATGGTAATCCTGGAAATCTGTGTTCCATCTAACCATCGCTAGATAGCACACGGATTACCATGATTGCCAGGATTGTCCATGATTTGTTTGTAAAATGGACGATTAGCTCAGCTGGTTAGAGCACTGCATTCACATTGCAGGGGTCAGTGGTTCAAGTCCACTATCGTCCACGAAATCACGACGCACGATTCACACAGCATGATTCAAGTAAATTAGTTTTAACATGCTCAAACGTTTTTTTCTTTTTTTACTAATAATCTCCACGGTCCTCGGTCTGTTTTTGTTTAGTTTGCAAGCGTCGGCGCAAACGGAAAGTTTAAAAAGTCCGGATGCGGAAAGCAAAAAAATTGATTACATCCTGTTTCATCTTTACACCTGCCCGCATTGCCGCGATGAGATTGAGTTTTTGAACAAAGAAATCATGCCGAAATACGGCGAGTTTATCAATCTGAAAATGTACGAAGTAAGTAGCGCCGAGAATCAGCAAATTTTTGAACAGTATGGCAGTTATTACCAGGTTCCGGTGGGTAGCGTGCCGGTGGCGTTTATTGACGGCGAGGTTGTTTACGGCTACAGCACGGACCAGACCACGGGCAAGCAAATTTTACAGTTGATTGAAAAAAAATTGGCAGAGCGGGGGATCGCGGTTAATGGGTCTGGTGAAAAAAAAGAAAACGAACAGTGCGACAGCGGCTGTGTTAATGTGCCGGTCTTAGGCAGAATTGATCCGCAAAATTTTTCTCTGCCGGTGTTAACCGTGTCTCTAGGTCTGTTGGATGGTTTTAATCCCTGCGCCATGTGGGTGCTGTTGTTTTTAATTACCCTGCTTTTGGGCATGAAGAACAAACGGCGGATGTGGCTCTTGGGCAGTATTTTCATCTTTGCTTCCGGCGCGGTTTATTTCATTTTCATGGCCGCCTGGCTGCAGTTGATTTTATTTATCGGATTAATTGGCGTCATCCGGTTGATTATCGGCTTATTGGCAGTGACTGTCGGCGGACTGCATTTGCGCGATTTTTGGAAAAACCGGAAAGCCGACGGGGTGGTGTGCAAGGTGTCGGGTAACGAGAATAACCGGAAAATTTTTGATAAAATAAAAAATATCGTTCATCGCCAGAGTTTGATTTGGTCAATCATCGGCATTATTATTTTGGGATTTTCCGTGAATCTGGTTGAACTCGCTTGTTCGGCCGGTTTTCCGGCGATTTTTACCCAGGTGCTGGCGATCAGCGATTTGGCCGCGTGGCAGAGATACGGGTACATGGCGGGTTACATCTTTTTCTACATGTTAGACGACATGATCGTGTTTATTCTTGCCATGGTTACCCTGAAAGCGACCGGATTCGGCGGCAAATATGCGAAATATGTGAACGCGTTTAGCGGCTTGTTGATTTTGATTTTAGGATTGCTGTTAATTTTTAAGCCGGAGTGGTTGATGTTTGGTTGATTTCCCGTATTCCAAATCCCGTAACCCGCAACCGTTGTCCGTGGTTTCAAATATGAAAATTTTTACTTTTTATGATCGGAATAATTTTAGTGGCAATCGGCGCGTTTTTCTCGGAAGTGTCAATGTCCATCGGCAAGGTGCAGGTATTGAGAAGAAGACAGAGCATCTATACCATGGGCTATTTGTATTTGTTTTGGGCGGCGGTTATCCTTTTTGGCACGGCGATCATTTATCCCGCCAGTTTCGTTTTTTCTTTTGAATCACTGCCTACTTTTATCCCGCGGCTTGGCTTGGAGATAGTTCAGATGCACGTATTGATGCTCGCGGTAGTAAAGGTCCATCGCAGTTCCTTTGGTTTTATCCGGACAATCACTATCCCCCTGTTGTTAGTTGTTGATATGGTTTTGGGATATGCAGTCGGTTCTTGGCAGATAATCGGAATGGGAGTGATTTTTTTAACGTTGATTTTGTTATTTTTGAACGGCAGGATAAAGAGAAAAGGGGCGGGGCTGGCGCTTTTTACCGCCGTGAATGCCGTGATCACGATTTCACTTTATAAATATAACATCAGCCATTTCAATTCGGTGGTCGGCGAACAGCTCATTATATTCGCGGTCCTGCTTTTTTATTTTTCAATCTTGGCGCGGAAATTCGCTCGGGAATATCCGTTTAAATTTTTACGCAAGAAAATTTTCTTTTTTCAATCATTTTCCGAGGGTCTGGCAAGCGTGGCCGGCAGTTTTGCTTATTTATTCGCTCCAGCTTCCATTATTTTGGCGGCCTCGCGAGCCGCGGCGATCTTGTGGTCAATCGTCGCCGGCAATAAATTGTTCAACGAACATCATCTGGTTATAAAACTGACGGCTTTTGCGTTTTTGGCCGCCGGCATCGTACTCTTGATATAATTAGACCGTTGAATAATTCATTTGTCATTCCCGCGGAGGCGGGAATCCAGTCGCCTCGCCTTATAAGTTAGCGAAATTTCTGGATTCCCGCCTCCGCGGGAATGACACATTAAAGCGAAATATCAATTATTCAACGCTCTCATAATATGAAGCTGTATTTCAATGGTCAATATTCAATGAATCCAGCGATGCTTCTTCGACGTTGCGGTTATGGACAGATTGCTACGCGCGAAACTAGTTACGCTCGCAGGTTTAGCCGCCAAGAATATCCAGGTTTCATGTTTATATTGATAAAACGTTTGATGGATTTGCGATCAATTTGCATCTTGATCAAAAAAAACCATCTTATGGAAAGCAAACATCCCATAGCGGAGAGTATAATGGCGAACTGGTTGAAAGAGAGGCCCAAAGGATCAAACAAATTGTGGAGACATTCATTTTTTACGGAACGGCAACAGGATAATCGTCGCGAGAAGCAAATGAATAAATGAAACGATCAAAGCGTAAGTAAAAATTGCGATCAAAATTCCTAAATATTGATTGATGCCAAGAATATAATCGGTAACGTTAATCTTGAAAAGAAGCGCGGCAAAATTGACAATGATTAAAATTAATATAATCCAAAGCAATCCGCTCCACATGCCTTTTCTGTCAATCTTGCTCGGAGCAATGTGCGATACAACGCAAAAAGAAATATATAAGAAAATCCAGAAGTTCCAGGCCATGATATTTTCTACGGCAAATAATTTGACCAGAGTTTGCTTTAAGGTGGTTATAACAGCCATAATTGAGGTTTGTTCGGCCGTAAGCGGTAAAAACACCTCTCGGCCGTTTGGCGCTAAAAAATAAAGCATAATGAATAGAAACGTTGAGCCAAAGATCATTGGCGCCGCGCCAATAAAAAAGTTGCCGATGCGCTGGGTGAGGCTGTATTTTTTGTAGCTGTGGTCAACATGCCCCAGATTTCCGGTTCTTGCGTCGGGTTTGAATAATGAAATGGCCTGAATTTTGTGGCGAAAAATTATTGCAAAAAAAAGATGGCCAAGTTCGTGGATTGGCGTCCCGATCCAGGCAGTCCACAGTATTCCTTTCCAGCCGACGGTTTGGCGGTAAATGCTTTGGGTAGTTTCCTCTACTTTTGATAAGACAAAGCCAAAAAGAAAAAAAATGCCCAAAATTCCCAACAGCTGAATTCCTACCGCATAAAACAAGTTATAGAAAAATTCCAGCACAAAATTTATTATACTCAATTGCTATTTAAATTCCGTATAATACCCAGTAGCTTAACATTAAATTATAACCAAAACTTAACAAAATAATTAGAATTTAATCCGCCCAAAAGGCGGATCGGAATTAATAAGGCGAAGGGGTATGGTTGCAGTTACGGCTTGTTAATTTCAGTATTATACCTTAATTGGCCAAAAAAAAGAACCCCGCATGGAGTTCTCATCTGTCAACCGCCAATTATTCCGCCGGAATGATATTTACAAACTTGGCCAATTTTAACAATCCGTCAAATCTTCTTTTTTTGCGCTGATTGAATTTTACCTTGCCGGCTATTGCAGAGTATAGGGTGTCATCCCTGCCTTTTTTGACGTTTTTTCCTGGATGAATTTTTGTCCCTCGCTGCCTGACGAGCACCATGCCGGCATTTACGGTCTGACCGTCTCCGACCTTGGCGCCAAGATATTGCGGATTAGAATCTCGGCCCAACCGGGTGGAACCACCCGCTTTTTTATGCGCCATACATTTTCATGAAACACGAAACACATATCATGAGACATGCGAGTGTCTAATTGTTTTTTCACTACTTGAGGCGACTAACCTTGCAGAGGTAGTGAGCCGCCCAGCATGCGACTTTTTGAACGCATACCGCCGCTAACCATGCCTTAGATTTATAACCTCAACATTGTAATAAAAAAAGAATGTCTTGTCAAGCGGATATATTTCAGGTATACTTTTATATTGAAATTGGTTTATTTTTAACGCAATAATCATGACCGAAAAAATTTATCCAATTAAACTTTACGTGAAGAATCTGCCTAATCTGGTTATGCTTTGCGCATCAATATTGCTCAACTTGGCAGCATGGTTTTGGCTTTTTTGGAACATCAGATCCGGTGATGGAACTGTCTTTTTACATTACAATATATTGTTTGGCGTTGATTATATTGGCGAATGGTGGAAGATTGTATTTTTGCCGGCAACTGGAATATTGATATTAATATTAAACACGATTTTGGGGTGGATTCTTTTTCAGAGAGACAGTTTCATGACGTATCTATTGAACGCGACCAGCTTGTTGTGCCAGATTTTTTTGTTTATCACGGCGTCACTCTTGGTTTTTCTTAATGTTTGATTGTTAATCAGTTTCCGTTCCGACTTTGTGTCGGGACGGAACAAGAGTCCAGTCCCGCATTGCGGGATGGGATTTATAGCTTTTGATTATTTTGAATATGAAGATTAATAAGCACGCGGATTATGTGCTTCTATCTTATTTCATTACCATTACCGTTTTTGGCCTTATAATGCTTGCTTCAGCGAGCACTGCTATTGGGCAGGCAAGATTTGATGATAGTTATTTTTTTATCAAACGCCAGCTTTTGTTTGGGGTATTGCCAGGGCTGGCGGTTTTTTTTGTTTTTGCCAAGCTTGATTATCGGCTGTTGAAAAAGATGGCTGTGCCAATATTTATCGGCATTTGTATTGTACTTATTCTTGTTTTTATCCCGGGGATTGGTTCATCATTAGGCACCGGAGCTCATAGCTGGCTGATAATAAATGGACGCTCGCTCCAGCCGGCGGAATTTGCAAAATTAGGGCTGATTATTTTTATGGCGGCTTATCTTGCCAATGCCGGCAAGGATATCGCGGATATAAAATTAGGTTTTTTGCCAGCGCTTGCGCTGGGCTTAATTCCGGTAATTTTGGTTGTTCTGCAGCCAGACATTGGGACGGTGTCAATATTATTTGCTATTGTTTTTGCAATGTTATTTATTGCCGGCGCTAGATTGCGGCATCTGGGAGCGCTTGCTATCATCGGCATTGCGGGAATTACTTTAATGGTGATGGTTGCGCCATATCGGGCCGCGCGTTTGACGACTTTTTTGCATCCGGAGCTGGATCCGCAGGGGATTGGCTATCATATCAATCAGGCCTTTTTGGCAATTGGATCCGGCGGCTTTTTTGGTTTAGGACTTGGACACTCGCGGCAAAAGTTTCAGTACTTGCCTGAAGTGCAGGCGGACAGCATCTACGCGGTTATTGCCGAAGAGATGGGTTTTTTATTTGCGGCAGCATTAGTTATTCTTTTGGTTTTGATCGCTTATCGGGGATTTATACTTGCCAAGATGTCGCCGGATTCATTTGGGCGCCTGTTGGCAGCCGGCATTATTACTTGGTTTATAGCACAGTCTTTTTTGAATATTGGCGCAATGGTGGGGTTATTGCCATTAACCGGCGTGCCATTGCCGTTTGTCAGCCATGGCGGGACGGCTTTAGTGGTTAGTATGGCGGCGGCGGGGATTTTGATTAATATATCTAAACATGCAACTTACAGATAACGGATAACCCTGATTTACGGATACTTACTGATTACTGATAATCCTGATTTACGGATACTTACCGATTACTGATAACCCTGATTTACGGATACTTACCGATTACTGATAACCCTGATTTACGGATACTTACCGATTACTGATAACCCTGATTTACGGATATTATGACATTGTCATCCGTAAATCAGGGTTATCCGTTATCTGTAAGTAATTCGTAATAAGTATGAAGATTATACTTTCGGGTGGCGGGACTCTGGGTCCAGTCACACCGCTTCTGGCAATCCACGACATCATCAAAAAAGCGCGCCCGGACACGCAGTTTCTTTGGGTTGGCACACGGCTGGGTCCGGAGCGTGAGTTGATAAAGCAAAAGGGGATTGAGTTCAGAACATTATCATCGGGGAAATTTCGCCGCTATATTTCCATTTGGAATATCACGGATATTATCCGAATTATTATCGGTTTTTTTCAGTCAATAAAAATAATGTGGAAAGAAAATCCGGATGTTTGCGTTTCCGCCGGTGGTTTTATTTCCGTTCCTCTGCACTGGGCGGCATGGTTGTTTGGCGTGCCGGCATGGATTCACCAGCAGGATGTTAAAGTGGGATTGGCAAATAAGCTGATGGCGCCATTCGCCAAAGTGATTACGACCGCGCTGTCTAATAGTGTTATTGATTTTTCTAAAAAGAAAACCAAATGGCTGGGTAATCCCGTTCGCGCCGAAGTGTTGCGAGGCGATAGGCGATACGCGATAAAGCGATTCGGATTGCGGGAGGATTTGCCGGTGATATTCGCCACCGGCGGCGGCACCGGTTCATTGCGCGTTAATCAGCTGGTGGTTGAGGCTTCGCGGCATTTGGAAGGCGTGGCGCAAATTATTCATCTCTCGGGCAAGGAAAGGCCGCGCGAACTTACCGAGCGCGCTTCCCGATTGTACGACTGGTACCATCATTATGAATTTTTTATGGACGAAATGGCGGACGCTTACGCGGTGGCTGATATAGTAATTTCCCGCGGGGGATTTGGCACGATTACCGAGATCGCGGCCCTGGGCAAACCGGCGATTTTGATTCCCAAACCCGGACATCAGGAAGAGAATGTAAAATTTTTAGCCGACGCCGGCGCGGCGATTTTCGTTGACGAGCGCACGAGCGATGGAAATTATTTGGGCGGGATTATCAAGGAGTTGCTAATCGATTCTATCAGACAAAAACAGCTGGCGGTGCGGCTGTCCAAAATGATGCCGGCGGCGGGGGAGGGGGAGGTGATGAGGGTGGTGGAGGGGTTGGCGCGGTTTCGGTGAACAAGACTCCGGGAGCCTGCGCCGGGCGGGCGGAGCGAATCCAGACTCCGGGAGCCAGTGCAACCAAGATTAACTTTTATTCATTGTTAATTTCGTCAAATTCTGATTCAGGGTTTTCAATGGCTCCCGGAGTCAGGGCTTCCTCCACCGGACGCCGGACGGGGATCTGTTTTAAAAACCACCCATGTCGCCATAGGTGGTTTTATTTTCACAAATCAATCCTCCTCAAATGACAAATTTCTTTATCATCTAAGGGGACTGGGATTGACTTGTGGTCGCACCCAGCCGATGTAGTGGGGCGGGTGCGCGGTGGACAGAGGTCTTGATGGAGTTCATTCCGCGGGGTAGGATAAGAACTTGAACCGGTGCCTACGGACGACTCTAAGCGGTAGCTCAAGACCATCCTCGAGACGTGCAAGGAGCTCTCTGGCTGTCTCTTGTACCGAAACCACGAAGAGAGCTCCGCGTTCAAAACCCCGCGCCTTGGCCATGAAGACCCGGTGCGTCACTTGCCCCTCGTCCTTGAGCTCTAAAACCATCGCACCTAGTCTATTCATGTTGAATAAGACCAGGTAGTTAACCAACATCTTACGAGCGGCTCTTTTTGGTTTGGGGCCTGAATAGATGATCGGGATTTTCATCTCACACTCCTTACGTTTTTTTCTGCCCATCAGAGTTCATTTCCGGCGGCAGATTCTGGGGAGTAGAGTAACAGAGAGAGAGAGTTGTAAAGGGTTGGCTATGGATAATAAAAAAGACAGAAATTGTGGTTTCTGTCTCTGTTAGTGATGGCTCCGAGGCCGACTGGACACTCAGGGAGTCGGCGTTCTTCGCGGAAGTCAGGACTCCGGGAGGCGCTCTGCGTGGTTCGGACTCCGGGAGCCATTGGGTTCCCTGAATCAGAATTTGGCAAAATTAGTAGTGATTAAAAGTGAATCTTGGTTGCACTGGCTCCCGGAGTCAGGGCTTCCACGCAGAGTGCTTCCCTGAGTCTTACCCGCGTCCGAGCTTCCGCGTAGAGTGTCCCCCCAGTCTTCTCCGCCGCCAGCCGGTCAACCCAGTTTTTGTAATGCCGCGGGGAATGGAAATGGGAAAGTAAAATTTTTTTGTCCGGAATGGTTCCCTGACGTATCTCTGAATAATCCGGATAACTTGACCACTGCCACTCGCTTAAATCAAAAACCAATCCGGCTAGTCGGGGATTGATATGGATGTAAGCGGAAAGATAAATTAATTGGTTTTCGGTTTCAACATGTTTGGCCTTAAATCTTCCTTGGTATAAATGGCCCACCAAACCATGTTGACGTTGCATGTATTGCGCGTGTGTCATCTGCACCTGTTTCATGAATTTACTAATTGATAACGGCGAGTCGGCTTTAAGGCAAAAATGAAAATGATTGGGCATCAAACAATAGCAGATAACGGTAAGGGAATACTTTTTTTGATATTGCTTTACGCGCCTCAAAAAGTGAAGATAATCAATGTTTAGGTTAAATATCGCTTTTTTATTATTGCCGCGATTGTAGGCGTGATAATATCCTGGCTGAATTAAACCATTGCGACGCGGCATATACGAGATGGTGGAAGTCCGGACCCTGGGAGCCGGTGTCCTGTGTGGAAGGAGGATGTCCGACTCCGGAAGTGTTTGGCTAAGACTCCGGGAGCCAGTGGATTCCCTGAATCAGAATCTGAAAAATTAACAGTAAATAAAAGTTAATCTTAGTTGCACTGGCTCCCGGAGTCCGGGGTTCCACGTAGAGCGACTCCCGGAGTATTACCCACCGCTTCGTCCATCCTACTCCATCAACACGCTCATCCCCTGAAATCCCTGATCAAAAAAGTTGTCTCTAAATTCGGTCAGAAAGTCAGCCATAACTTTTTTTGTTTTGGCGTCTTTAATTTTTTCTGCCAGCTTGATAATGTGATTTTCAAAAAAATCCGGACGATAGTCGCGGGAGCCCTGGTTGTATTTTAATTTATGATTATGATATTCCAAAAATAGCTGGTGATCCATCTGATCCATAATTTTACAAACCACCGCTTCGTCGGTCGCGCCAGCGTTCAGTTCTTGGTGTAGCGCGACGAATTCCTTCCGCGTCGGTTCGTCCATGTGGCTCGCGAGCATCGCGATCGCTCTTTCGCCAATTTTATTTTTGTATTCACGCAGATCAGGATATTTTCTATTCAAAGGAGCGGATATGTCTCCGCCAAACAGCTCTGGCAGATCGTGAATCATGGTCATTAAAATTATTTTTCTTTCTTCAATCGCGCCGCCAGCTTCTTTTATTTTCTGCGCTATCAAGTAAGCCATCAAGATGGTGGTATAGTGATGTTCTGCCAGACTGGGTGTTTCATGCAGTTTAATGCCGGAAGAAATATAGCCGGTCAAAGGCTGGTCTTTGGTTAACTGCAAGACCGAGAGCAATTTAATGAGGTTTTTCATACCATTTTTGATATTTTTTTTCCGCTTCTTCCAACGTATCCACAAAATACAGATGTTTTTTTATTCGGGCGATGCGCATGATTATTTTACTCACTTCCTTCATTGATTTAAGTTTGCCATATTGCGCCACCGGGCCGGATTGGGAATGGGATCCAATATCCTTATAAATTTCCATTGCTTCTCTTGAAACATATTCATTGCCTTCTTTTTTTGACAGGTCCATTATAGTAAAAAAAATTTTATCAGGGTATCTGGGATAGATATCTCGCACAATCACGCCATGCGCCCAATCGGCTTCATCAGCGCTCATTTCTTTTTTCCAGGTAGGATTGCCGAAATGAACATGCAGAAGATTTTCTTCGGGATAGCTGTAAATGCAAGTGCCGGTTGGTTCGTAATAAAATTTCGGTGATACTTTTTTGCATCTAGCGCATCCAGTAGTTGATTTTTTGGGCATATTATAATTTTATTGAGGTATGTAACATTTTAATAATAGCAGAATTTTAGAAAAAATCAAATTAATAATTTTTTGAAAACAAAAACCACCCTCAATATCCTCCGATAATAATTCAATTACTTAAACTATTATCGCAGGGAGGGTGGTCTTGGGGAAAGACCGAGGTGGGGTTGACCTCCACTGCTTGGTCTTGATCTTCTTCAGACTTACTGGCTCATCTCCTTCACGATCGCCATGATCAGGCGGCCGAATGGCTCCTTCATCTCATTGCTTACGCGCAGGACATCCTCGTGGGATACCGGAATCACGGAACCGAGGCCTGCGCCCATGTCTGTGACCAAGGCGAGGTCCAGCACCTTCGCGCCCATTTGGGCGGCCGCCATGACCTCGGGAATGGTGGACATCGTAGCCACGTCCGCTCCCATCCGCGCCATGGCCTCAATCTCCGCTAGCGATTCGTACGTCCGGCCCATCTTGAAGGCCGACACGCCCCAGTGGAACGAAATTCCCTGGGAGAGCGCGCACCTCTTGGCAAGCCGGAGCAACTCTGGATCAAAGACATTCTCCATGGGCGAGAACTCCTTGCCGAGTTCGGGGATGCCGGGACCGCTCGTCGGGTCGGGGCAGTTGAGCGCGATCTGGCTGCGGACGCCCACAATGTCGCCTGGCTCCAAGTTGCGCGTGGTGGCGCCGGTCGCGTGGGTGATGATGAGTTGCTTCACCCCCAACATGATCATGAGCCGGGTGAGGAAGACCACCTCGTGAACCGTATAGCCTTCGTAGAGGTGGGATCGTCCCCTTAACATGACCGCGCTAACGCCATTCAGCCAACCCCACCTGAGTTGGCCAGCGTGGCCGGTTGCGCCAGGAATCGGGCAGTGAGGTATCTCGGAGTACGGACAGGAACCAACATCGTTGAGGTTCTCGATCAGGTGGTCGAGGCCGGAGCCGATGGTGAGACTAACGATTGGGGTGAAGTCCCCCATCTTTTTCCCCAACACGTCCAATGCTTCTCTCAATTTTTCTTTCTCGGTCATTTTTCTCCTCCTGTGGGTTGTCTGGCTAAACCAGGATTGTTGCGTTGAGTTTGGTTAATACTATACTTTTTTCCAAGTTTTTGTCAATAGTGTTAATTATGTTTATGGACTTGAACATAGTGATTAATAATTATTGCTTTCAAGTGGAAAATAAATTTCAGCTGTTAGTTGACATAAAAAAAGATCATCAAAATGGTGAACTTCTAGTTTACAAGGCGCAATGAAATGGAGACTTGTGACCCGGGTGGGATTCGGACCCACGACCGTTTGCTTAAAAGGCAACTGCTCTACCAGGCTGAGCTACCGGGCCGGTTGATTTCAGATTTAGGATTTCAGATTTAGGATTTAACGAACAATATGATATAATGATTTTATTCAAAAGTCAAGCGTTAATCGCTGGTGATTTGCGTTACCGATAAAAATTTATGTACTTTTACCAACAAACTATACCACAGATACTAAAGAAATTCCAGACCGACGAGAAGCGGGGGCTCTCGGAGGGCGAGGCGCATCAACGGTTAAAACAATACGGCAAGAATGCTTTGTCTCGGGCCGCGGAGAGGTTGTCGCGGGCGAAAGTTTTTTTTGATCAATGGAAAAGCCCCCTCATAATTATTTTGGCAATCGCGGCCGGAGTGAGCGGACTACTGGGCGAACTGATGGACATGACCGTTATTTTGATTACCATCGGCATCAACACGTTCGTCGGCTTTATTCAAGAAGACAAGGCGAACCGAGCTTTGAGTCAATTGCGGGACTTGGTTAAATATAATGCCGTGGTTATTAGAAACGGCGAAAGGCAGTTGATTTCCAGCGAAGAAATTGTGCCGGGCGATATTTTGTGTTTGGAAGCCGGAGACAAGATTCAGGCGGACGGAAGAATAATTTCAGCCGCGGAATTCACGGTAAATGAAGCGATTTTGACGGGCGAATCGGAGCCGAATGAAAAAAACGCGAAAGCGATTGCCAAAGAAACCGGAATCGGGGATCGCGCGAATATGGTTTATCGCGGGACCACTACGGTGAACGGCCGGGCCACCGCGATAGTTACGGCGACTGGACCGGAGACAGAAATCGGCCGGATCGCTTCTTTGGTCAAAGAAACCGTAGAAGAAAGGACGCCCTTGCAATATCAGCTGGCGCGTTTGAGCAAATTTTTGAGCGTGGTTGTGCTCGCTATCACGGCTTTGCTTTTTTTATTGGGATTGGTTGTTTACAGCGGAGAGTATTCCGTTTTTGAACTGTTTCAAACGTCAATCGCCGTGGCTGTCGCCGCCATACCCGAGGGTCTGGTGATTTCTCTCACCGTCATTTTGGCGATCGGTATGCAGTATATTTTGAAAAAAAACGCTTTGGTGCGAAAATTAGTGGCGGCCGAAACCCTAGGGTCGGTAAGCGTGATTTGCACGGACAAGACCGGCACATTAACCGAAGGAAAAATGCGGGTAACGCGGCTGATTACCGCGAGCGCTGATCTGGACAAAGACGAACTGGGTTTGCTTACCGTGGAAAAAGAACAAAAATATCCGGAAGCGCTGATGGCTTTGCGCATTGGCGTTCTTTGCAATAATGCTATTGCCAATCACGCGGGAGAAAATCATTCAGCGGAAAAGTTTTTCGGCGACACGACTGAAATCGCGCTCGCGGAAATCGGGGAACGGGCCGGTTTGAATAAACATGAACTGGATGACGTTTTTCCGCGCGTGGCCGAATTGCCGTTTGACAGTAGGCGGAAATTCATGGCGACTTTGAACCGATTTGATCATGATTCGCGCTTGTACGTCAAAGGCGCGTTGGGTTCGCTTCTGCCGCGCGCGAGTTATTATGAAAAAGACGGCCAGATTGAAAAAATAATGGCCAAAGAGCGGAAATGGTTTAGCGAGCAAGAGGAAAAGATGGCGGGAGAGGGATTGCGCGTGTTGGCTTTTGGGTATAAAAAGATGGAGGATGTCCGACAACCCTATCCCCAACCCCTTTCCCTTAAAAAGGGAAAGGGGCTATCTAGTGAATCAGATTTAGCTGAAGAAGATGTTAATGATTTAATTTTAGTCGGCCTCGCGGCGATGTCGGATCCTTTACGATCCGATGTGAAAGAAACATTGGCTTTGGCCCGGCGGGCGGGCATTAAAGTGGTAATGATTACCGGCGATCATATCAAAACAGCGCAGGCGATCGGCCGCGAGATTGGTTTGAATTGCGGCGAGGACAGTATGCTGGACGGAACGAAGTTGAGTTCAATTTCCGATGAGAACTTAAAACAAGTGATAGAAAAGGTCTGCGTGTTTGCCCGTGTTGATCCAAAGGATAAAATCAGAATCGTCAAGGCCTTTCGCGCCAACGGGGAGGTGGTGGCCATGACCGGCGACGGCGTAAACGATGCACCCGCTCTAAAGGGCGCGGATGTCGGCGTGGCCCTGGGATCGGGCACGGACGTGGCTAAAGAAATCGCAGATTTGGTTTTATTGGATGATAAATTCAGCACGATCGTCCACGCGGTGGAAGAGGGGAGAAAGATTTATCAAAACATCAAAAAAGTGGTTTTGTATCTGCTCGCGGGCAGCATCGCCGAAGTAATGCTAATCGGGGGGAGCTTGATCGCCGGATTGCCTTTGGCCGTATTACCGGCGCAGATTTTGTGGATAAATATCATTGAAGAGTCCTTCCCCAGCATGGCGCTGGCTTTTGACAAGGGTGAACCGGGAAATATGGCCGATCCGCCCCGCGGCAGAAACGAGAAATTGATTAGCCGAGAGATGAAGTTTATGATGGCGATTATCAGTATGATTTCCAACATTCTTTTGTTTGGCCTGTTTATTTATTTTTATAATCTTACCGGCGAAATAGAGCGGGCGCGGACATTGGTATTTCTGGGGTTGGGAATTTTTCCTTTGATCTACATTTATTCAATCCGCAGTACGCGGCTGATGATTTGGCGGATCAATCCTTTTGATAATTTGCGTTTGACTTTGGCGGTCATGCTCGGCTGGGTTCTGCTCATCGCCGCAATTTATTTCGCCCCCTTGCAAACCCTGCTGCGCACCGTGGCGATCAGTTGGCAAGAATGGTTGATTATGGTAGGATTTGGAGTGTTGAATGTTGTTTTGATTGAATCGATAAAGGCGGTGTTTTTGGTGAAGAGAAAGAGCGAAGTGGTATTAAATTAGGCAAAATTACGCAATCAGACAAAATTATCAGGTTATGTCCAAGGACGAAAAGACAAGAAAATTGGCGCTGAAAAAGGACACCACCGGCCAGCGGTCAAGCGGGCAGGTGTTCCTTGGTTCTAACCATTCTAACCATTTTGATCAGGAAGATTTTGAACGTTATACAATTTTGACAAGTGTTGCCCATTCTAAAACAGAGCTCAAAAAAAGCCGTCATTTTTTTGCTGACAGAAAAGAATATCGGCGCAAGCTTGGTTATTTGCGCCGCCAGCAGTTTGTTCATTTTTTGCTGATAATGAAAATGTGTTTGGCTTGGATAATCCGTTTTTTTATTCCGGGAAGATCGGTCTGCCGACCGTCGTTCAGAGATCATTTTCGGATATTTAGAACCGAACCATATTTTCGTTTTTTTCGTCTGGCTTTGGCGGTTTGGCTGGGTTTTGCCTTGGTGATTGCGATGGCCGGCATTGTTGTTTTATTGTTTTATTATACCAGCCAGATAGTTTTTACCACCGGTGAACAGTATCGTCTGGCGGATAATGTTTTGGGACAATTGAACCAGAGTAGCGAAGGGATATACACCTTTAAAAAGGTAAACAATGCAAATTATCCTGGTACGGTAGGCATGGAAGCGCCTTTCGGCGTTGTGCTGGATGAAATCAATCACCGTCTGTTTGTATCTGACATGTCCAATCATCGCGTGTTGGTTTTTAATCTGGACAGCAGCAACGCCTTGCTTGACCGACAGGCGGATTATGTGTTGGGACAAAGTGATTTTAATGCCTATGGGAGTAGCGCGACCCAAAGCGGCATGAACCAGCCAACTGGTCTTGCCTATGATGCCGGACGAAATTATTTATTCGTGGCGGATTTTGGCAATCATCGCGTTTTAGTTTTTGACGCGGCCGCGATCACGAATGGCGAGAACGCGGTAAGCGTGCTGGGACAGATTAATTTTACCGCAAATTCATCAGCTACTTCAGCTGGCGGACTGAAATCGCCAATTGCCGTGGCCTTTAACCAAACGAGCAGCACACTATACGTGGCTGAATTTTCCAATCATCGCGTACTATTTTTTGACGTAGCCGAAATAACGAACGGCGAGAACGCGGTTAATGTGCTGGGGCAAAGTGATTTTACAATCGGATCTTCCGGCATTACGCAAAGCAAATTTAATACTCCGGCGGGATTGGCCATCAGCACGTCAACCGCGCTGTTGTTTGTTTCGGAGTATGGAAATAATCGTATAACTGTTTTTGACGTGGCCGCGATCACGAATGGCGAGAACGCGGCCAGCGTACTGGGACAGGGTGATTTTACGACCAAAACAGCCGCGACAACCCAAAGCGGGCTGCGCAGTCCGTATGGTATCGCATTGAATAGCGCGAGTAATACTTTGTACGTGGCCGACAGTGGCAACAAACGGGTAATAGTTTTTGACGCGGCCGCGATCACGAATGGCGAGAACGCGGCCAGCGTGCTGGGGCAGATTAATTTTACTAATAGCGCCGCGACCGCCAGCCAATCAGGACTGAATACAGTGTCTGTATTGGTTTCGACGTCAGATAATACAAAATTGTATGTGGCGGATTATGCTAATAATCGTTTTGTAGTTTACAACGTTGCCGCGATTACGAATGGCGAGGAGGCAGCTGATCTGCTAGGGCAATTGGATGGCAGCTATCTGCCAGTTTATACTACTGCGTATGTCAATAATGTTACGCCAAACGCCGTAGGACTTAATTTTCCAATCGACGCCGAGATTGATACAGTGAATCATCGGTTATTTGTAAGCGATGAAAGCAATCATCGAATTTTGATATTTAATTTGGATAATAGCAATAATTTGATTGATCGCGCGGCTGATTTTGTTTTGGGGCAGAGTGATTTTGTTTCTGTGGCTGCCACAACCACATCAAGCGGTTTTAATGATCCGCGGGAGATGAGTTATGATGCTGCCGGCAACCGATTGTTTGTGGTTGACCGCGACAACAGTAGAATTATGGTTTTTGACGTGGCCGAAATTACGAACGGCGAGAACGCGATCAAGGTGCTGGGACAGAGTAATTTTACCGGCGCTGCGGCCGCGACAACGCGGAGCGGATTGAATTTGCCAAGGGGAGTTTATTATGATGCCGCGAGCGGTTATTTGTTTGTCGGCGATACCGGGAATAATCGGATAATAATTTATAATTTTTCCGATGGCATTACTGATGGGGAAGACGCGATGAATGTTTTGGGGCAAAGTGATTATACCAGTAGCGGTCTGGCGCTTACCTCATCAGGATTAAACGCGCCCACTGGCGTTTTGTATGAAGCATCACGTCAGCTTTTGTTTGTGGCAGACTATGGTTCTAGCAATAACCGCGTTTTGGCGTATAATTTGGCCGATGGAACGGTGAACGGCGAGGCGGCGGCAAATGTTTTGGGTAAAAGTGATTTTACCAGCGGTTCGCGCGAAACGACACGCAATGGCCTAAACCAACCCGCAGGATTCGCTTTTGGGTCCAACACCAGCACATTGCTTGTATCTGATGTTAGTAACAATCGAATAATGGTGTTTGACATCGCTCAAATCACCAACGGAAAAAATGCCGCAGCGGTTATTGGACAGAATGATTTTACTTCCAGCGCGTATGGCGCGACGCAGAATAATTTTGAGAGCTTTCATGGCGGAATTAGTTTTGATAATGGAAATAATCGACTCTACGCGGCAGACGCGGCCAATAATCGCGTGATGATTTTTAATTTTATTAACCTTTCTTCGTCCGCTTTCGCGACCGGCACGCTCGGTAAAACATATAGTACGCCAATCGTCTATACCGGAGAGCGGGGAACGGTGAGCACCTCTCTCTATAGCGGCAGGTTGCCGAATGGGCTCTTGATCAGCAGCGGGTATGTAACTGGTACGCCAACCGCAACCGGCACTTTTGCGTTTACGGTTCAAGCTGATGAAGTGCAGGATACCGGCACATACAGTGATTGGCAAAGTTATTCAATGGTAGTAACGAGTACTGAAGTAAGTTTTTCCACGACCGGCGGATCAGTCTCGGAGAACTCTGGAACGGCAAATATAACGTTGAGTCTGGCTGCTGCCTTGAATGTTGATGTTTCGTTTTCCCTTAGCTATGGCGGTACTGCCGCGAGCGGTACGGATTATAGTTCACATGTGAGTTCGGCCGTTATTCCATCCGGCGCGACCGGCGTCACATTGTCAATAGGTATAATTGATGATAATACGGTGGAGTCGGATGAAACTGTTGTGATTAGCATTTTGAGCCTCGCCAATGCTGTATTGGGATCGGTGAGTACTTATACACTTTCAATTACGAGCGATGATCAAGCGGTTGTTTCGTCCGGCGGCGCAAGTGTGCCGACATCAGTTGTTCCTGAATTCGGCATGCTTATAAACAACGGCGCATCAACGACCGACAGTAATATTGTGGAATTGTCCTTTAGCGCCAATACGGCGGTAAAAGATGTGGCTCTTTCCAACACAGCTGATTTATCCGCTGCTTCCAGCCAGGAATTTCGATCAATTAAGAGTTGGGATTTGTGCCGCGGGATTGTTAAGTGCGAACCCGGCGAATATACGGTTTACGCGCGATATCGTATTCTATCAAGCGGACTTGATGGATTTACGTCGCGCAAAATTTACTATATTGCCAAAACAAAATCTGATGGTGATTCAGGGTCTGATGATACGACAAACGGTGATACGGACGCGCCAGCTAAATTGTTGATTGATGAGATTGATGAGAAAGATGGAAGCGGCGTTCAGGACACATTGCCAGAGGCTGACGGACAGCTAAAGCCCGATATTGACAGTAATAATATCAGCGAGGAGGATAAAAATACCGCGCAATTACAAAAGTTGCAGTTAATTAGCGAGCGGCTGCCGGCGATTAGTTTTGTAGATGATCAGGGGACGGAAAAGGCAGCTAATGTTTTAGAAGGCATGGCGCGCGCTCTGCGGAATTTAAAAATTCTGGAAGGTAGAAGCATGGAAGAAATCTACTATATTTCCCCGGAGCAAAAAGACAATGTAAATTATTTGAAAAACAAAATTATTGAGTTTAAGGCCGTGGCAGAAGTGATGAAACGGATGCTGTTGCCCGGCGCAACTGATCCGCTGACTCACCCTTACTACACTTTTGGTTCTATTGTGCTGAATGTCATAGCGGTTAACCCTGATTCGGAAAGCGTCATGATTCCAGTCTCGGTCGCGCTGCCTTCGCCAGCCGAGCCAATGGATATTATGGAAAACAATGGTTTTGAATTTCGCTTTGACGAAAATAAAGCGCAGTGGATTGGCACAACAAATTTAATCCTGGCGCCAGGGGAATCGGCCATCAGGCGGATAAAGATGAATGACGTGTGGTCATTTGACGATGAATCCATAAATCGATTGAAGAAAAAAGAAATTGAATTGTTTGGCATCCATCGCTATTCTTCGTTTGCGGAGCAACTGCGTTTAATAAATACTGATGTAATAATGAAATTGAATAATATCAAGCTTAGCCGCAGGCTGGAAACAGTCGGTCCGGAAGAATATATCGCCGGATACGCTGATCGGCGGGCGGAAATGAATATGGCGGCAAAAAAAATCAAATTGATGATGAGCGTGGTTAGTTTCTTGGATGATGACGCCGAGCGCGCGATGGTAACCGACCTGCTTATAGACATCATAAAGTGGTCAGCGGCGGTATTGATTTTATCCGGACTGCTTTTATTCATGGGTATTTTGGTAAAGATCTGGAAATTCAATTTATTAAAAGCCGGCGAGGTGTACGGGAGCAGATCGGTTCACCGCGCCAGAGCAAGATGACGTTTCGTAATTCATAGTAATTAACCAAAAATAAATATGACCTTAAATAAAACCTATGTCGGCAAGCTTCGCGCTTACTCATTGGCTTACGCCGAAAAGCGGCGGGACGCCATCAAACACTCTGACGACGCTTTGCACCATGCCAAGCGCGCGATTTTTGCCATGCATCGGGATGATCTCAAAGAGGCAGAGCGTAAATTGGGAGAAGCGGAAAAATTATTTAATGAACTTAACAAAAAATACCATAATGATCGAAAAGTTTCTGCCGAGGGGGCGTATAAAGCGGGACTTGAAGAATATGTTGAAGCTAGCTTGTTTTATCAATTTTTGACTGCGGGCAAGATTGGCGAAGTAAAAACTTTGCCAGTGGATGGCGACGCGTATTTGGGCGGTTTGTGCGATCTGCCGGGCGAACTGTACCGTTATGCTATCAAAGCGGCGACGAGCGGCGATGCTAAAACCGTAAAAAAGTGCGCGGATATGGCCGAGGAGATTGTGGGGGAATTGATTGAATTTAATTTGACAAGTTATCTAAGAACCAAGTTTGATCAAGCCAAGGGGGCGGTGCAGAAGATGGAGAAGGTGGTGTATGAGTTGTCTTTAAAAAAGTAAGTAATGAAAAATAATATACACCAGCGAGCAATAAAATGTAATTGGTAAATAGTAATTTGTAATTGGAGGAAATATGAAACTTTGGGAGCTAAAAGTCTATCATATTGCTAGAGAGATAAGCAAATATGCTTGGCCAATATATAAAAGATTAGATTGGCAAATGAAAAAAATAATTGGAGATCAGTGGATAGAAGCGATTGATTCCATATCAGCAAACATTGCCGAAGGTTTTGGGAGATTTCATTTTTTAGATAAAAATAAATTTAATTATAATGCCAGAGGTTCTTTGTTTGAATCATTTGATTGGGTCGATAAACTGTTTGAACGTAAAGAAATTACGAAGGAAGAATATGATTATTTAATATCAAAACTGGCTCTTTGCCATAAAAAATTAAACAGTTATATCCAAACTACAAAGAGTCAAATTAAAAAATAATAACTCAAAAAGTCAATTACCAATTACTAATTACTATTTACCATTTACCGCTTTCTATGTGGCAACCAATCTTCTGTAAAATCATTCCAAAGAAAGTTAGAAATATAAAACACTGGTTCTACGCCTATTTTGGCGCGTGCAAATACCGCAATCCATCGGAACAAATGTTTGTGATCGGCGTTACCGGCACGAGCGGAAAATCAACCACGGTGTTTTTTCTGCGGCAACTTTTGGAGCAAGCCGGGTACGCGGTCGGTTCGCTTTCCACGATTGATTTTTATATTGCGGGCCAAGATAAATTGAATGATCAAAAGATGACCATGCTCGGCAAAGCCCAGACGCAAAAATATCTGCGTGAAATGGCGGACGCCGGGTGTGATATCGCGATTATTGAGATTACTTCCGAGGGTTTTGTCCAACATCGGCATAAGTATATAAATTTTGACGTTATTGTCCTAACCAATTTGTATCCAGAACATATTGAATCGCACGGCAGTTTTAACAAATATAAAAAGGCTAAACTGGGGATTTTTAAGTATATAAGCAAATGCAAAGAAAAGTATCGTTTGGAAAAATATCAAAAAGTGGTCATTTGCGATTTAGTTGATAATCCTAAAGCGGTCTGCCAAAAGGCGCCGAAAATAGCGGTGATTAACGCTAACAGCCAGTATGCGCCGGATTTTTTACAATTTAAATTTAGTAATAAATTTTTATTTGGCAGGCATGACCAGAAAAATTATTTTGAAAAGAATGATTTGGATAAATACACCAGCGCGGTTATTGGCAAAAGCATTGAAGTTGATAATGGCGACTTGCGTTTTATAGTGGATAAACATCAATATTGCGCGCCAATTTACGGAGAACACAATATTATGAATATTTTAGCAGGCATCGCGGTTGCCAGAGGTTTGAAAATTAAAGAAGAAATAATAATGCAAGCTGTGGCCGGTTTAGTTTCGCCTCCGGGAAGAATGGAATTTATCAAAGAAGCGGATAAATGCGGTTTTCAGGTGATTGTGGATTATGCTTTTGAGGTAGTGGCTTTGGAAAAATTGTACGCGGCAGTAGAATTAATTAAGCCAAAGCGGATAATTCATTTATTCGGCAATACCGGCGGCGGACGGGATAAGCCTGATAAAAAAGCTGAATTAGTGGGTGAAAAAGCCGACATCGTTATCATCACCAACGAGGATCCGTATGATGACGATCCGCGGAAATTGATTAAACAAGTCTCCGTTGGAGTGGAAAAAGCGGGCAAGAAGCCAGGTAAGGATTTGTTTGAAATTTTAGATCGGAAAGAAGCCATTGCCAAAGCCATTGAGTTGGCCCAAACAGGGGATTTAGTTTTGATTACCGGCAAAGGAAGCGAACAGAAGCTGTGCGTTTCCGGGGGGCGGATGATTGATTGGGATGATAGAGAGGCGGCGAGGGAAGCATTGCAGCGGCTGAAATAAATTGAAAGAAGAATTAAACGAAATTATACAAAATTGAACAAAATTTTTTGTAATTCAAAGTAATTCTGTATAATTTCGTATAATTTTGCATAATTTTGTCAAATTTTCATGAGTCTTGAAAATAAAATTAAGTTAAAAGAAAACGAACGGATAGTCTTTGTGATACGCCGCTATGGTTTGACTCTCTTTTGGCGGTGGCTATTGATAAGCGCTCTTCTGGCCGTTCCATTTTTTTTCATGTTTTGGCTATTTCAGCATGGATGGTGGGGCGAGGCGCTTTTTGTTATCCCGATGGCGCTGGGGCTGTTTTTGGCAGTACGCGCTATTTTTATTTGGCAAAAAAATATTTTTATTGTTACAACGCACCGATTGGTTGATATTGACCAGCGCGATTTTTTTGAACAAATTATTTCCGAGGTTCCTTATGACCAGGTTGAAGATGTTGGCGGCAGAATAAGCGGGTTTTGGGGCACAATTTTGCGCTATGGAAATCTTTCAGTGCAGACCGGAAACGGAAAAGTAAAGATTGTTGTTGATAAGATAAAAAATCCGATTTATCTTCAGCAGGAGATCAACGAATTCAGGCAGCAATTTATTTCAAAATACGCCCATGATTTCAGCGGCAATGTGGCGAATGTTATTATTGACAAGCTTTATGAACTTGAGCTTTCAGAATTAATACGCGTGGCTGAAATATTAAATAAAAGAATCAATAAATTGATATGAGAAATAGCAAACGACAATCATTGATCAGAAGATTTTTTTCATCGCGCCTATTTTTGATAGCAGCGCTTATTATTCTTATTTTATTTGCGGTAGGTTACGCGCGGGCGTATTACCAGGATTATAAAATTAAGGATGAAATAAAAGAATTGGAAAGGGAATTGCGGAGCTTGGAAACAAAAAAAATTGAATCATTGGAAATATTGCAATATGTATCAAGCCAAATTTTTGTAGAAGACAAAGCTAGGACTGAGTTAAACTTGCAAAAATCGGGCGAAAAAGTTATTATTATAAAACGCGGGGATGGCTCGGAGGATCAAGGAGAAAATATCAGCGCCGCTGCCAGCGCCAGAAGGCTTAGTAATCTGGAGAAATGGCTGTTATTTTTACTGCGCAAGCCTGTTGACACAGATCGGTAGAGGGTGTAAAATTATTTATATTTTTTAATCCGTCTCCGCCTGTGGGCTGCGCCGGACAAGTTCCGTCTCCGCCCGTTGATGGAGTTTACCCGGCGTAGCCCCCACAGAGGCGAAGACGGGCCGGACAAGAGTCCGGAGCTTGCTCTGGGGTTCATACCTTTTATTTAATGCTTTTTATTTATTTAATTATAATCGAAAAATATGGAAAATGAATCAATCAATGAGGGCGGGCAGGCGGCAGAGGAGTCGTTGAAACCATTAGACAAAAAGCCGCGGGGATCGTCAAAAGGCGCGGCTTTTTTGTTGGGCATCGTGATCGTTGTTGTTCTGGCTGGTTTGGCGGTTGTTGGCTACGGATGGATGTCGGTAAAAAAACTTTCCCAGGATGAATTTGTTTTGAAAATTGCCAAGGCATTTCAGTTTCCGGTAGCAAAAATCAACGGCAGCTCTATTCCTTATGTGGAATATGTAGATGATATGGCGGTTTTGAAAAAGTTTTACTCGGGCGCGCCAGAAGGCGCAGAACAGCCAACCGATGAGCAAATTTCTGATCAAGTTTTGGCGAGGCTTGTGGCGAATAAGCTGATAGCGTCAATCGCAGAAAAATATGATATTATTGTTACCGAAGAAGATCTTCAAAAAAGCGCTGATGAATTGATAGCTCAATTTTCGGATCGAGCTGCCGCCGAAAAAGAAATCATGAATCGATATGGCTGGACATTGGATACGTACGCGCAAAAAGTTATTTATCCGATTCTCGTAGAACAAAAATTAAGTGAAAAATTTTCAGAACTTGATGACGACAGCGTCAAAGAATTCAAAAAAGAGGAAGTCAGCGCAAGCCATATTTTGTTCAAAGTAGACGATAAGACTGATGATGCCGCGGCAAAAAAGAACGCGCAAGCAGTTTTGGATAGGATAAAAGCAGGAGAAGACTTTGTTACTCTCGCTGCTGAATTTGGATCTGACGGCACAAAAGAAACAGGAGGCAGTTTGGGTTGGTTTGGCAGAGGCATGATGGTGCCGGAGTTTGAACAAGCGGTATTTTCGCTGGAACCCGGACAGCTAAGCGATGATTTGGTAAAAACGCAGTTTGGCTATCACATCGTGCGTCTTGATGAAAAACGCAATGCGGCGGATTTCATTGCTTTTATGGATAGTGAATTAAGGAAAGCGCGGATTAAAGTGCTGGTCAATGCCCATAACCCGTTTGAAGTATTTTCCGAAGAAAAATCTGCTGATGACGCGAAAGTATCTGATGAGACAGTCAGTGAGGCCAATGAAGATAGCAATGATAATGCTGATGTTGTTCAGGATGCGGCGGATACGAACGCGGCGGCGGAATAGCAGCAAATTTTCACAATGTATTTTTTTTGCATTGCGGATCCTGCTTGGCGAAAATAACTCGCTACAAGTTCAATATGAGGGAATATTTAAAGCGCATCAATTTGATGCGCTTCGCAGTTTTGCCGGCAATTGATTTTTGAAAAGCGGCGCAAACGCGGGATTAGTACAATGGCAGTATGTATGCTTCCCAAGCATGAGACGCGAGTTCGATTCTCGTATCCCGCTCTATTCAAGAAATTTTATATTTCTTATCCACGATCTCTTTTGCCATTTCCATATCGCGGATGGCTTGTGGGGAGAGTTGATATTTGGCGCGAAGATATTGCGCAAGCTCTGGCAGGTCGTCTTCGTGGCTGTCGATGAATCCGGCTTCCTTGAGTATCGCCGATACTGGGATGCCGTAGAATTTTGAAAGCTTCATCAGCGTTTCAAGGCCGATTGTTTTATATGTGTCGCCGGCTTCTATTTTTGCGAGATAGCTCGGAGCGATAATGCAACTTTTGGCCACACTGCGAATACTCAATCCCTGCTCGTTGCGAAGCTCTCTTAAATACTTTCCGAGTTTTGTGATTTCGTATGAGATTATTTTTCTGGCCATATGGGGAGAAATTTATTAATAACTTGTTAATGTTTACAGGGCGTAGCGTAGCGAAGCCCTGTGGATAACTTTGTCTGGGGGGGGGGGTTAAATGAATAATAATATAAGAGAAAAATTAAGTCAAATACTATTGTGGACAAGTTGTTCTTCATAAAGAGCATAGGAGGCAACAAATGCCCCATATTAAGAGCAAATATACTATTGTACATAAATTTATGTTTCCTATTATATTTAGTATGACGACAATAGAGAGCGTTTTATATGTTTAAGCATTAGTGTGGATAAATAGAAAGGTAGGATTGTGGTATTAACTTTACTGTCATGGTATAATATCTACATAAAAAAATATGGAAATTACAAATCAAAATAGAGAGAGAGAGAGAGAGAGAGAGAGATTGCTTTTACCTGTTTGTAATAAATTGGGAAATTAGGCTTCCGATTTTTTTCCATTCATTGCTAGAAACGGAGAATCCATCCCGACGTAACGTCGGGGCGGATTTTTTTTATTTTTCTGATTAAGTGAAAGTCAGTGTCCCTAAAACCAAAGGTCGATTGGGGCAAAGATAAAAAATTAATCCCGATTTTGCTATGGCGCAAAATCGAGGATCCTCGATTCCGTCGAAACGGAATCGGGATAAAAGAATAAACATATGGCCGTAGAAAAATCAATGTCATCCTCCAGTTTAGTGGAGGTTATTGACAGAATTCTTGATAAGGGCGTTGTGGTTGACGCTTGGGTCAGACTATCATTGGTCGGCATTGAATTGCTGGCTATTGAAGCCCGAGTAGTTGTCGCTTCAGTTGAGACCTGGTTGAAGTACGCGGAAGCAGTCGGTTTGACTGCCAGCGCCGCCTAATTGGGGCAAGTTGGTAGGTGCCCTTTCTATCTTAAAGAGGCATTTAGTACATCCTTCTTTGTTCCGCTTAGCGGGATTGAGATAAAAAGCGTACCTATCCAACATTTTAATATGAAGAATAATTTAAAAAATTTAGCCGAGGAGATTATTGTTTCGTATGACGCGCGAGTAAGATTAGTTGGAGAGATTGTGGAAGACACCCATAAGACGTTGGATGAATTTAAGGAAAAAAGGCAAGAGATGAGCGATGATCTTCGGGAAGTTTTAGCAAAGTCCGAGTCGCTTCGCAAGAAAGATTTTAGCGCGATGATGCAGGATATTTTACTGACCCAGCAGAAAAGAGAAGAAAATGTGAAAAAAATGCTGGCCGATTTCAGAGAGGAAGAGAGTCGAGTGGCAGAACGATTAAGAGAGTTGCTTAAAAAGGGTGCGGAGCTCCGCTTGGCAGATTTCAAAAAAACTTTAGTCCATATACGGCAGGATCAGGCATCAAGAGAAACAAATACCGGAGAGCAAGTGAAAGCCGAGCTTGCGACTATGCAGGACGAAGTATATAAGATGCTTGAGGCATTTAAAAAGGAAAGGGAAGCGGCGGCGGCAGAATGGAATAAAGTTAGAAGAATTTCATAAATAAATCCCGCGCCTTTCAGCGGGGTTGAATACCATACTGAAAGGTGTGGGATAAATATATGGCAAAAAAACGAAAAAAAATAATCTCAAGCAACGCCAAGACCCTTACCTGCGCTTTTTGCAAGGGCAAAGGCAAGGATCCGTTTGAGATTCCATCAAAGCTTTCCGATTGCCAAGTTTGTATTGGCCGAGGCACGGTGCAAGTGGTTGAACCGGTGGAAACCTGTCCTTACTGCAAAGGCACGGGCATCTTCTTTCATCATCGGGTGCCTTGTAGCGTGTGCGGTGGAAGGGGATCAGTTACAAAAATTAAAGGAGAAAAAAGATGCGCAAAATGCGGGGGTGATGGCAAGGATCCGGACTCGGGTCTTCCCTGTTCAAGTTGTTATGGGTTGGGGGCGATATAAAAATGCAAAGGTCGAGAAAAATAAAATAAGAGGTCGAATTATTTATTAATTAATTAACTTAAAAACATATGGCATGGGCACAAGAAATGAAAAGTTTAGTAAGCGATATTAAAACCTCCACGAGAGGCCGCTTACAATTCGTTAAAAATAATCAACAAGATACAGCCGATCTCCTCTCGCGGTTTGATAAGGAACTGAAGGATATGGCGCAGGATTTGAAGAACTTTCTTGACAAAAGCGAAAAGGACAGAATGTCTGACTTTCATAAGATGATGGAGGATATTCATGCAAGAATAAGGGCCATTCAGGCAAGAGTTAAAGATTTGGCTAAAGATACTCATGGTCTTATGGCGCAATTTAAAAAAGAACTTAAAGAGATGGCTGCCGATCTAAAAGATTTTCTCGCGAAAAGCGAGCAAAGCCGGATGGCTGACTTCAAAGCCACCATGAAGGATATTCAATCCAGAGTAGAGGGTATTCAAAAGCATGTAGCGGATTTATTAGGCGATTACGCCGAGGAACGAAAAGAAGCGCACGCGAATTGGGGAGTATTAAGAAAGGGAGAAAGAGCAATTGCGGAAGCGAAAGTTGAAGAACCAGAAAAAGTAGTAAGAAAAGCAAAAAAGCATAAAGCCAAATAATTATGCCTTATTTATCACAAGATGAAGAACAAGCAATTATTGAGCCGCGACCAGTGGCTGGATTTGTGGAAACGCCGTATATTAAGGATCTTGCCCGGCGAGCGCTGAATTATATTAAGGCGGGTTTCCCAGTGCATTTACGAGGAGCTTCAGGAACAGGCAAGACCACCTTGGCTTTGCATTTGGCGCAAAAGATCGGCCGTCCGGCCGTGCTGATTCACGGCGATGAGGAATACTCCACCTCTGACCTTATTGGCGGAGAACACGGATATCGATACCGGAGATTGAGGGACAATTTTATTGCCAGCGTCCTTAAAGTAGAGGAAGATTTCTCTAAACACTGGATGGATAATCGCCTCACCATTGCGGTAAAGAATGGTTTTACCTTGATTTACGACGAGTTCACCCGTTCTCGGCCGGAAGCAAACAACACTCTGCTTTCTATTCTGCAAGAAGGGGTAATGGATTTGCCTTTAGCCAGACAAGGGAGTGAATCTTACTATCTTAAGGCTCATCCGCAATTCGTCGCCATTTTTACCTCAAATCCCGAAGAATACGCCGGGACAAATAAAGCTCAAGACGCGTTGCGCGATAGAATGGTAACTATGGATTTAAGGCACTTTGACAAAAATACGGAAATTGCCATTACGCAAGCAAAATCCGGGCTAGAGCGAAAAGATGCCGAGAAAATCGTCAATATTGTAAGAGCGCTTCGCGATTCCGGAGAATATGAATTTGCGCCTACTGTTCGCGGTTCAATAATGTTGGCCAAAGCCCTCCAAACTAATGGAGGAACCGTGTCAGCTTCCAGCCGCATGTTTCGTCAATTAGCCCAAGATATATTGGCCTCGGAAACAACACGGTTAGGCTCGCAAGAGCACCATAATAAGGTGAAAAAGATAGTTGGGGAGCTCATTACTAAATATTGCGCTAAATAATTAATGATGCACAAATCTATGGAAAAAATAGCTGCTAATCTCTCGGGAGTTCATGACTTAAAAAGCGTGGGTTCAACCGGGAGAAGATCTATTCCCCCATCAGCCAAGTCGGCTTTTTTAGACCTGTATATGCGTCAAAATGAAAGAGACAGGCTTGAGAAAGAGAACATAAGATTGCAAAAAAGAGGGAAGCAGATCAATAAAAATTTAACCGTAATTAATACGGGAATGAATAAACTTCTTAAAATTGCCACTGCGGGAAGCAAGGGATTGAGTAAGATCGGGGAGGCCTATTCAAAATCAGGTAACCACACAGTGTTAGAATATTAGTATGTCTGGCACCGAACTTAAGGTATTGGAAATCATTTGGGATTGGGGCGGAGAGGCCTCAATTGATACGATTGCGCGCGAAGCGCATATCAGCACCGAATATGCCCGGCTTATTTGTAACAATCTCGGCCGGCATGATTATATTGATTTTTCGCATTCAAAGTTATGTATTCTTCGAGGAAAGGGCAAACTTGAGGCAGCCAAAAGAAAAGTCAATAAACCCAGCAAGATTGTGGTTCCCAACAAAATGCCAAAATTTGGGCTTGGGAAAGACCGAGACGGGAGATTTATTTTAGAGTATTAACGAAAAATGAAAAAGATTATCAAAAGCAGTAAATTACAATGCGCTTTTTGCCAAGGTAGAGGCATACAGCCGGGAGCTGGGTCTCTGTCTTGTATTGTTTGCAGGGGCAGCGGTCGAGTCAGGGCGCGGCAACCATATAGTTTATGTAAGGAATGTGGGGGCAGAGGCAAGAAAGAAAGCGCCACTCTTTATTGTTTGCCGTGTCATGGCAAAGGTTTTGTTGAAGAAAGCAGACAGCCGTTGGTAGCCGACCCCCCAATAGTTCCAAAGACAGGAGGGAAAAAAAGAAAAAGAAGAAAGGGTGAGATTAGGAAAAGAAAGCTCATCAAGAAATCAAAAAAAAAGATAACGAGCAAAAAACTAATCACGCCTCTGCCAAAGGTGGATTCCTCGAAAAGGGAAAAAATAATAGAAACAAAAACAGTGGTAAAGAAAGAAAGAAAATCTTTCTTCAAAAAGCTTTTAGGCGCTATTAAAATTTTATGAAAAAAAAAGAACAAAAAAAAGAATCCGGAAAAGATGAAGTATCGTTTGATGATATTCCTTTTGTCGGCGGTTTGCTTAAAGGACTGGGAAAATTTATTGATTTAGCGGAACGGGCTGAGGAAGTCGGCGGTGAATTGAAAAGAAGCGGCCAGATTAAAGGACTTGGCGGACGTAAAGATGTTCGCGGTGTCTATGGTTTTACTGTTCGGACATGTTTGGGACAAAAAACAAAAGTTGAACCATTTGGAAATATTAAAAAAACCAAAGCAGGTCCGAAGGTATCAGAGACCAGAGAACCAATCGTTGATGTGTTTGATGAAAAAGATCATGTTTTAATCATTGCCGAACTTCCGGGAATTGATGAAAAAAGTATTAAGTTAGATCTTAGAAAAGACATTCTTTTGCTTGAGGCGGAGAGCAAGGATAGAAAATATGCCAAAGAAATTTTGCTTCCGGCCAAAGTTGATTTTGAATCTCGGGAAATGAATTTCAAAAATGGGATATTGGAGGTGAAATTTAAGAAAGCCCCTTAAAGACGACTGCTATGTCTAGCACCGCGGCACAAGTGAAAAGTGTAATTTTGAAACACCAGGGCCGCGCTTCTAAACAGCAAATAGCGCGGGAGTTAAATTTGGGTTTAGA
>JBAZZL010000006.1:0-38944 GCA_041658785.1 Patescibacteria group bacterium
ACTGAAGACTGAAGACTGAAGATTAAAGACTGAAGACTGAAGACTGAAGATTAAAGACTGAAGACTGAAGACTGAAGATTAAAGACTGAAGACTGAAGACTGAAGATTAAAGACTGAAGACTGAAGACTGAAGATTAAAGACTGAAGACTGAAGATTAAAGACTGAAGACTGAAGACTGAAGACTGAAGACTGAAGATTGGCAGCAAAGAAATTTAATCTTTAATCTTCAATCTTTAATCTTCAATTCTTAATCTTCAATTCTTAATCTTCAATTCTTAATCTTCAATTTTCAATCTTCAATTCTTAATCTTCAAAATTATGCCAATATACAAAGTCCAAAAGCGCAATGGCTCAATCGTTGATTTTGACGCCGCCAGGATAGAAAAAGCAATCAGCAAAGCCGCTGAATCTGTAAAGGGGACAGACTCGGCTGTTGCGCCTGTCCTTACCAAAGATGTTGTTATCCATCTTGAAGAAGTGTTTCCGGATAGTATCCCAACCGTGGAGCAGATACAGGATGTGGTTGAGGATGTTTTGATTCAATATGGTTATAGCGATTTGGCCAAAGCCTATATTCTCTACAGGCAAAAACGCACGGAAGCGAGAGCAGACAAAGAAGTGACAATAGAAGTGGAAAAGACCATCACCGAATATCTGGAAAAGCTTGATTGGCGCGTGAATGCGAATTCAAACCAGGGATATTCTTTGGGCGGCATGATTTTGAATACCGCTGGGAAGGTAACCGCGAATTATTGGCTTTCGCATGTTTATCCCAAAGCAATCGGCGACGCGCACCGAAACGCTGATATCCATATCCACGATTTGGATATGCTTTCAGGCTATTGCGCCGGCTGGAGCCTTCGGGCTTTGCTGGAAGAAGGATTCAACGGCGTACAAAATAAAGTTGAATCAAACGCGCCGAAACACATGTCATCGGCCGTAGCGCAGATGGTTAATTTTCTCGGCACTTTGCAAAATGAATGGGCCGGAGCGCAAGCGTTTTCCAGTTTTGACACCTACATGGCGCCCTTTGTAAAGAAATATGAAATTGAAGTCCGAAATCAATTAGAAAAGAGCGGCATGACATTTTTTTCGGAAGAGAAAAAAGAGAAATATATTGAAGACGATGTCTATAATTATGTATACCAAAACATGCAATCATTTGTTTTTAATTTAAATATTCCATCGCGCTGGGGGACGCAGTGCGTAGATCAAGAAACCGAGTGTCTTACCGAGGAGGGATGGAAACGTTATGATAAAATTAAAGATGAAGACAAAATTCTTACTTTTAATCTCAAAGAAAAGAAATACGAGTATTTGGCGCCGCTTAAAGTTACCGCTTATGATTTTGATGGCGAGATGTATGTGCTAAAGAATCGGACGCAGGAGCAGTGGATAACGCCGAAACATAAGATCGTGCGAAAGAAATTTAATACCGAAGATGATTATGAGCTTTTGCAGATTGAAGACGCTTTGGCATTTAAATCGCCGTTGATCGCGTTGAACTCTTGGGAAACGAGTTCGGTGAATGAGATGGATCCGGATGTAATTCAGCTTTTGGCATGGGTGGCGGCAGAAGGGAATTTTGATTTTTCCGGCGGCCGGCGGCGGGTGTCTATTTTCCAATCAAGAAAGAATCCTGTCTACATTGAAGAAATCAGAGGGATATTAGAACGTTTGGGTTATTCTTACCACGAACAGGAGAGAAGGAGCGGTTTTTCCAAAACGGCCACTCTTCGTTTGCGATTAAACGATCGGGGATCCAAGTTCGTCTGCGGCATTATCACCGAAAAAGTAGCGCCAACAGTGATTAAAACGCTTTCTAAAGATGGGATTCGGCTGTTTCTCGGCGCTTATATCAAGGGCGATGGCAGTGAAGAAGCATCTGGCAGGGTTCGGATTTATACCAAAAGCAAAAAAAATCTTGATGCGTTGCAAGAACTGTGTGTGCTCGCGGGATATGGCAGCACAGTATATAAGAGGAAAGACACCGGGGTTTTTGTATTGAATATAATTCGCAATAAAGAAACATACATTGAACGGATTGAAAAAAAATCGTATAAGGGAATTGTTTGGTGCCCGACTACGCGCAATGGCACCTTTGTGGCGCGGCGACAAGGAAAGACCTTTATCACCGGGAATACTCCGTTTACCAATATCACCCTTGATTGGACAGTACCGGATGATTTGAAAGATAAACGGATCCTCATTGGAGGGCGGGAGTTCGCCTATACCTTTGGCGAATTGCAACCAGAAATGGATATTATAAATCGCGCGTTTATTGAAGTTATGACGCACGGCGATGCCAAAGGACGCACTTTTACCTTTCCCATTCCAACATACAACATTACAAAAGATTTTGATTGGGAAGATCCAAAAGCAATTCCTTTGTTTGAGATGACAGCAAAATACGGCACGCCTTATTTTCAAAATTTCATCAATTCTGATCTGAATCCGGGTGATGTGAGGAGCATGTGCTGCCGGCTGCAACTGGATCTTACTGAATTGCGCAAGCGGGGCGGCGGCTTATTTGGTTCAGCAGAAATGACAGGTTCAATCGGCGTGGTTACTATAAACATGGCGCGTATCGGGTATTTGTGCAATGGGGATACTAGACAGTTTTATGGACAACTTCATTATTTGATGCAGGTTGCCAAGACCTCCCTTGAGTTTAAGAGAAAAGAAATTCAAAAGTGGCTGGATCGCGGCTTGTTTCCTTTTACCAAGCGATACCTTGGATATTTGAATAATCATTTTTCAACTATCGGCATCAACGGACTTAATGAAGCCATCCGCAATTTTACCAATGACAAAGAAAATATTGCCAGCGCTTGGGGGCAGCAGTTTGCGAAAGACATCCTAGAGTTTATGCGGATCAAGTTGAGCCAATTTCAACAAGAAACAGGCAATTTATATAATCTGGAAGCTACGCCGGCAGAAGGCGCGACATACAGATTTGCCAAAGAGGATCAACGTCGGTTCCCAGACATTCTTCAGGCGGGCACGGCGGGAGCTCCGTTTTATACAAATTCATCGCAGCTGCCGGTTGGCTACACTGACGATGTGTTTGAAGCATTATCTTTGCAAGATGGTTTGCAGACAAAATATACCGGCGGCACAGTCTTGCATTGTTATATGAATGAACGGGTGAGCAACAGCGAGGCCTGCAGAAATCTGGTGCGGAAGGTGCTGGAAAATTATAGATTGCCATACATAACAATTACGCCGACATTTTCCATCTGCCCCAAGCATGGGTATTTGATAGGGGAGTGGGATTTTTGTCCAAAGTGCGATAGGGATATTGGCTATGTAGAGGCGCCGAGATATGATGAGGAGTTTAGAAAAAAATACGCGAGCGCGAAGAGCGAGAGATGAAAGCGATAAACAGGGTAAGCGGTAAGCAGAGTAAGCAGAGTACTTGTCCGCCCGCTGGTGGAAGCAATAAGTGATCAGTGATCAGTGATAAGTGAAAATATGGATCGTGAAAAATAATATTATTATTAACTTTAATTCGTATGCAAGATCAAAATCAAAATCAAATTCAACAACAGCCGCTTGCGCCAGTTCAAGCGGGACAAGATTTACCGTCACCGCAGCCGCAGCCGCAATCGCCAAAATTGATGGAACGGACAAGATGCGAAGTGTGGACGCGCGTTATGGGGTATCATCGTCCGGTTTCGCATTTTAATATTGGCAAGAAGGCCGAACATTACTCAAGAAAGCATTTTGAGGAAGTTAAAGTGGCGAATATTGCGTTTGTAGAGTCATACGGATATGGGGGCGGCGCGAATTAGCAAATGATTGCGTATTTACAAAATTGAGAGCGTTGAATAATTCAAATGTCATTCCCGCGGAGGCGGGAATCCAGAAACATGGCTAACTTATAAGACGAGGCGACTGGATTCCCGCCTCCGCGGGAATGACAATGGTATTCGGCGACAGTCCCATTCGTTGGTCCGCATTAATCTTGTATGTTGATTTCAGGAATACAAAAATTCACCATGCTTGATTTTCCAGATAAAACAGCCTGTGTCGTGTTTACGCCAGGCTGTAATTTTCGGTGCGGGTACTGCCACAACTCGGAATTTGTATTGCCGGAATTAATTGAAAAAATTAAACACAATTTTATTCCAGAAGAAGTTTTTTTTAATTTTTTGCGTCAGCGCGTTGGAAAACTTGATGGGGTGGTTATTTCCGGCGGCGAACCGACGTTGATGGCGGATCTTCCCGCATTCATACAAAAGGTTAAAAATTTTGGCTTTGCGGTTAAATTGGATACCAATGGGAATAACCCTGAAATGTTGGAAAAAATTACCAGCCGGAGTTTGGTTGACTATATTGCAATGGATGTCAAGACATGTTTGGACAAATATCAAGAGCTGGCCGGGGAGCTCGCCAGTATTCGGAATATTAAAAAGTCAATTGAGTTAATACAGAAAAGCGGCATCCCATATGAATTTCGGTCAACGTTGGTAAAGGAAATCCATCCGCCCGCGGTTTTAGAACGGATGGCGCGTTTATTGAACGGTTCAAATGTGATATACTTGCAACAGTTTCGCCCTTTGCATACGCTTGATCCGGAATTTGAGAATTATCACGCTTTTTCAAAAGAGGAAATGGAAGGCATTGCCGATATGTTTAAGAAGTATGCCGGGGAGGCAGAAATCAGGATATAATTTTATTTTTATTAATTTGCCAATATGAAAAATACAGCAAAACAAAATTTGTTCGGCATTTTACGTATTTTTATAGGCTGGATTTTTTTCTGGTCGTTTATTGATAAAGTTTGGGGGCTTGGATTTGAGACTGCGGCAGACAAGGCATGGATTGTCGGCGCATCACCCACATTTGGATTTTTAAAATTTGCCACCAAAGGGCCTTTTGCCGGGATTTTTCAGGCAATGGCCGGGAGCGCTTTTGTTGATTGGTTATTTATGATTGGTTTATTATCAATCGGTTTGGCCTTGATTTTTGGCATAGGAATAAGAATAGCCGCGTATTCCGGTTCTATAATGTTGATACTGATGTGGCTGGCGGCTTTGCCGCCAGAACATAATCCGATTATTGATGAGCATATCATCTATATTCTTGTTTTATTTATTCTTTCTAGCGTGGACGCCGGACAATACCTTGGTTTAGGCAGATGGTGGGGAGAGCGCTTGGCCGTCAAAAAGAATAAGTGGCTAAAATAAAATTTTTTATTATATTTTATATGAGAGATTTGTTAGTTTCCGCGAGAAACGCGATTGAGCGTTTTGTGTACAAAAATGTCTTCAAGCATATTTTTTTTCTGATTGATCCGGAAACTATTCACAACCGGATGGTAAGATTGGGAAAATTATTGGGACAATTTAAGATTGCCAGATGGCTGATTGCTTTATTTTTTTCTTATTCAAACAAAAAATTAGCGCAGGATATTTTGGGCATCCATTTTTTCAATCCGATTGGACTGGCGGCGGGTTTTGACAAGGACGCGGAGCTCGTGAACATCTTACCGTCTGTCGGTTTTGGTTTCGCGGAAGTCGGGTCAATTACCGGAGAACCATGCGCAGGGAATCCAAAGCCCAGGCTGTGGCGTTTGAAAAGATCAAAAGGGTTAGTTGTTTATTATGGTTTAAAAAATTATGGATGCGAGGCCATTGCGGAAAATTTGAAAGGCAAGAAGTTTAAAATTCCCATTGGCGTGAGCATTGCCAAGACGAATTCCAAAGATACGGTTGATTTGCGAGCGGGAATAAAAGATTACGTAAAAGCTTTTATGGTTATGGGCGGCGTTGGTTCATATGTTACTATCAACATTAGCTGTCCTAACGCGTATGGCGGAGAGCCTTTCATCGATCCAGGGTCATTGGATAAACTGCTGAAAGAAATATTCAGCATTCCTAAAAAGAAACCGGTATTTATCAAATTATCTCCGGATTTAAGCGATAAAGAGATAGATGATATTATTGAAATTGCCGGCAAGTACGGTATTGATGGATTTATTTGCACGAATCTTACCAAAAAGCGGCATGAGAGCCTTAAGGACAAAAAAGTTTCAGACAAAGGAGGTATCAGCGGCAAAGGATTGCATAGTTTGCCGAATAAAGTGATTAGATATGTTTACCAAAAGACAAAAGGCCGGTATGTGATTATCGGGACCGGCGGCGTATTCACCGCAGAAGATGCTTATGAAAAAATAAAAGCCGGCGCCTCGCTTGTCCAGCTCATTACCGGCATGATTTTTGAGGGGCCGCAAGTGATTGGCGAGATAAATCAGGGCTTGGTTCGTTTATTAGAGAAAGATGGATTTGAAAATATTTCAGAGGCGGTGGGAATTGAAAATAAATTTTAATCATTGATTACACTGATTAAAATGGATTAAAACTGAATAGAACGGATCACGGTGGTTTAATTCCCCGATGCTTGCATCGGAAAAGGATAATTTCCACTGTGATACTCCGTCAGCTTGCTGCGGGGTAGTTCATTATTTTTAAAAAAGAATCTATGACAAAAAAAATACAACTTGACATTCAAGGCATGAATTGCGCCAGCTGCGTGGCGCATATTGAGGGCGATCTCAAAAAAACCAAGGGCGTAAAAAGCGCGCGGGTTAATTTCGCGACAGAACAGGGCGAAGTTGAGTATGATGAGTCAACGCTTTCCGTGGAGGACATTGTTAGCGTGATTAAAAAAGCCGGCTATAGCGCTATTCCAGCAGAAAACAAACCGGCGGCCAAAAATTATTCTACCCATAAAATGCCGGATGGCAGCCTAATGAGCAATCATGAAATGACGGGCGGGAGCGAAGATCACTCGGCTCACGCCGCGGCAGAAGGCGGGAAAGCGATTAAGGAACGGTTGAATAAGGTAATTATCGCTTTTGTTTTTAGTTTATTAATTTTGCTGTTCACTTTTGGCATTGATATGGAACCGGGCGGTGTTCTTATGCTGTTTTTTTCACTGGGTGTGTTGTATGCCGGCCGTGATTTTTTTAAAGTCGGCCTTCCCAATTTATTGAAAGGCCGCCCGGACATGGATACTCTGGTTGCCTTGGGAGTCGGCGCCGCTTTTCTTTATTCTTCATTTACTGTTCTGTTTGCTCCGGCGCGAGCGGAGTATTTTATTGATGTGGGCATCATTGTTACCTTTATTTTATTTGGCCGTTATTTGGAAGCGCGCGCCAAAGGCAAAGCGTCGGAAGCCATAAAAAAGCTATTGCAACTTTCAGCAAAGATGGCGCATCGAGTTAATAATAACGGCGAAATTGAGGATATACCGGTAGAAGCAGTTAATCCAGGTTATAAGCTTTTGGTAAAGCCTGGCGAAAAAATACCGGTTGATGGCATTATCGCGGAAGGCGCGGCCACAATAGATGAATCAATGGTAACGGGTGAAAGTATTCCGGTGGAAAAAAAGGTTGGAGACAGCGTTATTGGAGCGACAATCAACGAGAATCAGACATTCACCATGGAAGCCAAAAAGGTCGGCGCGGACACATTGCTTGCTCATATTGTAAAGCTTGTGCAAGAAGCGCAAATGTCGCGCGCGCCGATTCAAAAATTAGTTGATTTGGTATCAAAGTTTTTTGTTTGGGGCGTCCTGATTGTGGCGATTCTCACTTTTGCCGGCTGGTTTTGGCTGGGAGGAGATTTTGCCAGGGCATTAATTTTTACCGTTACGGTGCTGATCATTGCTTGCCCATGCGCGTTGGGGCTCGCTACGCCGATTTCTATTGTAGTTGGCGCCGGGCGAGGAGCCAGTATGGGAATATTAATCAAAAACGCCGAGAGTTTGGAAAAAATGCACAAAATTACCGCTGCCGCCTTTGATAAAACCGGCACGATTACCAAAGGAGAGCCAGCGGTGCAGGAATGGGTGGCAATAGATCAAGAAGCAGATGAATTACTTCCAGTAGCGTACGGTTTGGAATCGCAATCTGAACATCCGCTTGCCAAGAGTATTGTCAATTGGACTTTACAAAAAAAGGTTGTTAAAAAAGATGTCGTTGTTTCGGATGTTAGGGCTGTTACCGGCCGAGGAATAGAAGGAAAATATGCCGGCAAGCTCTATCGCATTGGCAGTATCAATTTTTTGCGTGAGAACAAAGTTGATCTGGGTGGTCATCAAGATAAAATCAAGGATTTTGAGAGCAAGGGTTTTACTTTAATTGGTTTTTCCGAAAATAATAAATTTATTGGTTTTTTTGCGGTGCAAGATGGACTGAAAGAAACTTCGGTAGAAGCGATTAAGAATCTGCGCCAGCGCGGCATCAAAACTATCATGTTAACCGGAGATAACCAAGCGGTAGCCAAAGAAATTGCCAGACAAGTTGGAATTGACGAGGCGCGAGCGGAAGTGATGCCGGAAGACAAGGTCCAAGTGATAAAAGATTTGCAGGCCAAGGGCGAATTTGTGGCGATGATCGGAGATGGCATCAACGATGCGCCGGCTCTGGCGCAGGCGAATGTGGGTATTGCCATGGGAACCGGAACTGATGTGGCGATGGAAACAGGGGATGTTGTACTCGTTAAAGGCGATTTGTTGAAAGCATCAGAATCAATCGCGCTTTCCGGCGCCACGCTCAATAATATCAAACAGAATTTATTTTGGGCTTTTATTTATAATACCGTTGGCATACCGATCGCGGCATTTGGTTTTCTTAATCCAAAAATAAGCGCCGCGGCTATGGCGTTTAGCAGTATTTCCGTGGTGCTTAATGCTTTACGTTTAAAACATGTAAAATTAAGATAAAAGAAGGACAAGGAAATTTTTGTTTGGTATTACTAATTTTGGAAATTTCGCTCCATCTTTTCTTGATGACAAATATCTGCTATACTGACCGCATATGAAAAAAAGCGGAATAAAACAAAATTCCCCTCTTTTTGAAATGATCCTGGATACTGCGGCGGACAAGCCCGCGGTTGTTCGAGCCATTCCGAGAGGCAATGGCGCGCCAGAAGATTGGCACGCGGAGCATCCTGAAGGGCAGCTCGCGGTTGATGTGCTGGAGACAGCGGAGGAAGTGATTGTCATTTCGACTATGGCGGGCGCGGATACCAGCGATATTCAAGTTTACATTCATAATGATTTGCTTACTCTCCGAGGCAAGCGCTTGCGGCCAGTTAAAGAAAGTGAGGCGAAAAATACCTTTCATGAAGAGTGTTTTTGGGGAAATTTTTCCCGGAGTATTGTATTACCAGTAGAAGTAAAGGCAGATTTGGCCAAAGCAGAATATAAAAATGGCGTTTTGGTGGTTCGTGTTCCAAAACAAAGGACAGAGGCAAAGATTCAAGTGACAATAATAGAAGAGTGATGCCAACCATCCAGCCATTTGGGAGCCTAACCGCCTGCTGACAGACGATTAATCCGTCTATTGATTTTGTTTGAATGATCGGGTGGTGAGTTGAGTATGAATTTTTTTAAAGAAAAACAAATTGTTTTTTCTTGGCATCGGATTTGGGTAGTCGTGGCGGCGGCCATTGTTTTTATTGGCATAATTTTTACCGGTCTGATTGCTTACTCAAGCGCTTACCAAGATCGTGTTTTGCCCGGCGTATTTGTGGGAAATATTCCAGTTGGCGGAATGGATAGAGATTCTTTGATTACATTGTTTGAAATGATGAGCGATAAATTGGTTTCAGAAGGGATGAATTTTTCTTTTGACACAAATAATGGCCCAGAGTCTTTTGTAATTTATCCAGTGGTAGTAGCCGACGGCAATTCATCCGAGCTTATTGATATTGACATTGGCGCCGCGGTTGGCGTCCTTTTGGACTACGGCAAAAATTCAGACACGCTGACAAGAGCGCTGGTGGCCATAATGAGCAGGGTCAGGCGTCCGCATTTATCTCTGGTTGATCAAATAATCGTAGATAAAAATCGCATGATGGGGGCGATATCAGATCAAATTTTTAAATATGAATCTGAACCTGCCAATTCGTCGATAAATATTATTTCGGTGTCGCCGCTTAAATATGAATATGTAAGTTCTTCGCCAGGAGCAGTGTTTTCTTATGAAAATGTTATGGGCCGGATTATTTCTGATTGGGCCAGTCTGGAGAGCGTTGATCTAAAAATAGATAGAGAAACAAAAGAGCCTGCGGTAGTATTAGCTGATGTTTTGGTGATTGAAAATAGGTTGGGGGCAGTCGTCAATGCTGGATCTTTGCAACTAACATACACTGACCCATATACCAGAAAGGAATATTTGTGGACGCTGTCAATGGAAGATCTTGCCCGCTGGACTCAAGTCCAAAAGATAAGTGAAGATAAGTTTGGTTTTGGGCTTGATGAAAAATTGTTAGTTTCATATCTGAAAGAAACAATTGAACCAAAAGTAGATATGGAGGCCAAAGATGCCAAGTTTGAGATTGGAGATGATGGCAACGCGGCGGAGTTTCAGGGATCGCGTCCGGGAGTGAAAGTAAATATTGAGAAGAGCTATCTGGCAATCAATGAAGCGTTTTTACAGCGCACATGGCATGATGAGGTGGTTTCAAAAGGGGTTCAGATTGTCGTGGATATCGTTGAGCCGAATATTAAGACCGGCGAGGTAAATAATTTAGGAATTTCAGAAATTTTGGGCGTGGGAATTTCCGATTATTCCAACAGCCCATACAATCGCAAGAGAAATATCAAAAACGCGGTTGAGAAATTGAACGGTGTTTTAATCAAACCCGGAGAAGAATTTTCCACCCTGAGATATTTGAGGCCGTTTACTCTGGCTGGCGGGTATTATCCGGAGCTGGTAATTAAGGGCGACGAGCTCAAGCCGGAAATCGGCGGCGGTTTATGCCAAATCGGCACTACGCTTTTCCGCATGGCAATGAATAGCGGCATGCCCATCACTCAGCGCCGCAACCATTCGCTGGTTGTATCTCATTATAATGATCCGGTGAACGGCAATCCGGGAACTGATGCCACTGTCTATGATCCGAATCCTGATTTTAGATTTGTAAACGATACCGGATATTATTTGCTTTTGCAGGCATATATGAATACGGAAACAGAGGAACTTGAGTTTACATTATGGGGCACGAGCGATGGAAGAAAAGGTTATTATACTCATCCGACCGTATCGCAATGGTTTGGAGCTGGCGAACCGGTTGAAATAGAAACGAAAGAACTCGCGCCGGGTGAGCGCAAATGCCAAAATGCGTTTCGGGGCGCGAACGCATCATTCACATATATTCGGGAATTTCCGGACGGTACGAAAGAAGAACGCGAGTTTACCAGCCATTATAGATCTTTGCCAAAGATTTGTCTGATTGGCGTAGCAGAAAAAACAGAATGCCAGGAAGGTGATGATAGTTGTTCGGTTGATAACGAGAACAATGATGAGGAGGTGAAAGATGCCGGGGCGGCTGGATAGTAGAAATAAAAAATAAGATTTAAGGTGTTAAAAGTCTGCTTTTATGCAGATTTTTTAGCTTATTTTAGCCCAGAAATTAATATTTCATAGAATTACACTTGACAAGAAATTGAATCTATGTTACAATGTTTAGTCAATTTGACAATGTTTGTCACAATTTACCGGTCTGATTTGGTTGATACACCCAGATATTTAGCGTGAAATGCCATAGAGACAGGTTTGTGGCGGACGACATTTGCACCTTATGGGTATGGATATATAGGCAATTTGTCAGTTTTATACTGCCTCAAGTCGCTTTTTATCTGTATCCACGACAAGCATGGAGGTCTGTTCATAGGATAATGCAGGCTTCTGCTCGCACTTTCCCTAAGACAGACCTTCTTGGATGCAGATTTTGGAGGATCACTCCAAATAGAAAAAACGTCCCGTTTCTACGGGGCGTTTTTATTTTTAAACACTTAAACACTTAAACACATAAATATATTCTGTGAATGACAAAAAGAGATAGTTTCGTAATTCACAGTATATTAATAAATTTATACTCTAAATTGTCTATGTGTTTCAGTGTTGTAGTGTTTCAGTGTTGTGGTGTTTTACTCAATCACTTTATCCACCACTCCGTATTTCATTGCTTCTGCCGCGGTCATAAAGAAATCTCGGTCCGAATCTTTTTCTATGGTTTTCAATTCCTGGCTAGTATGTTTTACCAAGATTTGATTCAGCCGATCTTTGATTTTCAGAATTCTTTCAGCATGAATTTTGATGTCCGAGGCCTGGCCTTCCATGCCACCCATTACTTGGTGGATCATTACTTCGCTATTGGGCAGACAAAATCTTTTGTCTTTTTTTCCAGCGGCGAGAAGTACTGACGCCATGCTCGCGGCCATGCCAATGCAGATAGTAGAAACATCAGGTTTGATGTACTGCATTGTGTCATAGATCGCCAAGCCGGAAGTGACTGACCCGCCGGGAGAATTGATGTAGAGTTTAATATCTTTGTCAGGGGCTTGGTTTTCCAAAAACAGCATTTGAGCGATGACTGTGTTCGCTACGCCATCATCAATCGCGCTGCCTAGGAAAATTATTCTATCTTTCAGCAATCGTGAATAAATATCATACGCCCGTTCGCCGTAAGAGGTTTTTTCAATGACGGTGGGGATTAAATGTTGGTTTGATGGATTTTGAGTGTTGTTGTTCATATATATAAATAATAACAGATAATTGTACTAATGTAAAGTAAGAATTGTAGTTTTTTTTAATTTTTATCTTCCAAATTTTTAATTACCTCCCAAATTTTCTTTAGCGCTTCGTCGATAGAACCAGAAACCGTAAACCCCGCCGCCTTCTTGTGTCCTCCTCCGCCCAGCGCTTTGGCGATTGCCGACACATCCATGTCATCGCGGGTGGCGCGGAAGCTGCCTTTTACTTTTCCTTCAGGCAGTTCTTTCAAAATCAACGCGGCTTTGCCTTCGGATAAGTTATTCATAAAATTGGTAATGCCTTCCAGATCCGATTCGTCAACTTTATGCTCTGCCAGGTCTTTTTGCGTAACATAACTGTACACAATTTCGTGCGTATCATGTTTGGCGAGCCGCGAGAGAACCGCTCCCCAAAGTTTTAAGACGCCAATAGATTTGTTTTTAAAAATCAGTTCTTTGATTAAATTAATATTTCCGCCTTTGCCAATGAGTTCGCTCGCGATTTGGAGCGAGTGCATGGTAGTGGCCGAGTTGGTAAAATTGTCGGTATCAGTCAAAATACCGGTCAAAAGGCAGGTAGCCATGTGGTTGTCAATCAGGACATTGTTGTGTTTGAAAAGTTTGTAAATAATTTCGGTGGTAGAAGACGCTTCGGTGATAACTAGATTTAGATCGCCATAGTGTTCATTTGTCGCGTGGTGGTCAATGTTGATGATGAAAGGGCGAATAGATAGTTTTTTTATTTGCGCGTCAACGCCCGCGTGCTTAAGGTCGCCAGAGTCAAGCACAATCATCACATCAAACTTGGGTTCATTCCAGACCGATTCGTTTTGGCTTAATTTGTCAAGGTGCGGGAGATAGCTGTGTTTTCCAGAGATATCAGTTGCGCAGTAGGCAGTATGTTCAATGTTTAATTTTCGGAGCCAGTGGATTAAAACTGTAACCGAGCCCAAAGCATCCCCATCCGGATTTTTATGAGGAACAAGCATGACGTGTCTCGCCTGCGTAATTTTGGTGTAGATTTGTTTGGAGATTCTTTGCATAACAATAACAGTATACAAAATACATGGATTAATATACAAATTGTATTTTATTCCATGTATATTGTATTTTGTACAAAGCGGATCATTATAAAATACTTGCGAGCGATTGTCAAGAGATGGTATAATTATGCCAATTTATGCACCTCAAGTCCATCGAAATCAACGGCTTCAAGTCCTTTGCCCAAAAGGTGGTTTTGGATTTTCAGGGAAGAATTAACCGGCGCTATAGTATTACCTCCATTGTGGGGCCGAATGGGAGTGGCAAGAGTAATGTGGCTGATGCCATTCTTTGGGTAATGGGCGAGCAAAGGATGGCCCAGCTCCGAGCGAAAAAGAGCGAGGATGTGATATTTTCAGGTTCAGACGCCAAAGGCCGGCTGGGTTTGGCGAGCGTTACTTTAACATTGGATAATTCCGACGGCCGCGCGCCGATTGATTATGAAGAACTAGTCATTACCCGCCGGCTGTATCGCACGGGAGAGAGTGAATATCTAGTGAACGGCAATAGCGTTCGTTTGCTTGATTTGCAAATTCTTTTAGCCCAAGCGCAGTTTGGCCAAGGTTCATACAGCGTGGTAAGCCAGGGCATGATTGATGAGATAATTTTGCAGTCAGCGGTTGAACGCAAGGATTTTTTTGACGAAGCATCTGGCATAAAAGAGTTTCAGATCAAACGGCATCAGGCTTCTCTCAAATTAAACCGCACGCGGGAAAATATTATTCAAGGCGAGATGGTGTTAAATGAAATTGAACCGCGCCTAAAGACATTGTCTAGACAAGTTAAGAAATTGGAAAAACGGCAAGAGGTTGAATTATCTTTGCGGGAATTGCAGGAACAGTATTTTTCTACTCTGTTCCAATACAATCAAACGCATATTGACGCTTGGCAAAAAGAATTAAACGAAATTGAACGAAATTATACAAAATTAAACAGCAAATTGACCGCGTTGCAAGAAGAGCTGTCAATTTTGGCCAGAGAGGGGACAAGGCAAGAGGCGTTTGAAGTTTTGCAAAAAGAATATCGGGAAATTGCGCAGAAAAAAAATGAACTTGAAAGAGAACAAGCGGTGCTGTCCGGCAAGATGCAGGCCGAATATGCCAAAGCCGGCAAGCAAAATGTTGGCTGGCTTAGTGGAAAGATTGAATCATTAAAAATTGAACAGGAAAATATCAGCAAAGAATTGGAAGAAGCGCTGGCAAAGGTGGAAAAATTGGCCGAAGAAATTAAAAAAGAACGGCAGGAGTTAGAAGAAAAATCCATTGCGCGCACTGCTTTGCGGGGTAAAATTGCCACGCTAAACCAGCAGGTCGCGCAAAGAAAAAGCGAGCAGAATTATTTTCAGCTTACCGGGTTAAAAGCGGTGCAAGCGATTTTGGAAGAACGCCATCGGTTTGGCGCCGTGTATGGCGCGGTGGCCCAGTTGGGTTCGGTGGACGAGCGCTATCAGCTCGCGATGGACGTGGCGGCTGGCTCGCATCTTTCTTCAATCGTAGTTAAAGATGATAAAGTAGCCGAGGAGTGCATTGGATATCTGCGGACGGAAAGATTAGGCATTGCCACTTTTTTGCCTTTAAATAAAGTACAGGGAAGAATGGTTTCGCAAGATTTGGCAGAGCTGTCGCGTTACAAAGGAGTCTTGGGGCTGGCCACAGATCTGATTAAATTTGATGAAAAGTTTGCCAATATTTTTTATTACATTTTTGGCAACACTCTGATCGTGGAAAATATTGAAGCAGCGCGAGCAATTGGCATTGGCAAAGTTAGAATGGTCACATTAGATGGTGATGTTTTGGAGCGAAGCGGCAGCATGAAGGGCGGATTTCGTTCCCGCCAAAAACGCAACGGCTTTAGTTTTTCTCAAGGCAGTTCTCCATATCTATTTTCCGGCAATGCCGAAGATCTTGAAGTTGAGACAGAGAAATTGCAGAAAGAATTGGATCGATCAGAAATACTTTATGAAAAACAGCAAAGCCATTCGCGCGAACTGGAGACCAGTTTGCAAGTAGCCAAGGGCAAGAGTGAGCTTGCGGAAATAAAGAAACAAGGGATTGACCGCGAGAGCGCTTCGTTTGAACAAGAATTATCGCTCCATACCATGAGTCCGGATGAATATGATTCGGCCATGAAAGAACTTGGCAAGCAAAAAGAAGTGTTGGCATTGGAGTTGGAGAAGGCAGAGGTTGAATTGGCTAAAACGCAAAAAAAGATTGATCGGTTTAATGAAGAAGAAGAAAAAAAGAAACAGCGGGTATTTGCTTTGCAAGACGCAATGCAGGCTGAACAGAAAAAATTAAATATTTTGGTAGATGAAAAAAACAGCAAACAAATTGATTTGGCCAAATACGAAACCAAACAGGAAGATTTAGGCAATGAAGTTTATCAAGAAATGCACACAACCGTTGAATCAATTGCCGGCAAGAACGCGGGAATGCTTAACGCGGATAATCTGGAACAAGCGCAAGTGGAAATTCAGAAATTAAAATACCAGTTGTCGCTCATTGGCGGGATTGATGATGAAGTGGCCGGGGAATACCAAGAAACGAAGGCGCGCCATGAAACCTTGGCAACCCAGCTGGATGATTTAAAAAAAGCGATTGAAGATCTGGAAGAATTAATTATTGAACTGGATGAGATCATGAAAAAGACCCGGGATCAGGCGTTTAAAAAAATAAGACGCGAGTTTTCTAGATATTTTTCTATACTATTTGAAGGGGGAAAAGCGGATCTAATTGAAGTTTATGAGGACGAAGTGATAAGTGATAAAGTGATAAGTGATAATATTGGTGATAACGATGGTCAGGAAAAAATATCACCTATCACCTATCACTTATCATCTGATGATAATAGTGTTGAAGAGGATAATAAGAAAAAGAGATCAAAAAAAATCCTAGCCGGAATAGACATCGTGGCGAATCCGCCTGGGAAAAGGATTAAACATTTGGCGGCGCTGTCTGGCGGAGAAAAGACATTGACTTCCATCGCGCTGGTTTGCGCTATTTTACATACCAATCCATCGCCATTTGTAGTGTTGGACGAAGTGGAAGCGGCGCTGGATGAGGCGAATTCTGTTAGATTTACAAAAATTCTTATTGAGCTGGCAGAGCAGTCGCAATTCATTCTAATCTCTCACAACCGAGCCACCATGCATGCGTCCGATGCTCTGTACGGCGTAACTATGGGCAATGACGGGATGAGTAAGATTGTCGGTGTTAAGTTTGGCGGGCAAGCGGAGATGGATTAAAATATTTTTTAATTTGGCCTATGTTTGATCCAATTGAGTTTCATAAAGAATTGGGAGGGAAAATAGAAGTGATTTCAAGAAAAAAACTTAAAACGCGGGATGATTTGAGCGTAGCGTATACCCCGGGAGTGGCGGCGCCGTGCAAGGAAATAGCAGCGGATATTTCCAAAGTATATGACTACACGCGCAAGCATAATTTGGTGGCGGTAATAACGGATGGAAGCGCGGTGTTGGGTTTGGGAGACATTGGGCCGGAAGCAAGCCTGCCGGTGATGGAAGGGAAGTGCATGCTTTTTAAAGAATTTGCAGACGTGGATGCTTTTCCAATCGCCGTGAAGACGAAAGACGTTGATGAATTTGTCCGCACCGTTGAACTTATCACGCCAATGTTTGGCGGCATAAATTTGGAAGATATTTCAGCCCCGCGTTGTTTTGAAATTGAACAGAAGTTGATTGAAAAAGTGGATATTCCGGTTTTTCATGATGATCAGCACGGCACAGCCATTGTCGTGCTTGCCGGTTTGGGTAATGCGTTGAAGGTCGTTGGCAAGAAGATAGAGAACGCGGCCATTGTTGTCAATGGCGTGGGGGCGGCCGGGGTTGCCACCGCTAAATTATTGTTGAAAGCCGGAGCCGGAAATATTTTGCTGGTTGATTCACAGGGATTGATATGCAGTGAACGCACCGCCTTGAATGGCGTGAAAACAGAACTTTTAAAACAAACAAATAAATCTAATATCTGCGGTCCGCTTAATGCGGCGCTGATCGGCGCTGATGTTTTTATTGGCGTGAGCCGGCCCGGACTTGTCACCGCGGAAATGATTCAGTCAATGAACAATGATTCAATTGTTTTTGCAATGGCAAATCCAATTCCGGAGATTATGCCGGATGAAGCCAAGAAAGCTGGCGCCGCAATTGTGGCTACCGGCAGAAGTGATTTTTCCAATCAGTTGAATAATGTATTGGCATTTCCCGGCGTATTCCGCGGCGTGCTTGACGCGCGGATCCGTTACATCACGGATGAAATGAAAATGTCAGCGGCTAAAGCTCTCGCCGATTATGTAAAAGAGCCGACTGCCGAGAAAATAATTCCAGATCCGCTTGATAGGGAGGTGAGCAAGATTGTGGCTAGGGCGATTATACAAGCTTCAAAAGAATAATTTGGACCCAAAATAAAAATCACCGGCGAGAGGCGGGTGATTTTATATTTTTGGCAATGTTTGTTTCAAGACATTGATTGATTTTAAATATTCCTCTAAGTCTAGATGCTCATCCGGAGTGTGATCCAGCTTGGAGTCGCCTGGGCCGTAGGCGAGGATAGGAATTTTTGGCCAGTATGAGGCCAGGATGTTCATGTCAGAAGAACCGGTTTTTTTGACGAAACGCGGCTCGCCTCCCGAGTGGCGAATTGAAGCCAAGAATGCTTTTACTAAATCGTTATTTTTTTCTGCCGCGATTGGCGCGATGTCTTCGCTTATTTCAACCGGATAGTTTGATAAAAAATTTTTGAACGCGAGAACCTCAAAACCGGGCGGCACGCGCAGGTTGCCGTTTAGCTCCACTCGTTCTGTCAACCCGTTGTGGGAAGTATTAAAAGAACGCAATTCAAAATGAGGTTCATAAAAAATACCGGATTGTTTTGGTTTGAATTTAGAAAGATAAGCTCGCGCTTCGTTTACAAAATCAACCGCTTTGTCCGTGGTGGAGTTTTGTCCGGTGGAAGCGTGCGCCAAACTTTGGTTATCTTTATAATTAAAACGCAATCCGCCTTTATAGCCAATGGTAATTCTGTCCCAGCCGCTCGGCTCGCCAATGATAATAAAGCCAGGACTATATTTATCCAGAATATGACGCGCGCCTTTTGAGGTGTAAATTTCTTCTTCCACGCAGCCGATTATAATTACCGTTAAATTTTTTGGAAGCTCTGCTTCGCGCGCCGCCCAGACAAAAGTTGCCAGACTGCCTTTGGCATCCACCGAACCGCGGCCATGGAGTTTATTATCTTTTATTTTTACAGGAATATCGCCGGGCACGGTATCAATGTGGCCGACCAGCAAAATGGTTTTTTCACCGTTTCCTCTCCGCGCAACAAAATTTCCGGCTCCGTCTTTTTTTACTTCGTCAAAATTTAATTTTTGCGCTTCGCCAATTAAAAAATCGACCGCTTCTGACTCATGAGTAGAGACGCTGGGGATTGATACTAGGTTTTTGAGCAGCGCTATTTTTTGGTTCATAGCAAAAATTGAAGGAATGACGAAATGAGTCCCTCGCGGGATGAATTTCGTTATCGCACGCGAGACAAATTTCGCCGCGAGGCTCAATTTGTCACTCCTGCGAATTTAAAGTTGCCTCAATTATACTTAACCCTTCATTAACCTCTTCTTTCGTAATTACAATCGGCGGCAAAAGGCGAATGACATTGCCGGTATTCATAGTTAACAGTCCCGCGTCCTGCATGAGCTTGACATAATTACCGGCTTTTTGTTTCAGTTCAACGGCGACCATTAGTCCCAAGCCGCGCGCTTCACGAATCATCGGACTTTTAATCTCTTTTAATTGTTCCAGCAGGTAGGCACCGATTTCGCGCACATGAGCGTGCAGATTGTTTTTTTCAATTTCTTCCAAAGTGGCTAAAGCGGCGCGACAAGCGACGGGATTGCCACCGAAAGTGGTGCCATGCGAACCTTTGGGAATTTTTTCCGCCACTGATTTTGAAACGCAAGTGACGGCCACCGGAAATCCATTACCCAAACCTTTGGACATGGTAAAAATATCCGGCGCCACATTAAAATGCGTGCTGGCCAGCCAGTTGCCGGTGCGCAGTCCGGTCTGCACTTCATCTAAAATCAAAAGTGAACCATTTTCTTCGCACAATTTTTTGACTGCGCTCAAATAATTTTCATCCGGCACATTGACGCCGCCCTCGCCCTGAATCGGTTCCAAAATCACGGCGGCTATTTTTTTATCCAGCGCTTCTTCAATCGCGGTTACGCTATTGTAAGGCACGTGAACAAAACCGGGCAACAACGGCAGGTATTGCTGTTGATGCTTGGACGAAGCAGTCGCGGAAAGCGAACCCAAAGTGCGGCCATGATAAGCCATTTTAGCGGAAATAAAACCATTGCGGCCTGTCGCTGTCTTGGCGAACTTGATCGCCGCCTCAACCGATTCCGTGCCAGTGCTTGATAAAAAAGTGTAATCAAGCGGAGTAATGCTGTGCAGTTTGGCTAAAAATTTTGCCCGCGCGTCATTGCAAAAACTGCCATGCGTGTTTGTGAGTATTCCCAGTTGATCGCGGATTGCCTCGGTTACATGCGGGTTGGCATGCCCGAGCAAATTGGCGCCGTAATTTGACATAAAATCCAGATATTTTTTATTATTTTCATCAAACAAATAAACTCCTTCGCCGCGAACTAAGGAAATATCTCGTTTGCCATAAACCGGCAAAAAGTATTTGTTTTCCGTTTCTTGGATATTCATAGAGGTGCGAAATTACGAAATGTATGAAAGTACGAAATCGATTATTGGATAATTGTACATTTGCCTTCTAGCGTTTTACTTATCGGATTTTCAACCCTACCATCAGCAAAAATAACCCTCTCAACCCCGCTTTCAAAAGCTTCTCTTACTGCGAGCATTTTTCTTTTCATCCTTCCGGTAGTATATTCACTTTCTGCTTGCTCAAGTTCAGCTCGAGTTATTTTGGGAATTAAGGTTAATTCGTCATCTTTGTTTTTTAATAATCCCGGCGCTTCAAACAGGTGGATGATGGTTGTTACGTTGCCCAGCTCTTTAATCAGCAAGGAGACGATAGAATCGTTTTCGGTGTTTAGCGCTTCGCCCTCTTCGCTTAAAATTGGCGGGCAGATAAATGGAACATAGCCAGAAGATAGGAGCGTTTGGATCAACCCAACGTTAATGGCGTTTGGTTTTCCTGATAGGTCATTACGGATCATAATTGTTTTTCCGTTTTGCACCGCACGAATGGCTTTTTTTCTTTCCCCGCGAATTAAGCCGCCGTCAAGTCCGGTGAGGCCGATAGCGTTAATGCCATTTTTTTGCGCCATTTCCACCAAACGTTTATTGCGTATGCCGGCGTAACTCATGAGAAAGATGTCAATGCCTGCCGCGTCAGTTAAAACACTGGAATAGCCAGTGGGGGAGGTGATAGTTTGTTTTTTATAACCAATTTTTTTTGCCAACTCATCACGCAAAGCATTGGCGCCATGTACAACCAAAAATGGTTCCTTGATGTTCGCCAGGTCTTTGATAATCGCTTCATGATTGATTGTCGCTCCTCCGCCGATTTTTATTATTAGCATAACTTAACTTACGGATAACGGATAATCCTGATTTACGGATTCCTATCTCGGTCACTTATCAGTAAATCAGGATTATCCGTTATCAGTAAGTTAACATGGATGCAGCCCGGCGAATTCAAGTCCCAATCTTTCATCAAATCCGAAACGAATGTTTAGCGCTTGGACCACATGGCCGGCCGAGCCTTTCACCAGATTATCAATGGCCGACATTATCACAATACGGTTGCTGGCATCATCCACCTCAAAACCAATGTCGCAAAAGTTTGTGCCGCGCAAAAGTTTTGGTTCTGGATAACGATAGTCCCCGGCGCGTTCTTTTACCATTCTGATGAAGGGCTCTTCACCATAATATGAACGATATAGCTTCCAAATATCTTTATCAGTTAATTTTTCTTTGGTAAACACGTGCGCGGTGGCCAAGATTCCGCGCACCATTTCAATTGAGGTGGCGGAAAAATGAACATTGTCAGTATTCAGCACGCGGCGCATTTCCTTGATATGTCTGTGTCCGGTTGGTTTGTAAGAACGGACGACGCCGCTTCTCTCGGGATGATGCGATCCGGAAGTGGGCTTGTTGCCCGCAGCGGATGAGCTGATTTTGGCTTCCACCACGGTGCGAGTTTGATCAATTAAGTTTTCTTTATAAAAAGGATAAAGCGCTAAGATGGTGGCCGTGGCATTGCAACCGCAGCCAGCCATTTGGCTCGCGGTTTTTAGCTTTTCTCGATAAACCTCCGGCATAGCATAAACAAAACTGTCATCCAAGCGGAAGTCGTTGCTCAAATCAACATAAACTTGATTAGCCAGCGGGCGTAGTTTTCCATACAGATCTCGGCTGGTTTCGTGCGGCAGAGCGGCCAAGATAATGTCTGTTTTTTCCAGATTTTCTATGGAAATAAATTTAAGATCAGTAAAAGAGCGCAGGTTGGGGTGCAATTCAGTTACTCTTTTGCCGGCATTTGATTCACTGGTTATTTGAGCCACAACGAATTTCGGATGAGCCAATAGCAGGCGCAGGAGTTCTCCCCCAGTGTATCCGGAGCCGCCAATGATAGCGCAGGTAAGAGACATAGAGTTATAAATTATTACCTTGTTGAATTACATAATCAACAATCCGCTCCGGAATGTTCACGCCGGTGGTATCAATGCTATTTCTAAACTCCATTGTATAGTTCACTTCGTTTGCCAAGAGCCCCCGGTCTGTTTCAAAGATATCAATGGCCACGATGCCTCCGCCAACCGCTTTGGCCGCGGCTAATGAAAGTTTGGCTATTTCGTCTGTTATCGGGCAATTACTGGCTTTGCCGCCGCGAGCGGTATTGGTTATCCAATGTTTTGATTCGCGATAAATGGCAGCGATGCACTCGTTGCCAATGACAAAACTGCGAATGTCTCGGCCTTTTTTTTCGATGTATTTTTGAATATAAAAAATAGAATGATGATAAGAGCCCAGCGTCGCCTTGTGTTCAAGCAGGGCTTCGGCGGCATCGCGGTCATTGATTTTGGCAATGAGGCGGCCCCAGGAACCGACGGCCGGTTTAATTACCACCGGGTACCCCATCGCTTCAATTGCCGCCAGAGCCGATTCTTCGGTAAAACCGACCCTGACTTCCGGCTGGGGTACGCCGGCCTCCTGCAGGGCAATGGATGTTAATAATTTATCGCCGCAAATATTGCCAGTATGGTAGTTGTTAACGCATTTTATTCCCACGCTTTCGAACAATCTTAAAGAATGAAGCGCCCGCAAATGATTGATACAGCGTTCAATCACCAGATCCACGCCAAAATCATTGCGGCCCAGACAAAACATCAGTTCGCGATCATCAATCATGACGATTTCAATATTGTTTCGCCGGCGGAATTCCTGCAATAATAATTTTTCTTCTTTGCGCACCAGTGAGTGCAAAAATCCTATTTTCATACAGTTAAAATTTAAAATGAGTATTAAGATTAAAATTTAGGTTGTACGCAAGTTTTTTATAATCACAATTTTCCCTGTCAGCTTGCTGCGGGGTCGTGGTTCATTAATTAATAATCATGTTCGCGGAACCACGCTACAATGTGAGGCAGTTCATCCAAGTCTACTGTCCTGCCTCTTTGGCCGATTTCTTTTACCTGTTTTAGAATTTTTTGCGCTAGCTCGTCATCAGCTTCCACATTAATTTTTTTCAATGCCCAGCGCACGGAAGAAATGCCGGACATGTGGTCGAGGCAGATTTCTCTTTGTCTGTTTACAATTTCGGGATTAAGACTTTCGTAATGGAGTGGATTTTTTGTCGCCGCATGCGTATGCACGCCCGCGCAATGAGTAAACGCGTTTTTTCCGATGATGGGGAAATTTTTAGGAATGGCAAAATTTGCATGATGGCTGATGAGCTTATAAAGTTTTGGCAGGATTTTCAAATTCCACTGTTTTTCGCCAAAATCTATGGTAAGTACGGTGAGAAGCTGCGCCAAATCTACGATTCCAGTTCGTTCACCAAGATTCAACACTGTTGCATCAATAATATTTGCGCCTGCTTGATAAGCATCAAGCGCATTGGCTAGCGCTAGGCCTCGGTCGTTGTGGCAGTGAACTGCTATTTTTGGATTGACATTGTTTTCCAAGAAAACATTTTTCAGCCTTTTTAGATAATCAAAATAATTGCGCTCGGTGCCCGGAATCATATATCCGGTGGTATCGGCAATGCTAATAATGTCTGCGCCGGCTTGAGCCGCGGCCACAGACGCTTTGGCTACATTGTTAAAGTCCGAGCGCACGGCATCTTCGGGCGTAAATCTGATAATGATATTTGGATTTTTTTGTTTTGCGTAACGGATAACTTCGTTTATTTGGTCAACGGCTGATGTCAGGGTGTTGTTGAAAACGCCATTCAACCGTTCATCAGAGACACAATAGAATAAGCCGATAAACTCGACACCGCATTCAAGAGCTAGATCAACATCTTTTTGCATACACCGGGAATGAGCCGCTATGATTGCTTGGCGGTTTTTTCTGTTGGCGAGTTTTTTTACAGCATCATATATTTCCGCGCTCACCAGCGGGTGGCCCGCTTCAATATAGGTTACACCTACTTGTTCCAGCAATTCGGCGATTGCCAATTTAATATGGTTGTCAAAAAAAACACCGGGTGTTTGTTCGCCTTCTCTAAGTGTGGTGTCAAGTATTTCGATCATAGATAGTATTTATTCACCCCAGTCTTCTTCTTCTTGCGGGGCGATCTCCAAAGCAACGGGGTTGATTCCGCGCACCTCGAGTTCCGCGCCGCAGTCATCACAGGTGATGATTTCATTAGCTTCAGTATTTTCTGCGAGGGTGATGGTCGCATCGCACTCAGGGCAATTTCCGGTATTTTGAGACATATTTAAACTAATTTTATTTCCCAACGAAGTGATTCGTTAGATTTATTTATAAATTAAAATGAGCCCCGTCTAAGGGCTCATGGTTATGTTTATACAACAAAACATTAAGTCCTCAGACAGGGGCTCGTCTTCTTGTTTTTTTTAACTATTTGATTGTTGGAGGCTGTAATTTTCATATTTACTTATTATAGTTTAACATAATAACAAATGAAGTCAATAGATATTATCCACACCCTAGGCGTAGTTTTGGCAAAGCTTGACAAGTTTCTCAATTTTTATTATACTTACGCCCACAAATTCGTCACATTGGGTTTCTAGTTATTCGCTCTCAAAAATAACTATACCCCTTCGCCTTATTAATTCCGATTTTGCAAAAATTAAATTCCAATTATTTTGTTAAATTTTAGCTATAATTTAACGTTAAGCTACGGGGTATTATACGGAATTTAATTAACAATTGAGTATAATAAACCAATTAACCAATAAATTAATTAATTTCATTATGTTAATGCTACGTCTGCAACGTATTGGCAAAACAAAAAGTCCCAGCTATCGTTTTATCGTATCGGAAAAACACAAAGATACTCAAGCCGGAAGTCTGGAGATTTTGGGCCAGTATGATCCAACCAAAAATCCAAAAATTATAAATTTAAAAGAAGATCGAATCAAGCATTGGCTTGCTGTTGGCGCGCAACCCTCAAACACCGTAAACAATTTACTTGTTAATGCCGGGATTATTACGGGCAGTAAGAAGAAATCCGTATCAATCAGCAAGAAGAGGCGGATTAAATTAAATGAGAAAGCAGGTCAAGCCAAAGAGGCCAAAGCCAAAGAAGTTAAAGAAGTTGGCCAAGAACAAGAAGTAAAACCCGTAGAAGAACCAAAGGCGGAGGAGAAGAAAGAGGAGTAAGAAATAAGAAATACGATTGAATGAAATAATGTGGAAATAATTTGAAACTGGAAATTTGAAACTAGAAACTGAACAGTGAACACCTGCCACAGATTATAAACCATCAAAAGCGCCGTTGAAAGACGGTGTTTTTAATTTAAGATTGAAAGATTGACAGATTTTATGGACAAAAAATCTTCTAATCTTCTAATCTTTCGCCCGCGTTCTTTACACCAAAAAGGTTCTGTGTTATCATTTTTATATTGATGACAAAATATGCGCCAAGCGATTTACAAGGTACCGGAGGGGAAGCTGTTAAAAGTTTTTTTGACAGCGGAGGAGGGGAAGATAAAGGACGTGAAAATCACGGGCGATTTTTTTATGTATCCGGAGGAAAAGATTGTTCTACTGGAAGAGGCGGTCAAGGGCATGGAATTGAACGAAGAAGCGTTGAAGGAAAAATTGGAAAAAATTATTGTTCAGGAAAATTTGGATTTATTTGGGTTTGATGCGGGGAGTATCGCGAAGACGATGGTGATGGCGGGGTGATTGGAAACTGGAAATTGGAAATTGGAAACTTTAGATTATTAAATTTACATCATGTCAACTGTCATTCCCGCGGAGGAGGGAATTCAGTCGTAAAGCGAGTGATAGATTTCCGCCTCCGCGGGAATGACAAAACGCATATGCAACGGTTCAGATTATTGCAGACAAAATTTAATACTGCGGCGTTCAATATGGCTTTGGATGAGGTTTTGATTAAAAAAATAAGTTCCGGAGAAGTCGATCCGAGTTTGCGTTTTTATGGGTGGAAGCCGGCGGCGGTTTCCATTGGTTATTTTCAGTCTTTGCAAGCGGAAGTGGATGAAGAAAAATGCCGCGAGCGCGGGGTGGACATTGTGCGGCGCCAGACCGGCGGCGGGGCGGTGTTTCATGACAAGGAAGTTACTTATAGCATGCATATTCCTTTGACATTAAATTTAGTTCCGGAAAAGATATTGGATTCGTATCAGCGGATTTGCGGGGGGATTATCCGGGGTTTGACCGCATTTAATTTGTCAGCGCAATTTGTGCCGCTGAATGATATTATTGTGGGCGGCAAGAAAATTTCCGGCAACGCGCAAACGCGCAAGCAGGGGGTTCTTTTACAGCATGGGACGATTTTACAAAGTGTAGATGTTGATAAAATGTTTGATTTGCTCAAAGTCCCGGACGAGAAAATGAAAGGCAAGCTGATTACTGTTATTAAAGAACGCGTTACTTCCATTGAACAGCAGGCGGGCAAAGCGATTGAGTTTCAAAGTATCGTGGATGCTTTGATTGATGGATTTAAAAAGGACTTCGCGGCAGTGGAGTTTTATGATGATGGGTTGAGCGAAGAAGAAACAGAGCTCGCGCGAAAATTGGCAGAGGAGAAGTATGCGGGGGGGCAGTGGAATTATCAGAGATAAATTGTAAGAATTCCGAAACAATTCACCTAATTGTCTAATTCACCTAATTCACCTAATAAAATTTCAAATAATATAATGCCAAACATCACAGTTATTCCGCGTTAATATTTTTTAAATTGGGAATTGGAATTTTTATTAGGTGAATTAGACAATTAGGTGAATTAGGTGAATTTTAGACCTATGATGACATTGCGATGAATATGCTCCTCCAGACCCCTCTCAATCAAATCCACAAGGATCTCGGTGCCAGAATGGTTGATTTTGGCGGCTGGGAGATGCCGGTGATTTATACCAATCAGATTGATGAGCACCATGCCGTCCGGAACGCGGCCGGCATTTTTGATGTCTGCCACATGGGCGAGATTATTGTGAAAGGTCCGGACGCGTTTACTCTCTTGCAAAAAGTGGTGTCGCGGGACATCAGCAAAATGGAAAACGGGCAGGTGAGTTTGTGCGTTTTGTGCGCCGAAGATGGCGGCATTATTGATGATCTGACCGTGTATAAATATGATGATAAAAATTTTATGCTGGTAGTGAACGCCGGCACGGCGCAAGGCGATTATGAGTGGGTGGTAAAACACGCTACGGGATTGGATGTTCAGGTCAAGAACCGGAGCGACGAAGTTGCCAAAATTGATTTACAAGGGCCCAAAGCCGAAGAGATATTGCAAAAATTGACGGACGCTGATTTGAAAACAATCAAGCGCTATCATTTCAAAATAATTTCGGTTGACGGGGTGCCGATGACCGTCTCCCGCTCCGGCTATACCGGCGAAGACGGATTTGAATTGTATCTGCCCAATAGCGCCGCGGTCCAAATTTGGAACAAATTGCTGGCAGTCGGCAAACCCCTGGGTCTTTTGCCCTGCGGTCTGGGATCGCGCGACACTTTGCGCACCGAGTGCGGGATGATGCTTTACGGCCATGACATTGATCGCGAACATTCGCCTTTGGAGGCAGTGTACGGCTGGGCCGTTTCTCTTGACAAGGACTTTATCGGCCGGGATGTTTTGTTAAAACAAAAGGAAGCCGGGCTGAAACGCAAGTTGGTCGGTTTTGAAATGATTGAACGCGGCATCGCCCGCCAGCATTACCCGATTTATCACGCGGGTAGGTCGGTCGGAGAAGTAACGAGCGGCGCGCCGGCCCCGACGCTTGGCAAAAATATCGGACTGGGGTATATTGAATACAATCTGCGCGAGCCGGAGACGGAGATTGAGATTAAGGTACGGGAGAATTTGGTGAAGGCGAAAGTAGTCAAACTACCTTTTTATAAGCGTTAAGTGAGCAGTGGTTTAAAATTCACCTAATTGTCTAATTCACCCATTCGGCTTCGCTCAGGGCGGGCTCTAATTCACCTAATAAAATTTCAAATAACATAATGCCAAACACTCCAGTTATTCCGCGTCAATATTTTTTAAATTGGGAATTGGAATTTTTATTAGGTGAATTAGACAATTAGGTGAATTAGGTGAATTATCCAGAATGATAAACAACATTCTAAAATTTTTCAAATAATTATTTCTAAAAATCAATTATGTCCGAAGCAAAAATACAACCCGGTCTTTTCTACAACAAAGAACACGAATGGGTAAAAATAGAAGGAGACACCGCGACGGTCGGCATTTCCGATCATGCCCAGCATTTGCTTACCGACATTGTTTTTGTGGAGTTGCCCAAAGTCGGTAAACCGGTCAAGCAGTTTGATCCGGCGTGCGTGGTGGAATCGGTCAAGTCCGTTTCCGATGTTTACGCGCCGCTGTCCGGCACGGTCGGCGAGGTCAATTCGGCCTTGGAAGGCGCGCCGGCCTCGGTCAACACCGATCCTTACGGCGCGGGGTGGATGTTTAAATTAACCGGCGTGAACGCGGGGGAGACGGCGAATTTGATGAACGCGGAACAGTATGGAGAATTTTTGGCGAAGGCGGGGGAGGGGCATTGATTTGACTTACATATTTATATAATTTATACTGTTGTTTTATGGCCAATCACACCAAACAACTTAATAACACTGTCACTTTACCCAAGCAGGAATATTTGCGTCTCAAGCAAGAAGCAGGGGCTTATCGTAGTATGGCCGCCAAAGTTTTTGCGCTACCCTTTCGTGATCCGGTCGGCGATGTAGTGGCAGATTTTCGCGCTGCCGACCTCTACACTGACGAATTTTTAACCGATCTAGAAGACGGTCTGCACAAATCTTCCTATACCAAAAAGTATGCGAATCAAACCTCTCGGGCGCGACGTTGAAAAGACGATTGACAGGTACAGCTTGAGGCGCAAATGGGATAAGGCTAAAAAACTTTTCGAGACCAACCTCCGTCATCCATCATTGCATACCGAACTCCTTGAACCACATTGGCGCGGTATTTATTCTTTCCGGCTTGATAACAAATATCGAGCTCTGTTTTTTATTGACGAAGGCCAAGCCGAAGTTTTCAAGATTACCAAGCACTACAAAAAGTAAGGACAAGAAAAGGCCAAAATTTTCCACCAGAGGCGAACAGGCAGATACACGCAAACGCACTCATGTTGCATTAATATACGAACGTTGCTAATGTACTCAATGTCAGCGTTGAAATATCCCTCCCCCGCCCTTCGCGAAGGGCGGGGGAGGGATGACATATAAGCTCCCACGGCGTTTCGTAATCCAAAGGAAATAGGAAATAAGGTGGAAATAATGTGAAATAGAATTGAGATAAATTAAGATAAGGTTGAGATAATTTTTATGAGAGATGAAATAAGACATGCCGCGGGGAGGGGGGGCGAGGGCCCTGTTAGATCAATAATTGGAGCGGAAATACGTGAAGAATTACGGCGAGATCTTCCTATTATAGAAAAACCATACCTGTACGAATCTGGCGCCATGGAGCGGGCGATAGGGGAATGTAAGGTACCAGAAAATTTCGCTCGAAAACTTAACGAAGTCACACGAGATAAATTACATTTACTGCGCATGTTAAGAAGGTCTGAAGCGGAAAGAAATTTTAGTTTGGCATATTTACGATATGCCGACGACATTTTTGGGGAAGATAAGGGTGCCGCTTTGGAGATAAGGGGCGTAATAAGTTCGGGAGGCGCGGACACAGCGATGTTTTGGACATTTGCTCCGTATCTTTTTAGGGTCTTAACGCGAAAGGGCTTAAGCGAAAGAGACGCCGTTAGTAAAATGCTTTCCTGGTCAAAAGATGGGGTGAGTGAATGGACAGAATCAAATAAGGCGCGTGGTGAATCAAAAAATTGGGGTGAGCTGCATCTCAGAGGTCTTGAAAAATACAATAGTGAAATTGGCGGAGTGTGGATGCTTAACAGAGATCCGGAACATATATCGCATAAATATACGGAACAGGAAGCGGAGCATATTGCTGATTTGCTGATGGGGGAAGGTGATGGAAAATAAATTATTACGAGTATCAATTATTTTTTTTAGAAGACAGTGAGGGTAGCGGTAAAATAAAGAGATGGAGTTGAGATAAAATATAGAGATAAAGAGGAAAATAATAATGGCGCCGATGTGCGGTTCCATAAACCCGCCTTTTACAAGAGGCAGGTTTATTTCACCCAAATTTTGATCTTTTCTTTTAGGTGGTAAAATGATAGAATATTTATGCTATGCAAGTATACAAAACTAGAGCCAAAAAATTTCATGGCACGCATTTCCAGATAGTCCATAAACAGGCTCTCGGCCTATATACCGAAATCAAAAAGAAATCAAAACGCCGGACATATATCAGGTCGGCGTATTTTGAAAAAGATAAAATTTTCCTTGATTTGTATTGGCACCACTTGTTTGAAAAGTCTAACTGGCGGGATAGAGTCAGACGCATGCAATATTATGGCTGCGCGATTGAGCTTTTACAAAATTCACACTTTAAACCAAATTCCACAAAAAATCCAAATAAACCTAGTGAAATGCTTTATCGTTTTTATGGTGTCACTGCGGAAAATGAGTTATTTTGCGTACAAATCAAGGAAAATTTAAAGAAAAAACAAAAATTTTTGATTTCGATATTTCCCGCAGAAGGCCCAATTTTTTATTAAAACAAAAAAGAACCTCCGGCTAAGTGTGGTATGGAAACCACGGCCGAAAGCCTTTTTCTAATATAATTATATCAGGTATACTGGAGATGTCAAGTACGGCCTGTAGATAGTGAAGAAAAGGCCAAAATTTCGCATATCGGCGCCATTATTATTTTCCTCTTTATCTCTACTTTATCTCCATTTATCTCAACTTGTTTATAACACCATTGAAGAAAAAATTTTTCAAAATTGACGTTTAGGACATCAGCTTGAACGTAACTAATATACTCAACGTCAGCGTTGAAAGATCCCTCGGCTTCGTCCCGATGCGAATCGGGACTCCGCTCGGGATGACAGTGAATTTATGCCCTACATCCCTCACACCCAAAAAGACACCGAAGAAATGCTAAAAACCATCGGCGTCGCCAGAATTGATGACCTATTTGACGCGGTGCCGGTTGAGATTTTTCAGAAGAGCGCGTTTAATCTGCCGCCCGGGCTGTCGGAACAAGAAACAAGGGCGGAAGTTGAACGACTCGCGGCGCGGAATAATAATCCGCGGGTTTCGTTTGTCGGGGGCGGGGTTTACCAACATTATATTCCGGCGCACGTCGCTCATCTCGCTGGCCGGAGCGAGTTTTACACGGCTTACACTCCTTATCAGCCGGAGATCAGCCAGGGAATTTTGCAGTCCATTTTTGAATACCAAACAATGATTACCCGCCTTACCGGCATGGATGCTTCCAACGCGTCTATGTACGACGGTTCTTCGGCCGCCGGAGAGGTTTGCTTCATGGTCGCGGGTCTGGCCGGGAAAAATAAAATTTTAGCGGCGCGCAGTGTTAACCCGCAATATCGAGAAGTGATGCGGACGTATTGTACCGCGAAGGACTTGGAGCTCGTGGAAGTTCCGTTTGAACGGGAAACCGGACGGATCAATTTGGAAAAATTGGCCGAAATGCTGGACGAAGAAGCGGCCGGCGTGTTTGTTCAGAGTCCGAATTTTTTTGGCGTGGTGGAAGACCTGAAACGGATCGCGGACTTGGCCCGCGCGAAAGGAAAAGTGACGGCGCAAATTATTACCGAGGCGCTGTCTCTCGGCTTACTTACTCCGCCGGGAGAAAATGATATTAACATCGCGGTGGGCGAGGGACAGAGTTTTGGCTTGCCGGTGTCGGGCGGGGGTCCGGGTTTTGGATTTTTGGCCGTGAAAGAAAAACATGTCCGCAAACTGCCGGGCAGAATCGTGGGCGAGACCGCGGACGCCGCGGGCAGGAAGGCGTATGTCCTTACTCTGCAGGCGCGCGAACAGCATATCAGAAGAGAAAAAGCGAGCTCCAACATCTGTTCCAATCAGGCCTGGTGCGCTCTTACCGGCGTGATTTATCTCGCGAGCTTGGGAAAAAAATTGCGCGATCTGGCTTTGCTGAATCATCAGAATAGTTTGTATTTTCAAAAGAAGTTATCCGAAAACGGCTGGCAACGGACGTTTTCCGCGCCGTTTTTTAATGAGTTTGTGGTGGATGTTGGCGATGTCCGGTCGGCTTTATTAAAATTGCGAGAAAAAAAGATTGCCGGCGGGTTGGATTTGGGCGGTTTGTATCCGGAATTAATGGGTAAGATGTTAATTACCGTGACGGAGATAATCGAAAAAGATAAAATGGAGAGTTATCTCGAAACCATTATTTAAAATAATCTTGGTAAATCTTGGCGATCATGGTAATCTGTGTTCCATTTCGAAATAGCACACAGATTACCATGATTGCCAGGATTATCCATGATTTTATGAAAACCATCTTTGAAAAATCAATCGCCGGACGCACGGGCGTTCAGTTGCCAAAAGCGCTGGCGGGGGAGGCGGAACTAAATAATGAATTGACGCGCGGGGAGTTGAATTTGCCGGAAGTTTCGGAATTGGATGTGGTGCGGCATTATACGGCTTTGTCCAAGCGCGCTTTTGGCGTGGACGACGGGTTTTATCCCTTGGGTTCCTGCACCATGAAATATAATCCAAAGATCAACGAAGATATGTCCGGCTTATCCGGCTTTGTTGACTTTCATCCTTGGCAGGAAGAGGAATACGCGCAGGGGACACTGGAATTGATTTACCGGACAGAGGAGTATCTGAAAGAAGTAACCGGATTTTCCGGCGTTACGCTTCAGCCGGCGGCCGGGGCGCATGGGGAATTGACCGCGGCCATGATGATAAAAGCGTGCCAGATTAGCCGCGGACAGGCGAAGCGGACAAAAATTTTGATTCCGGATTCGGCGCATGGCACCAATCCGGCGACCGCGAGCATGTGCGGGATGACGACCGTGGAAGTGCCGTCGGACGAAAACGGTTATGTTGATTTACAAAAGCTTGATGAAGTTTTAGATGATGAAGTTGCCGGACTCATGTTGACGATCCCCAATACGGTCGGATTGTTTGACAAAAATATTTTACAAATTTCCCAAAAATTGCACGCCAAAGGAGCCCTGCTTTTTATGGACGGCGCGAATTTGAACGCGATTTTGGGATTAGTGAAACCCGCGGACATGGGCGTTGATCTCATGCACATCAATCTGCACAAGACCTTTTCCACTCCGCATGGCGGCGGCGGGCCCGGAGGCGGATTTGTCGGCTGCGTGAAAGAGTTGGAGCCGTTTTTGCCGGACGCGCGGATAATTAAGTCCGGGGATTTATACAAAATTGCCACCGGTCATAAAAAAAGCATTGGCCGGGTGCGGGCGTTTTATTCCAACTTTGGCATTATCGTCCGCGCTTTTACTTACATACTGCGCCTCGGCAAAGCCGGCACCGAGAGAGTGGGGCGTTACGCCGTTCTTAATGCCAACTATATCAAAGCGCGGTTGAAAGATCATTATAATCTGGCGTATGACAAGCACTGCATGCACGAAGTGGTGTTTAATGATAAAAACCAAGAGCAATATCACGTCAGCACCATGGACATTGCCAAACGGCTGATTGATTTTGGCTATCATCCGCCCACGATTTATTTCCCGCTGATTGTCCACGGCGCCCTCATGGTTGAACCGACGGAGACGGAAAGCAAGGAAACGTTGGATGAATTTTGCGAAGTAATGATAAAGATCGCCGCCGAAGCGAAAAATAATCCCGAACTCTTGCACCAAGCGCCGCATCATACGCCGGTGGGGAGAGTGGACGCGGTTCGGGCGGCGAGAGAGCCGGTGATTATTGATCAATCAGGATGATTTTGAATATAGGGGAGAGGTTTTTCAATATTTGTAAATTTATCCATCTATTTAATTCACCTAATTGTCTAATTCACCTAATTCACCTAATAAAATTCCCAATGAGAGAATGACCAATGATGAGCATTCAATATTCAGCGATCAGTAGACAGTTGTCCAACACTGAACACTGAATATTCTAGGTTTGGGTATTGGGCATTTTATTAGGTGAATTAGACAATTAGGTGAATTAGGTGAATTGAATAATACGGAGTGAATTTATTTAACGACATATATTACAAAATATTCTGCGACCATACACCCACGCTTGCTTGTGAAATTCGTCTACCTCAAAAACACCAAAGCCATCAGCCTCTCCGGAAGGGGCTGTTCTTTTCAGTGCGCGCATTGCGAGGGGCATTATCTGGAACAGATGAATGAACTCGCGGATTCCATTCCGGAAAATGTTACCAATCTCCTGATCAGCGGCGGATTGAAACCAGACGGCTCTTCTTTTATTTTTGATCGCAAAGATGAATTATTAAATTTAAAGAAAAAAGGGTATACTTTGAATTCCCACGTGGGTTTTGTCGCGCCGAACAAAGTTGATGAGTTGGCGAAAATCGTTGATTATGTCAGTTTTGATTTTGTGACCGACGCGGCCGTGATCAAGCGGGTTTACAAAATAGACCGAACTGGCGAAGATTATATTGAACAATACAAATTGTTGTCGCCGAAAGTCAAGGTTTATCCGCACATTACGATCGGGCTTGATGGCGGGAGAATTCACTGGGAATATGGCGCGATTGATAAATTAAAAGAATTGGGCGCGGACAGAATAATTTTTAATGTTTTAATCCCCACGCCCGGGACCGAGTTTGAAAACGCGGCCGAGCCGGATTTGGCGGAGGTGCGGAAAGTTTTACAACACGCGAGAAAAGTTTTTGCCGATGGATTGGTGATTATCGGCTGTATGCGGCCGGGCGGCGCTTACCGCGCGGAATTGGATAAAATCGCGGTGGAAGAGGGCGTAGATCGCCTTGTCCAGCCCACGCCGGCGGCGCGTGAGTTGGCGGAGAAGATGGGGTTGGAGATTGGGCGTTTGGAGGAGTGTTGCGCGCTGTGAACGGTGGCGTTCCGATGATTTCACCTCTAGTTGGCAGTAGTTCATTAAATTTCTTTGCCGCTAGGATTGGTGGTAATCCGACAACCCTACCTCTGTCTCCTTCCCTTATGAAGGGAAGGAGAACCCGTTAAGCAAGGCCAACTTAAATTCAATCGTTAGCCCCTTTCCCTTCATAAGGGAAAGGGGTTGGGGATAGGGTTGTCGGGCCACCTCCGTCCCTCGCTCGTTTACTATGACCCCCAAAATCCGCCTCTCCCTCGGCTCCGCGGCCGTTCTCGGCCTAAAAAACGCCGCGGTGAGGACTAAAACCAAAACCATCTTCCTCCTGAATTCCGGCGGCTGTGTTTTCAACTGCGGTTTTTGCGCGCAAGCCAGAAATTCCACTATATCGGGCGGAGACAAACTTTCCCGCGTCAGCTGGCCCGAGTTCGGCGTTGAGGAAGTTTTGACGGCGTTGAAGAACAAGCAGAAAAAATATCAGCGAATCTGCTGGCAGGTTGTGAACACGCCGGGGATTTTTGTCCGTCTGCCGGAGATGGTTAGAGAAATAAAAAAAATCGCGGGCAAGAAAAAAATCGCGTTATCAATCAGAACAAACAATTTGGCCGATGTTGACGCGTTGTTTTCCGCCGGCGCGGATGAGATCGGTTTGAGCATTGACGCGATTGATCCGGAAGAGTTCAAAAAAATCAAGGGCGGGGACGGCGCGGTTTTTAAAAATTTTGTTTTGCGCGTTGCCGACAAATATCCGGGCAAAATCGCGACGCATTTGATTATCGGTTTAGGAGAAACGGAAAAACAGGCCGTTGAGTTGGCGCGGGAATTGCAAGAGCACAAAGTCATCATCGCCCTTTTCGCGTTCACGCCGGTAAAGGGTTCTGGTTTGGAGTTCAACCGGCCGCCCGACATTCACAGTTATCGCCGGATTCAGATCGCTCTGCATCTCATTAGAAATAATCTGGCGCGGGAGTTTAGCTTTAACAAAAATGGACAGATTGCGGATTTTGGGTATAATAAGAATGCTTTATTGGCGATTTTGAAAAATTCCAATGTGTTTGAAACCTCCGGCTGTTCGGACTGCAACCGGCCGTATTACAACGAGCGGGCCGGGGATGAGGAGTTGTATAATTATCCGCAAAAATGTGACGGGAGAGTGATTGAGAAGATGATGGAGGAACTATTAATAAAATCTTAATTTCAAATATCGAAATCCGAAACAATTTTTAAATTAAAAATATCAAATATGTTTGATTACCACACAATAGTCATCGGCGCGGGGCCGGCGGGAACCAGTTGCGCGATGGAATTGGGGAAAGCAGGCAAGAGAGTAGCTTTGATAGAGAAAGACGCGGTAGGAGGCGTTTGCTTGAATCGCGGCTGTATTTCTTCAAAGACTTATTTGTATTTGGTTGAGATTTTGGAAAATATAAAAAAAGCCAAAAGATTTGGAATTGAAGTTGGCGAACCAAAAGTTATTTGGGAAGAGGTTAAGAAAAGAAAAGACCTGAATGTGAAGATGCTTGGCTTGGGGCTTAAAAAGACTCTTGGGTCGCATAATGTTGAAATAATTCAAGGAAAGGGAACGTTGACCGGAACGCGCGAAGTTACGGTTGAATCAGCGAAAGGCGAGAAGAAAATTACGGCCGACAATATCGTTGTCGCTGTCGGCACAAGTTCGTTATTTTTGCCAATCATGCCAAAAGGCGAACATGTAATTTCCAGCACCGAGATTTTGGATTTAGCCGAGATTCCAAAGAGTTTAGCGATTATCGGCGGCGGAGTTACCGGGGTGGAAATGGCGACTGTTTTTTCCGGGCTTGGTTCTGAAGTGGTAATGATTGAAAAAATGACTGCCTTGCTCCCGGGGATAGACCGCGAGATCGCGGCTATATTAAAAAAATCGCTGGAGAAAAAAGGCTGCCAGATTTATCTTGGGGCGGAAGTTTTGTCATGTCAAGACGGAGAAGGCGGGGCGGATATTGTTTACCAAATTAACGAGGAAAAAAAGCAAATGCATACTACCAAAGCGCTGGTGGTGATTGGCAGGGCGGTTAATTATGATCTAAATGAGTTTGAGCGATTGGGCATAAAACATGACGGGCGCCGCGTGATTTTGAATGATAATTTGCAAACATCAATTTCACATATTTATTTTATCGGCGATGGAGCGTTTCGCAATCTTACAGCCTATGGCGCGGAATACGAGGGAGAAGCGGTGGCGCAGATAATTCTTGGCAAACAACGTTCCATTCACTATGAACATATTCCGGTTACAATATTTTCGCATCCGGAGGTGGGGCAGATTGGTATTACCGAAGAACACGCGCAAGAACGGTGGATTGATTACGAAGTCCGAAGATCTTCTTATGCCTCCAACGCCAAGGCCATAATTATGGGCGAACGCGAAGGCATGGTTAAGATGATTATTGACAAAGCAACCCAGAAAGTTTTGGGCGTGCATGTTATAGGCGTTCACGCCACCGACTTGATTCATCAAGCATTTTTGCCGGTGGTCCAAGGAATGACAATTGAAGAGTGGCTGGGGTTGGTCTGGTCTCATCCAGCGCTTTCGGAAGTTATAAAAAACGCGCTGGAAAATGATCAACAAAGCATTTGATATGGATGATGGGGGATTGGTGTTAGAAATACAAAAATTCGGGCTTGACATGAATTATTGCTTTTGCTACAATATTTCCATTCTAGAACTGGTCTTTTGCCTCATAAATGGCGAGGCAATAGACAATGTCGACAGTTCCCGTTATTCAGAATAGATTTGAATCCTGATTTTATGGACGAAGATCAAAAGTTTATCGAGTACGTTGTAAAAGCGATCGTTAATAATCCTAACGACGTCAAGGCTACTCGAACAGTTGACGAAAGGGGCGTGCTAATCACTTTGGATATCAATCCAAGCGATATGGGGTACGTTATCGGCCGTCAAGGACAGACGGCGCGTTCACTCCGCACCCTCCTCAAGATCGTTGGCGCAAAAAATAATGCTCGCGTCAATCTGAAGATCAACGAGCCTGTTGGCGGTCGCGGTCCGCGTCATAGCGCTCCAATGAGCGCAAGCGATGATGTTGATACCAGCGCTGTTGACAATCTGACCATATAATTTGCATCTTTGCAATCAAAACTCTCCGCTAACAAGCGGAGAATTTTGTTTTTTTTGAATCTCTTGCCAATTTCAAAAATATACGCTATAATAGCAACCGCGGGAATTCTTTTTGGGCGGCTAGCTCAGTTGGTTAGAGCGCCACGTTGATCCCGATAGGGTGGGTTCGTAGCTCAGTTGGTTAGAGCGCCACGTTGATCCCGATAAGGTGGGTTCGTAGCTCAGTTGGTTAGAGCGCCACGTTGATCCCGATAAGGTGGGTTCGTAGCTCAGTTGGTTAGAGCGCCACGTTGACATCGTGGAGGTCAGAAGTTCAACTCTTCTCGGACCCACGGTATCGGGATGGAGGTCAGAAGTTCAACTCTTCTCGGACCCACGGTATCGGGATGGAGGTCAGAAGTTCAACTCTTCTCGGACCCACGGTATCGGGATGGAGGTCACAAGTTCAACTCTTGTGCCGCCCACCGAATCACGATACATGATTCACACAACACGATTCATGTTACGATGCACGCACTAGTGTTGCGTTAAAAATACCGTAAATCTAGCTGTTTTTGCAAACTGTTTTCAGATAATTTATATTCAGTTTCTGAAATTAGCGTTTGTATAGCGGTTTTCTCAAATTGCG
>JBAZZL010000007.1:0-38597 GCA_041658785.1 Patescibacteria group bacterium
TCGGATTTAACGCCGGCAACATCCTTGATAATAACTTGCGGTTGGGAAACCTGAATTTCAAATCCTTCGCGCCGCATATTTTCAAGAAGAACGGCAACATGGAGCTCGCCCCTGCCAAATACTTTACAATAATCAGTTTGGGAAAAATCAATTTTTAAGCCTACATTTACTTCCAATTCTTTTCCCAACCTCTCTTTTATCTGCCGGCTGGTAACAAATTTTCCTTCTTGTCCGGCAAAAGGAGAATTATTAACTAAAAAATTTAGTGAAATAGTGGGCTCGTCAATTTTGATAGCCGGCAAAAGCTCTTGAGTTTTATCCACGCAAACAGTATCGCCAATATAAATATCAGGCAATCCGGCAATCATCACAATATCTCCGGCCCAAACCTGACTTACCTCTTTGCGGTTTAAGCCTTCAAATGTAAATAGTTTCGTCGCCGCTCCGGAAATTACCTCGCCCGAATGTTTTTTTACAAACACTTTCTCACCGGTTTTCAAAACCCCCTGATAAACGCGTCCGATTCCCATTCTGCCCAAATAATTATCATAAGCCAGATTAAACGGCTGAAAAGTAAACGGCTTGTCAATCTCTCCCATTGCTGGCGGAACATTTTTTAAAATTGCTTCCAAAAGCGGCGTAAGATTAAGAGACTCGTCATTCAAATTCATTTTGGCAATGCCGGCTTTTGCATTGGCATAGACAGTAACAAAATCAAGTTGTTCATCATTGGCTCCCAGATCCATAAATAATTCCAAAACTTTATCATGCGCCCATTCTGGCCGCGCGGCCCGCTTGTCAATTTTGTTCAAAACCACAATCGGCTTAAGCCCAAGTTCCAAAGATTTTTTCAAAACGAATTTTGTTTGCGGCATCGGGCCTTCTTGGGCATCTACCACCAGTAGAACTGAATCAATGGAACGAAGCACCCGCTCCACCTCGGAACCAAAATCCGCGTGGCCGGGGGTATCCACTATATTTATTTTAGTGTCATTAAAGAAAACCGAAGTGTTTTTTGAATAAATCGTAATCCCCCGCTCTCGCTCCAAATCATTGGAATCCATTGTAATATTCTCATCTGTCACCATGCCGGTCTGGCGCATCAAAGCATCGGTCAGTTTGGTCTTGCCGTGGTCAACGTGCGCGATTATAGCGATGTTTCTGATTTCCATAAAATATACTCAATTGCTATTTAAATTCCGTATAATACCCCGTAGCTTAACGTTAAATTATAGCTAAAACTTAACAAAATAATTAGAATTTAATCCGCCCAAAAGGCGGATCGGAATTAATAAGGCGAAGGGGTATAAAGGCCTAAAAAGCTTAAAATGCTCTAAAGGCTTAAAAGGCGGATAATTATTTTTTCTCTAAGTCAAGCGAATATTTAATTGCGGGAGTATACAAAAAAAATCGGTTTTTGTCAACTCTCTTGAAACTAAAAAGCAGCCGTTATATAATAAAATAACTTATTTTCAATTGTAATATGCAACTTCCTAAACGAAAACCCGGGAAATACATGCAAATGCCAACAGATCATGCGATGACCAAGAATAAGTATGAAGAATTGGAACGCGAGCTAGAGAAACTCAAACAGAAACGACCCTCTGCTGCTAAAGAAGTATCACGGTTGGCAGAACTGGGAGATTTTTCTGAAAACGTGGAATATCAACTGGCCAAGGGACGTTTACGCGGCATTAATAGTGCAATATTAAAGCTGGGGTACAGAATCAGTCACGCTGAATTGATTAAATCGGGCAAAGACGGGGTAGTACAGCTTGGCAGTACAGTAATAATAAAAACTCCCAAAGGTGAGAAAACATACACAATTTTGGGAGCTTCCGAAGCTGATCCGGCAAATGGAATAATCTCGCGCCAGTCCCCTCTCGGCTCTGCTTTGTTGGGACACAAGGTTGGAGATCTTGTTGAGGTGGAGAGATTTGGGAAGTGTGAGCTAGTCAAAATTAGGTAAATACTGTGAATTACGAAACTATCTCTTTTTGTCATTCCCGCCCCCGCCTGTGCGAGAATAAACTCAGGCGGGAATGACAGCCAAAAATATGTACAAATTTTTTGGCCACGTAAAGCGCAATATTTAAAATAACTCACTACAAGTTCCTTGGATTCAACTTTTTAACGCAACAATACTATCTGTAATTGTCATAAGGAGCGCCGAATTGAACGTCGCAGTGAAATTCGGCTGGCAAATCAGCAAAAGGGTCAAATTTCTCCGCCGATTGGCGGATCAATTTGACACTCCACCTATTGTACAAGTGTTGCGTTAGATTCTGGAGCCAAACTTCGTTGTTATTTAAAAACAAACAAAATAGAGCACAGATTCAACGCCTGCCAGCCTCACTGGCGTGGATCGGAACGGATTGCGATTAACTTGGCCAAAATTCGTTAAAATCAGTTAAATCCGTTAAATCCGCGTTCTATTCAATCGTGACAAAAAAGGTAATAATGATTAAATTTTCTTAGGAAATATAATGGATAAAACAATGGATGAACCAAGCGCCAACATAATGATTACGAATGATACTAATGATGATATGTGCACTCCGAGTATCCCTGAAAGCATCTTCAGACCAATGAATAGCAAAATAATGGCCAGACCTTTTTGTAAATGATGAAAACGATGCAAAACACTTTCAATCAAAAAGAATAACGCTCGCAATCCCATGATCGCGAAGATATTAGAAGTAAACACGATAAATAGATTTTGCGAAATCACAAATACGGCCGGAATAGAATCAACCGCAAAAACAATGTCCGTACCCTCAATTAAGAGCATTATTAGAAACAGGGAAGTAAACATGAATTTACCGTTTTCACGACAAAAAAATTTGCCATTGTGGTGATTGGCGGTGAAAGGTAAATATTTATGGGCAATTTTTATGATTTTATTATTATTAAAATTTATGTGCTCTTCTTTTTTGTCACGCAGTAACTTTATGCCGGTATAAAGCAAAATCGCCCCGAAGATATACAGAACCCAGTAAAATTGGTGGATAATGTACGCCCCGGCTCCAATAAAAATTGCGCGAAAAACAATCGCCCCCATAATACCCCAAAATAAAACTCGATGATGATATTTTTCTTCTAATTTGAAATAACTAAAGATAAGCATCATTACGAAAAGATTGTCAACGGATAACATTTTTTCCGTCACATAGGCGCTCACAAATTCGGCGGCCATTTCTTTGCCTATATATAAAAATATTAAAAAACCAAAAATCAGCGCTATCGCAATCCAAAATAGAGACTGGCAGAGGGCTGGTTTAAATTCAACCTTGTGGCTTTTTCTATTCAGAAAACCAAGATCAACAACTAAAAAACCCACAATAATGAAACAGAATAATATAATAAGATTGGTTTGCGCATCCATATTGTAAAAAAATACCGGCGGGGTACCGGTTATAATTAATACTGAATCAATGCTCCAAAGCGCTTTCTTTACGAAAGACCAACCGCTTTATTGCTCATCAGTATTCAAGGTAAAGGTATTATATCAAATATATTACAAATGTGCAATGCAAAATTAATCTGAGTTTGAATCCTGTGGAGAATAGCCAGCGGGACATCGCATTTTTAGCCAAAAATTTATACGGTAAAAATCACTTCCGAACCAGAGATTTATTTTCTCAACTAAAAAGAAAAACAGACAATTTGGCTCCGAACGCTGAACGAAATCCGAACATTTTTTAGCGAAAATCCGACTTTGCCCCTCGTAGCTTTAGCGAAGTGGGGACGCTGAATTTTGATCCGCCAACTGGCGGATTACGCTCGGGCGGGCAAAAAGGAAGGGGGTTGGGGGGAAGGAATCCATTCGGCTACGCTCAGGACAAGCTTTTGCCCGCCCTCGCTTGCCCGTCCGAAGCCCAAAGGCGAAGGAGGGCTTTTCCGCCGCCGCCGAATTTCGTGCCCCGGCCACTGCGGGGCGCGCCGCTTCTTGTAGATTTTCTCTAACCTATACTTGTCGCGGCGTTTTTTTGAAAAAAACAGCCAATAAAATAAAAAAATTAATAAGTTACATCTAAAAACGCTTTGTTTAGATTGCCAACGGAAAAAGTCATGACCAAAAAATAACCCGGTTTATACATTGTCAGTTGATTATTTCCTTCATCTTGCACTTTATAATCAATCCCAATTAAATAATTTTTCACTGCTGTTAAATCATCTTTAATAATGACACGATCAAACATATAGCGAAGCATTGCTCCACCCATATTGTCTGTCATTTTTACTTTACTATTATACAACTGATTTAAAATTGGCAAAAGCTCGTCGTGAATAGTCTGGCTTTTGTCATTGACCAGTTCGGCCGGGACCGCTTTTTCATAATTAATTTGCGACCAAGTTCTCGGCGTGGCCGAAGTGCTGGTTGTATTTTGCAAAGGAGTGTCAAACGCGGAAAATGAGGGTGCGAGCGGGCAAAGAGTGTATTTAGAACTTTTGAAGGGGACAAAAACAGTGGTCTTCGTTTTTTTATAAAGAGAAAATTCCGGTTTTCGTTTTGTTAAGTTAACTGAATAAGATTCCGCCTCAATGTTTAAGTCGTTGGAAACAGAGTAGGGCGTCATCAATTCCGTGATGATGTTGCCCGTATAATTTATCAGCCAATTTTTATTGTCAGCAACATTACCGCTCCCGTCCATTTTCAGCAAAAAGCCGTCTTTATAATAAGTGACGCTATCTAGGATAACCGATTGTATATCAGTGGAAGTATGTTCACCGGCAATGATGGCGCCATTATCCGTGGTCGCTTGCGCCACATAGTTGGTAACCTCGCGTTGCGGATTGATTATTTTTGCCCAACTAGCGTTTAATTCTTGATCCATTTTCATCATAAACACACCGGGACGAATGGCGTCTTGAGCCAATTTAAGAACCGCCCGAACTTTTTCCCAGTCCTGTCGCGATTGTTTGGTTTTTTGATCGTCTTCTTTTGACATTTCCAGTTCACCATATTTTTCACCATACCACCTGACTTGTTTAGTGGCAGTGTTGGTTTTTGTCCCATAATCATCGTCTGCCCAAGTAATCGGACCAGCCAGCAGCGCTTTATTGTCAGTTGTCAGGGAAACGGAAAAATCCGTCATTGGCGCGGTGAACTCATTAAAACTTAAAGTCATTTTTTTCACCCATTCCAAATTGCCAGCAGAGCCAAATTTGAACGCTATCAGATAGCTTTTCTTGAGTGATGCCAAATCCAAACTATTGGTCATTAAGGATAAACCGCCGGACCATTGTCCTAAAACGAGATAACCATTATCCTCGGTTCGCGCCAGGCTCTTGGTAATAATCGCTCCTTGCCGTACTTTTTTCCAACCAAGTTCAAAACCACCGCCCGCCTTGGGAATAGCTGCCGCCATGTCTAGTGGTGTACCTTCCATGCTTTTCGCCCACACAAAATTAAAATCTTTATCAAATTTTGCCAAGCCAGGATAAGTATCAAAATTATATGGCAGATCCTTTTCCGGGTTTGTTTCCGCTATGTTCCCGGCCAAAGCATAACCTCCGTCAGCCGCAGTGGCAAGATAAGTGTCGCTGTCGCGGGAAATAAAATTTTTAATATTCTTTGACCACTGGATATTGCCATTCTTATCAAATTTAAGAACTTTAAGCGAGGCATATGGTAAATCCTGATAAACGTCAGGATCTTCTCCTCTTTTGTCGGGGTCTAGATCAAGAATATTCGCATAAAACAAAAAACCTTTGTCAGTAGTTTCCAACAAAGAATTTCTGGCGTCCTCAACAAATCCAGTAAATGATTTGTTCCAAATCATGTTGCCGTTTTTGTCTAATTTGGTGAACAAAATCTTGTTTACTTCCACGCCTGCTTCTGATTCTGCTACGCTGATAAAACCCCAAACTTTGGAAGCCATTAAATAACCGCCATCTTTCAATTCAATAATTGATTGTACGTCTTCCTCGCCTAGTGGATTCAACATAGCCACACCGCCAGATGCATTTTTGGTCTTCAAAAACTTCATCCACTGCACATTGCCCTGTTTATCCATTTTCGCTACAAAGCCATCTGGCGGGATAAACATGATATTAGGGTCAGTTATGCCGGAGACAATGTAGCCGCCGTCTTTGGTTGGCCAAGCGCCGTTGATTTTCGTGAACACTAAAAGGCGATAGGATTTTAAAAAGGTGGTATTAGGGATGGGCATGGTTTCTGCCCCAAGGTCGCAGCTGGATTCAGCATTAGCGCTGGAAATTTGATAGTTATTATTTTCGGCCCGCGCCAGATTAAATCTTTCAAACAAATCTGGCAAAAAATATTGTTTAAACAAAGATAAATTTAAAAAAAACAAAACACTGACAACGATTAGTATTGCCGATAAAGAAATCAAAAAATAATATTTTTTCAATATCAAATGCATTGTTTTAGTAGAATCCTATAAATTATACCATACTTTTTGGCTAAAACAAAAAATCCCTTTCGGGATTGTTTGTTTTTGGCTCGGAGAGCGGGATTCGAACCCGCGACCCATTGGTTAACAGCCAATTGCTCTACCGCTGAGCTATCTCCGAATGTTTTGATTTCAGATTTATGATTTTTGATTGATGATTGTGAGAGATTTAACGCGAAAATTATAACAAACAATTCGCTTCCGGTCAAATCTTTTTACTGCCTGCCAACTGCCCGCAGGCGGCATTAATATCCTGTCCAAAGCTGTAACGTTGGGTGGCGTTGATGCCGGCGCGCATTAAAATATTCTTGAATCTGGAAATTACTTGGGAAGAGGACGGCCTAAACTTTCCAGTGCTATTGTAACCAATCAAATTGACCATATATAAATGTTCTTCTCCCAACAAATCAACCAATTCTCTAGCGCAATCGTCGCTGTCATTTACTCCGTCAATCATCAGATATTCAAACATTACCTGTCGCGACTTCTTTTTCACATATTTATTTACCGCGGATAACAATTTTTTCAAAGGATATTGATTATTGATTGGCATGAGCCGGCTGCGTAAATTATCATTGGGTGCGTGCAAAGATATAGCTAGATTGACTGCCAGTTTTTCACTGCTAAATTTATTGATGCCGTCAATCAGCCCGGCAGTAGAAACGGAAATATGGCGCGCGCCGATATTAAAGCCAGTGGCGCTATTGATAAGATTAATGGCTGATAAAACATTATCATAATTCATGAACGGCTCGCCCATGCCCATAAATACCACATTGTTGACTCCCCTGCCGCCTTGCTTTCCTTTTAAATAGCGCTCCCAAAATAATACCTGCTCAATAATTTCTGATGCGGTCAAATTTCTGACATAGCCCATCTGCCCGGTGGCGCAGAATTGGCAACCCATCTGACAGCCGGCTTGCGAAGAAACGCAGACAGTATTACGGCCGTTGGCATGGTGAAGCATTACTGTTTCAATTTTTACGTTATCAGCCAAAGTAATCAACGCTTTGGCTGAAGAAGTGTTGCCGGAATCAAAAACTTTCGCGTTAATTTTTAACGGACACTCAATATCCAACTTTTCGCGCAAAGCTAACGACAATGTAGTATTTTCGTTCCAGTCACTAATCAAATCTTTGAATATTGCCTGCCACGCCTGCTTTAAGCGATAAGCCGGTTCTTCAGCTAGAATTAACTTTAATTTTTCTAAATCCATTGAGTGATTTCTGATTTTAGATTTCAAATTTATGATTTCTTTAATCTACAATCTAAAATCAAAAATCTGAAATTGCGTGGCTCGGGGACCTGGATTCGAACCAAGATAAACAGCTTCAAAGGCTGCTGTCCTACCTTTAGACGATCCCCGAATATTTTGAATTTATTTTGGATTTTGAGTTTTGAATTTATTAAACCCTTAAATGCCTGCGCATGGCCAGCAGACTGGAGAAGACGGTAAGCAGAAGCACTGCTCCGAACTGAATTCCGAGCAGCGTGAGTATATTGGAAGTAAAGTAATTTGTCAATAAGGCTGCCTGCTCAAATACGACTTCTACATAGGGGTCAATAAAGCCTAGTGTCAAGAATAAAATCCCAAAGGTAATAATAACACCGACAACAGAAAATATCAGCGCTTCAATCATATACGGCCCTCGCACAAACCAATCAGTGGCTCCTACCAATTTTTTGATGCTGATTTCTGTCCTTTGCGTATATATTGAAACGCGGAAAGTATTAAAGATGATCAAAAAGGCGATAACAACAAACAGGGCGCTAAGTCCAAAGATAAATCGTTCTACTTGCGTTGTGATGCCGCCAATTCTTTGGATTGCTGTTTCAGTGTCGCCGAATGTTTTTGCTTCAATAATATTTTCATATTCCGGGACTCGCATGGCATCAATTATTTTTTTATAATCGCTTGGCGCTCGAGTGCGGATAACCAATGTTGAACCCAGAGGGTTGTCGCCCAATTCATCTAGTGAAGCCAGAATTTCTGGATTGTCTTGATGCAAATCCTTGAATTCAGCCAGTACCGCGTCTTTGGATAGGTATTCGTAATCTACCACCTCTGGAAACTGCGAAACATAATCCAAAACTTCTTGAATTTGGTTATCGGCGGCATCATTGTCAAAAAATACGCTTACATCTATCTCTTTTTCTACCAAAGATATCGCCTCTGATGTCAAGAGCCTGATAACTAAAAGCGTATTAATGGACAGCAGCATTAACACCAAAATAAGAACAGTCATGATAGACAAGCTGATGTTTCGGATCAAATCCTGAAAAGCGAATTTAATGATTCTTAGAATTGAGTACAACATAAATTGAATAATACTATCGTACAAATATTAATATCCGTCAATATCTATCACAATATCTGTCACAATATCTGTCACAATATCCGTCACAATATCCGTAATTATCTTCATAACCGATACTTTCCCACCTTCTCATCCGCCACCACCTTCCCATCGTGCAGAGTAATAACCCGTTTTTTCAAATGATTGACAATCTCCCGATTATGCGTTACCAAAACAACCGTCGTTCCAAATTCATTAATTTTTTTCAAAATCTGAATTATTTCATGCGTGTTGATGGCATCAAGATTGCCGGTTGGTTCGTCTGCAACCAATATTTTTGGCCGGTGAACAAGCGAGCGGGCAATAACAACGCGCTGCTGCTCACCGCCGGAAAGCTGGTGCGGAAAACGGCGCATCATGTGGCTAAGCCCGACGATATCAAGCAAACGAGGCACAACTTCTTTGATTCTGTTATGCGGCTCGCCAGCTACCTGCAAAGCAAAAGAAACATTTTCCAACACGGTTTTTTTTGATAGCAATTTGAAATCCTGAAAAATTACCCCAATCTGGCGCCGTAAAAACGGAATATCGCGATTTCTGATGCGTGTTATATCCCAGCCGCCAATTTCAATACTGCCGGAAGTCGGCCTTTCTTCGGCAATCAATAATTTTACCAGAGTAGTCTTGCCAGTCCCGCTTTGACCCACGATAGAAACAAGTTCACCAGGTTCAATTTTGAGGCTGATGTTGTCTACACCAACACTATCTTTGGAATAACGCTTGGTGAGTCCGGTTAGTGCTATCATAAATATTTATTGGTATAAAACTTTATATATACCCCTTCGCCTTATTAATTCCGATTTTGCAAAAATTAAATTCCAATTATTTTGTTAAGTTTTAGCTATAATTTAACGTTAAGCTGCGGGGTATTATACGGAATTTAAATAGCAATTGAGTATAACTTCGTTAAATATTATACCACATTTGTTGTTTACACAAAAGAACGGAACGAGCGCTGAAATCCTGATTTTTATCTTTTTATCCTAATTGTTTGTAATGTTGATCGTGCATCTACCTCTGAGTATATCACCCAAAGTTGCACCTCTAAATTGATTTTACCTATTATTCATTTTGTGATTTGTTTTTTAAACTCTTCAATCATGGGCACCTGTTCTGATTCCAGACCATAAGCCTCGGCGGTAAGCGTTGCGGCCCAATCCGATATTACCAACGAAGAAAATATCTTTTCAAATACATTTTTTCCTTTGAGCTCAATAGTCTGAACCGGCAAACCTCTTTTTTTATACAAATCCGCTGTGATTTGCATGCGCTTTTGCACACGCGGATGGTCGGCTGAATCCTTTAAAAAAATAAAGTAGAATTGCCGAGATAAGCGCCGACTGGAATCTTTTACGTCAAACCCATTCATTTCATTGTGATTTAATTCGGGAATGACATTATAAAAAGCCGGAATTTTACCGGTTTCGTTAAATTTAATCTTCCAATTATAGGCAATGGATAAATTACGGTTTGAACTGTATATCACTGGCACGCGATCTCTGATATTTTGGGCAATATTTTTACCCTGCTTCTCCAACTTGGCCGGATTAATCAGTTTGGCAAGCGTCATGGCCTCCCGCAGGCCATTGTTAATACCCATGAATGTCATCAAACTCATGAGGCTGAAACCAAGGGCTGATCTTGGCTGAATGTTTGTGTCCGGCATTTTTATAAATGGCACCCCATGCTTGATGGCAATTTGCTCAAGTTTCCCGCCCACCGACACGGCGGCAACTGTAAGTTTTTTTACCAACGCCTCGCCAAATGCCGAAACGACCTCTTCTGTATTACCAGAGTATGAACTCAAAATTACCAGTCTTTGCTTTAGATCGCGTTTCTTTGGCAAACCATAGTCGCGATGAATTTCTATATCAAGCGATGGATCCCATATTAGCAGCAAATCGGCCGCCAAGTGAGAACCACCCATGCCAATAACCGCGAATTTAGTCGCTTTTTTAAAATTCTTTTTATTTTGAATTTGAGGCTTGAACTCAAATTGTTTCGCAAAGTTTAAAATAGCGTCGCGCATCATATATTTGATTATTATTTCAAAATTAATTTCGCGTTTTTTACAATTGCCGCCGCGTCAATGCCTGCTGCCGCATACAGCTCATCCGCCCTTCCCGACAACTGATACTGCTCTACTCCCAGCATCTTGTACGCTTCTACACAAATATTGCCAGATTCCAAATTTCTAGCCAGCTGGCCGCCTAAGCCGGAGAGCGTATTGTGGTCTTCAACAGTTATTATTTTCTTTGTTTTTTTAATTGAATCAAATAACGGCGAATCAAATTTCTTTATGGAGCTGACAATCACTATTTCAGCGCTAAGGCCGCATTCTTTGAGCTCTACCCAAGCTTTAAGCGCTTCGGAAGCCACACTGCCCATAGCCGCAATAGTTATATCAGCCCCGGCGCGCAAGACATCGCATTTGCCATAATTATATTCATAATGCTCATCAAAGAATACTGATCCGTCCTCGCTGGCAAGCACCGGTATTTTATGCCGGCCCATTCGAACGTAAAAATTGCCGTAATGGCCGGCAATAAATCGTATGATTCTGTCGCAGTGGTTTGGATCAGCAGGTTCAATCTGCATGGTATTAAAAAACCCCAAAACTGATCCTGAATCATCAATTGCTTGGTGGGTTGGCCCATCCTCCCCCACCGACAGCCCGCAATGCGTGGCAACCATTTTGACATTGCACTCATTGATATCATTAACCCGCGCTTGATCTTTTGGACGGCTGGTGAGAAAAGCGCCAAATGTGGAGCAAAATGGAATTATGCCAGACAGACTTAGGCCGCCGGAACATGAAACTAATTGTTGCTCTGCCACGCCAACGTCAAAATGACGCTCCGGAATCTCATCTTTAACATACTGTGTTTTGACCGATCCGGCAAGATCGGCCGTGAGGGCAACGATATTTTTATTTGCATAAGCTAAATCCAAAAGAGCCTTGCCATAAGCAGTGCGGCAATCAGTTTGCGCATCGGTCTTGTACAAACGCGGCCTGCCAAGATTAACAGCCATTTTTTCCAAATTTCGGCCAAATTCTGCTTTCGCGGGATTCCATTTTACATGCCGGGCGCGAAAATCAGATAATATCTCATCATCTTTTTTAGTTAGCGCCAGCCGCCCAAGTTCTGCGGCCGCTTCGGCTATTTTTGCCGTTGATCCATGCCAGGTGGCGCGTCTTTGCCGGCCTTCGGCCTCCATAAAATCAACGCCTTTACCCATAATGGTGTTTCCTAATATAAATATCGGCTTATTTTTTACCAGGACTGCTTCCGACAAAACTCTCCACATATCCTGAAAATCATGGCCGTTTGCTTCTACCACATGCCAGCCGGCGCTGGAAAAAACTGCCCGTGGATTATATGGCATGACTTCTTCCAGGCTTGCTGTCAGCTGGACATGGTTGTAGTCCATAAAAACAATAAAATTATCAAGCCGGTATTTGCTGGCAAAGTTAGCCATCTCGTAAACTTGGCCTTCCTCCGATTCACCATCACCCACCAGCGCGAAAACATGTTTATTTTCGCCTTTAATTTTGCCGGCCAGCGCAAAACCGCTGGCTGCCCCCACCCCGGCGCCAAGCGGGCCGGTCCCATACCAAACTCCGGGCACGTGCCGAGTAACGTGGCCTTCGTAAGGCTGTCCGCTTTTTCTAAAACCCGCGACAACCTCATTTTTGGAAATATACCCCATTTCTGCCAAAACCCCGTACACCGCCGATGAAATATGGCCGTTTGATATAATGACCGGATCGCCAGTTTGGCTTAAGATAAATGCGTAAAGCAATGTCAAATAATCGGCGCAACCAAGTGAACCGCCAGGGTGGCCGCTCTCGGCATTTGTTGTCATGGCGAGAACTGAATGGCGCACTCCTTTGGCAAATATTTCTAAAAAATTAATCTGTTCCTTGGACAATTTTGAACCTAATTTCGGAATGAATCCAAGCATAATATTATGAATATCTGTGAATAGGGACAGTATACAACAATAATAAAAAAAATGAAACTGATCAGCCAAAAAATATACTGCCGCGGCTGAATATAAAATCCGCCCAGAAAGCGGATTTGGATAATGACGCAAGAAACCGATGAATTAACGCTTTTTCCATTGATGAGCCCTTCTAGCTTTCCGCAACCCGGCTTTTTTACGTTCTTTGGCGCGGGGGTCTCGCGTCAAAAATCCTTCTGCTTTAAGAATAGGCTTGAGAGCGCTGTCCCATTTTATCAATGCGCGGGCAATTCCATGTCTCAAAGCTTCGGCCTGAGCATGAATGCCGCCTCCGGCGATTTTTGCTTCAACATCAATGCTTTTATCGCGCCCGACGATTTTTAACGGTGAAATTACCTTATTCTGCCAAATATCAATCGGAAAATAATCATTAAGCTTGCGGCCATTAATTACAAGATTTCCTTTGCCGGCTGTTATTCTGACTCTGGCGCACGCGGTCTTCCTGCGGCCGATTGCGCGCTCCATGCTCCCTAAATCTTTTTGGTTAGATTCTTCTTTTACCATATATTAACATTAGCCACTGATAAGTAATTAGTTTTTTATTGATAAACGTTTCATCATTTCATCTCGCAATTTATTTTTTGGCAGCATGCCATAGACAGCCTTGCGCAATACCTCGCCCGGATTCAAATCAAATATTTTTTTCATCGCTGTCCTCTGCAGTCCGCCCCGATGCATCGTGTGATGATAATAATCTTTCTGCACCAATTTTTTGCCTGTAAATTTAACCTTTGACGCATTGATAACCGTAACATAATCGCCACCGTCAACATTCGGAACAAATGACGGTTTATTCTTGCCGCGCAAACACATCGCCACTTGGGTGGCAATGCGTCCAACCGCCCTGTCGGCAGCGTCAATTTCGTGTTTTTGTCTGGTTATTTCCTTGTTCATGTCCATAAAATAATAGCTTGAATGATTAGACAAATTCAATGACTGCCATTTCTGCCGCGTCATTTTTTCTCGCGCCTATCTTTGTTACTCTTGTATAGCCGCCGCTTCGGCCATTGTACTTTGGAGCCAGTTCATTCATCACCCGATTTATTGCTTCGTCCGTATACAATACTTTTGCAATATTCCGCCGGCTTGCCAACGTGCCTGCTTTGGCTTTGCTAATGAGCGGTTCTACAAAACTTCTCAATAATTTAGCTTTTACAACCGTGGTTTTTATGGATCCATGCAAAATCAAACTATCCGCAAGATTGCGCATCAATGCTCCTCGTTGCGCTTTTAATCTTCCCAATGATTTTTTTTCCTTTCGATGTCTCATAGTCTCTTAGTTTACAAATACTGAAGGCTGGTTTTTTTAAACTATTTTCTTTTTTCTGCCCCTCTTTTTTGGTTTCCCGGATTTTTCTCCATCACGAGCTTCTGGGGCGTCTGTTTTATCATTGGATGCATCGGCAAGCTCGCCCCCAGGCAAATCTTCACTGCCGTTGCCATCTGTTAATGTCCTTAAATTTCCCATGCCAAACGGCGATTCATCATTAGGATTAGGCAGACTGGCGCCGTTTCCATCTTGGACAGCATCCAGAATTAGAGCAAAATGATCCATGAGCAGCTTGGTCGCCTGGCCAATAGCTTCTTTTGGAGTTATCGTGCCATTCGTCTCAATCGTAATAACCAATTTTTCATAATCCGTGATATCTCCAAGACGGGTAAGCTCGATATTATACCCAACATCGCGTATCGGCGTATAAAGAGAATCAATGGATATTGTCCCAAGCGGCAGATCCTTGGTATTCTTTTCAGCTACTGAAATATATCCAGCGCCCTTATTAACTGTTACTTCCATATCAAGTTCCAAATTGTCATCTGTAATGGTCATCAATTTTAATTCCGGGTTAAGAATCTCAACATCTGAATTTTTATCAAAATCACCCATGGTGATCACTCCTTTGCTTTTTTTTAAAAGAGTTAAAGTAACGGGTTCATCGCTGTATACGCGAACGGCCGCCTGTTTGAGGTTCAAAATTATTTCCACCACATCTTCCAATACGCCATCAATCGCCGAAAACTCGTGCTGCACGCCCTCTATTCTAAAAGATTCAACCGCCGCGCCCGGCAAAGACGACAATAGCACCCGCCGCAAAGCGTTTCCAAGCGTAGTTCCATATCCTTGCTGGCAAGGCGTAATAACGACTCGGCCAACATTCGGATGTTCTGTTTCATTAAAATCAATTGTTGTTGGCAGGTGGATGTGTTCCATATAGTTTTAGATTTAAAAAAATGTAGTAGAAAACGAATACGATATTGCGGGCAGTTTTCACAAAATCAACACTTGCCGCGCAATCAGTAATTACTCTATAATTATCTTGTTGAAAATTATCTTGTTGAATAATACTCAATAATCAGCCTAACATCAAAAATTTTCTCAAAATCTTTTTCTTGAGGAAGATTCAGCACCTTGCCTGACTTTTTGACGGCATCAAGGCTTACCCAAGACGGCAGCTCTTTGCGGGCAAGTTTTTCCTCAATATTTTCAAAGAATTTCTTTTTCTTTTTATTATCTTTTAGAGCAACAACATCGCCCACCGAGACTATATGCGATGGAATATTGATCTTTTTTCCATTTAGGACAAACATGGAATGGCTGACTAGCTGTCTGGCTTGGGCGCGAGTGTCTGCAAATCCGAGCCGATATACCAGATTATCCAGCCGCCGCTCTAACAACCTCAATAAATTGACGCTTGAATCTCCGGCCTGCCTTCGCGTTTCATCCACATAACGCCGAAATTGCCGTTCGCGCACGCCATACATAAACTTTGCTTTTTGTTTTTCTATCAACTGCTTGCCAAAAGATGAAACCGCCATTCGCTTGCCGCTTGGCCCATGAACTCCCGGTTTTTGGCCAAGACGCCTGGCAACTTTCGATGGATTGGTCTTAAGCCCTAAATTGATTCCAAACCTCCTTGCTATTTTATTTTTTGGTCCGATGTATCTTCCCATAATTATTAAGATGCTAATTATTTCAATTTATTTCCAGTTTCTCCCGCCACAGCGGGATCCCGCTCGGTGCGGGACAGTTTCTAATTTCCAATTTTTAATTTCCAATTTCTAATTTCCAAAAACTTGTCCGGCCCATCTTCGCCCGCCGAATTTGGCGGGCTACGCCGGGTAAACTCCGTCAACGGGCGCAGACGGATTATACTCTCCTGCGGCCAGGCGGACGGCACCCATTGTGCGGCAGCGGAGTCACATCTTTAATTGATAAAACCGTCAACCCGTTTGAATTTAGAGCGCGTATCGCCGCCTCGCGCCCGCCGCCAATGCCTTTGACAAACACATTGACTTCCTTAAGACCATAAGCTTTTATATTATCTACTACCTGCTTAACAACCTTTCCGGCCGCGTATGGAGTTGCTTTTTTGGGTCCTTTAAAACCAGCCATTCCCGCGCTTGCCCAGCCCAAAACATTCCCGGTCTGGTCGGCAATTGAGACAATGGTATTGTTGAAAGTAGCCTGGATATACGCATGGCCGTGGCTCACAGGCTTAATAACTTTCTTTTTCTTTTTTATAATTTTTATGTTTTCCATACCTGGCAATCTACCGATTGAATATTTCCGCTATAATTATGTCTTATCCGCCGACTTTTTCTTGCCGCTTGGCGCAATATTTCGCTTATTTCCGCGCGTAGTGCGGCTATTAGTTTTGGTGCGCTGGCCTCGCGATGGCAGTCTCTTGGCATGGCGCGCGCCGCGATAACTTTTGATATCTTTCAACCTTTTTATATTTGAACCGATCTCTCGGCGCAAATCACCTTCTGTCTTATACTGCTTTTCAACTATTGACCGCAACCGATCCTCGTCAGCCTGGACCAAATCTTTTACTCTAATGCTCTGGTCAATATTGGCGACATGCAAAATTTTCTTCGCTGAAGTTTCACCAATGCCATAAATATAGGTCAGTGCGACCACGATTCGTTTATCTTGCGGAAGTGTAATGCCGGCAATGCGCATATTTCAAACAAAATTATAGTTTTATACTCAATTGTATTTTGGTTACGTTTCGGACTAATCACCAAATAAATGTATGGATAAAATCTAAAATCGAAATTAATTAATAGAGCAAAGGGGTACAGAAACAACATTATGCAGCTTTCTTGCGATGCTTATTTCCCTGGCGTTGCTTGTGTCTCGGATTATCACAAATAACATATATTACGCCCCTGCGCCGGACCATTTTGCATTTACTGCATCTTAATTTTGCCGATGATCTTACTTTCATAAAACTACTGAAACTACTGATTTATAAATGTAGACTGTTGAATAATTATTTTTTCGTCCCGTCTTGTCATTCCCGCCCCCGCCTGCGCGAGGATAAACTCCGGCAGAATCCAGAAAATTGGCTAATTTATCCTGCATTGCGACTGGATTCCCGCCTCCGCGGGAATGACATTTGAATTATTCAACGCTCTCAAATGATACAAATCTGCTGATTCTACTGATATCTAATCCGTAGTATCCGTAGATTTGAATGATTTATAAATTTGTAGTCAAAAAAGCACCAACCACTGCCGCGATATCATTGCTTTCTCCATGTGACACATCTGCCTTCACTGAAGAAATGCTCCACCGCACCGGTTGATACTTATGCGCCAAAATTTATTACTAATATCTATAAACAATGCGCCCCTTGGTCAAGTCGTACGGCGTCATTTCAACCCTAACTTCATCGCCAACGCCTATTCTGATGCTAAATTGCCGCATCTTTCCCGATAAATGCGCCGTGACCACGTGGCCATTTTCCAGTGTGACGCGAAAGGTAGTCCCCGGGAGCAGTTCATCAACCGTCCCTCGGACTTCCAAAACATCCTTTTTTTTTGTCATCTTGCAATAAAATTATTCTGGCGATAGTTTACACTAGGGGCTAGAAACTGTCAAGGTAAATAATCGCCAAACTGTGAATAACTGCTTTCTCACGATGCACGTAGCACGACTCATGATACACACAGCACGACTCAATCCAAACAATTTGTCATGAGTCGTGCTGTGTGTATCATGAGTCGTGATGTTGGTACACCCAATATTTATATAGGAAAAAATTCCACGATACGGCCAAAGCAATCGTGCCGACGCGCACCAGCCGATAGTCAATTTTCGCTCGTTCATTGAAAAGATACATCATCGCCACTGAAAAAACATAATTCCAGCTAACGAGAATAAAAAAACGGATAATTTGCCGATGCGGCAGTTCATGATTGCGAAAAGACCAGTATTTATGAATGGAAAATACGTAAACCAAAACCAACGCTTGATTAAAGATAGTCGCGACCCATGGGCGGATCCCCAGCAGCTCTTTGAGCAACATCAAAGTGCCGATGTCCAAAATCACGGCCGAACTCCCCGCGATAAAATACTTGGCAAACTGCCGGCGCATAGACCAGAGATAGGAGAAAAATTTTTTAAGCATTTTACTAAATAACGAGTAATTTAAATTCACCTAATTCACCTAATTTCTAATTCACCTAATAAAATCACCAATGTCAAATGTTTAAGTTACTCTGCGTAAATAATTAAATTGGATATTGAAAATTTTATTAGGTGAATTAGACAATTAGGTGAATTGAACAAGTGACAGTGTGGCTTTTATCCTCCTCACCCCCGCGCTGATGGCTTCTTCTTTTTTGATCTCAAAATGCCCCAGCTCGCCGGTGTGTTCAACATGAGGACCGCCGCAGATTTCACCACTGAACGGGGAGGCGGGGTCGCCGACGGTGTAAACCTTGACCCGCTCGCCATACTTATCGCCAAAAAGCCCAATCGCTCCCTTGGCTTTCGCCTCATCAACACTCATTTCCTCAATCGTTACCGGCAAATCTTTGGCAATCGCCTCATTCACTAAATCTTCAACTTGTTTTTTCTGTTCCTCGGTCATTTTTTCCGGATGTGAAAAATCAAACCGCAAGCGTTCTACCGTGATATTGCTCCCTTTTTGTTCAACGTGCGTGCCTAACACTTTTCGCAGAGCCGCGTGCAAAAGGTGCGTGGCAGTATGAAGCCGCGCGGTTTCAACCGACGCGTCTGCGAGGCCGCCTTTGAATTTTTGTTCCGCCCCAGCCCGCGAAACTTTCTGATGTTTTTCAAACTCTTCTTGGAAGCCAGCGGTCGCGACAGCCAGCCCTTCTTCTGCCGCTAACTCCTGGGTCAACTCAACCGGAAATCCATAGCTTTGGTATAAATCAAACGCTTCTTTGGTATCAATTTGTTGTTTATGGCCAATCTTCGCCGCTTTAACCAATTCATGGAATTTCGTGCTTCCGTTTTTGAGCGTTTTATAAAATTTTTCTTCCTCTTCCCTGATTGATTCTATGATTGATTTTTTCTTATTTTCAAGTTCCGGATAGTTATCTTTGTATACCTCAATAAAAGTTTGCGCTATTTCCGGGCAAACTAGCTGACCGAAAATTTGCAGTTTATGCCCGTGCCAAACAGAGCGGCGAATTAATCTGCGGGTAAAATATCCTTGGTCTTTGTTGTTCGGCAGAGCGCCGTCGGAAATCAAAAAAACAGCCGCTCGTACATGGTCTAAAATGACTCGGAACGAATGGCGGACATCCTCAAAATCATCTCCGGATATTTTATTTTTTAGATACTTAACCACCCCAGGATTTTCAAATTCTTCACCGAAATATTTTTTTGTTGAAATACGTTCTAACGTTTTAATGGCTTCCTTGAATAAATCAATACAAAATATATCCGGCGTGTCCTGCGCCGCCGCCGCGAGCCGTTCCAATCCTCCGCCAAAGTCAACATTTTTCTGGGACAAAGGCGCGAAACCGTCCGCGATTTTTTGATACTCCATAAAAACGCTATTGCCGATTTCCAAAAACCGCCCGCAATCGCAATTGACATGGCACGGCGCGTCCTTCCATTCCGATTTTTCGTGCCATCCCAATTTTTCCCCGAAATCCCAAAACATCTCCGCGTCCGGCCCGCCAGGCTCTCCTACAGGCATGGCCGAGGGAACACCAGAACGGCTCCACCAATTTTTGGTTTCGTCATAATAAAAAATCCGTCCGCCGCTCATTCCTTGTTTTTCAGAAAAATCAACGACCTTGGCTTCCACTCCGTCGCGCGTAAACTCTTTAACCCATAAACTGGCGGCGTTTTCATCTTTTGGAATATTACCAAAGCCCCGAAAGCAAGTTACATAAAGCCGCCGCGGATCAAGGCCGATTGTCTTTGTTACAAATTCATAGATCCACGGAATTTGTTCTTTTTTAAAATAATCCCCCAGCGACCAGTTGCCAAGCATTTCAAAAAAAGTGGTGTGCCGATTATCCCCCACTTCGTCAATATCCTGCGTGCGAAAACTTTTTTGCGAATCGCAAAGCCGCCGGCCATGCGGGTGTTTCTCTCCCAGCAGATACGGAATCAAGGGCTGCATGCCGGAGCTGGTAAAAAGCGTGGTCGGATCGTTTTCCGGCAAGAGCGAAGCGGAAGGGATGATAGCGTGCCCTTTTGATTTAAAAAATTCTAAGTATTTTTGACGGAGTTCGGTGGTGGTCATATTGAATCTACCCCGCTTCAGCGGGGGTTCGCGGAGCTTTAGCTCCAAAAAGGAGATGGCGGTAGCCCGCACCTCATCCCTAACCCTTCTCCTAAAAGGAGAAGGGAAGCGATTGGCGGGGTTTTTCGTCTCCCCTTCTCCTTCAAGGAGAAGGGGCAGGGGGTTGAGGTGCGTGGGGTCTGACGTCCTTTCGGTTTAGCAACGTCTAACTTAACTCATCAATCTTGGTTTTTATTTTCTCTAAAACTTCTTCAATGTTTTCCATTACTTCTTTATTTTTGAATCTCAAGACCTTGTACCCCATATCCGTCAAGGTCTCAGCGCGAGTCACATCATATTCATGCTGTTCGCTGTCATTATGAATGCTCCCATCAATTTCAATAATCAATTTATACTCGTGGCAATAGAAGTCCGCGATAAAGAAATAGATTTGATTGTTGATGTGGAAAAGGACTGGTTTCTGTCGTCTGAATTTAATTTCCGCGAATTTTCTACCCCGCAAGTACGGCCAGAGTTTTGCTTCCGCCGGCGTCTGCTTTTTACGCAAGGTTTGCGCCCGGGCGTTAATCAGTTGTTTGTACTCCCTAATGGAGGTAGTCATAATTTGTTTCTATGGTACTGCCCCCGCACCTCATCCCCCGGCCCTTCTCCTTTGAGGAGAAGGGGGACGAAAAAACATTCGCTGGCGGTCTCCCCTTCTCCCTCAGGGAGAAGGGGCGGGGGGTTGAGGGGCGGACTACCACGAAGAAAGCCAGTCAAAACTATCCCCCATTCTACACCAATCCCGCTGGGTTGACAAGAAGAGGGAGGGGGGGGTAGAATGAAAACCGTCAGTCAACCTGGAGGGAGTGATGGAAAACAAGGACAAAAAAGACAAAAAGGGCGTGTTGGAAGAACAAAAGCCGGAAAGATTCATGTCAGCGTTGGCGCTGGCGTGCTTGCTTATCCCGGCCGCAACCGTTTTGGTTGCGGCCACTGTCTTTTTGTTTCAGAAAATCTTCGATGGCTGAACAACAACGGAGGCGGACCCGCGCGGCCCGCCTCCGTCTCCAAACTTTATTTCAAAATATTATTTTCACTTTCTTCTCTTGTATCTTTTACTCGCTGAAAAACAAAAATATCATCTGTTGAACCTTTTTGCCGCGGTAGCGGCAATAACATAAAATCCAAACTATCTTTTTTGTAATTTACCAGTCCCTCTTCCCCAAACTGACTATTCATTTTTGCCTGCTCAAAAATTTCTCGGTATGTTGCCGCCACTTGTCCCTGCTTTACGATTTCCAATATTTTTTCCTTTCCTAAAATTTCCGTTAGTATTTTTATCGCGCCATTATAATTTTGCATACCCCAACTAAAAGGAGTCCGCCGAAACTCCTCATCATTATCTATTTCTTGCCAATATCTATCGGGATCCTCCCTATCAAATACTTGATCCCGCTCCGCTCTTTGGCTTTTTAGCACAATTCCTATCAAACAAAAGTCAGGATTGTTCCTCATAGCGGTTGCTGTCCGATGATAATCATTGCAAAAAACATAACCGTTTACCCGGACTAGATTTGCAGGCGCGACATCCGTACCGCCGGGATTTAACAAAATCAACACGTCAACAGGTTGGTCCGTTTGGTATTTTGTGGCGTCCGCTTCGTAGGCCTCAAAACCGGCCTTTTTCAGGGCGGACACGCTTTTTTTATCTAGATCAACATAAACTACCCGGCTATCCGCAAATGCCTGCGAGGGCGAAGCGTCGGTCGCAGAAGACGGATAATAAACCAAAGCTGGGTGTACCGGTAATTCTCTTTTTAACAAGGTATACGCCGCGATCAAGTCAGCGCTCGTCTCTGTCTTCAGTTCCGCGCTTTGTTTTTCCCGAAAATCTCTAACCCGGCGTCGGATCTCGTCCATCGGAACGGTACCCTTTGACTCGCCCGGTTTCAGCGCCCGCATTATTTCAATCGCGGTAGGCGGTTTTTCTTCTTCAACGTCCTCGTCCGCGCTGTCCGGTTCGGACCATTCACCTGGTTTAATTTTGGCGCATTCCTCGCAAACCGTCATTCCCTCCCCCACTTCTTTATTACATAATTTGCAATTAGCCATATTAAAATTACTTAATCTCTTTTTACTAACCTCTTTTTATCCTCCGTCTGTTTCAAATAATTTTTTCTGGAAACAACGGTTCTGCCAAGACGTTTTTCTAATTGTTTCCATATTCAAAAATTCTAATCCCTAATCTTGAACGCGACAATAACCAAAACTCCGGCTAAAAGAAAAAATGGGAAATACCTTATTAACATTTCTATTATTGGCAATCCTTCTTGCTCCATAAATATTGACTAGAATAAAAAATTACTGAATAACCCCGCCGCCAAGACATTCGTCTTTTAGGTAAAATACCGCGAACTGCCCGGGCGTTGCCGCCCTCTGTGGTTGTTCAAATTTTATCTTAACGCATTCTTCTCCAGTTTCCAGTTTCTCCCGCAACAGCGGGATCCCGCTCGCCGCGGGACAGTTTCTAATTTCACCACTCTGCAACGGCTGACGGTGGCGCAAACGCACTTTACAGTATAACGGAAACTCCGGACTTTTGCCAGCGATCCAATTGACATCTTTCACAGTAATTTCTTTTTTATATAATAAGGGATCATCTTCGTAGCCGACAACCAACTTGTTTTCTTCCAAATCTTTGTCAACAACATAAAGCGGTTTACTATCACCTCGTCCCCCGTCACTCTTCACCCTTCCCGCCAACCCTCTTTGTCCAATAGTGTAAAAAGGCAAACCCTGATGCTCTCCTATTACTGTTCCGTCACTCATCACTATCTCACCGGGCTTTGGTTTAATTTTCTGCATTAAAAACTCCCTCATCGGCACCTCGCCCACAAAACAAATCCCCATGCTTTCTTCTTTTTCCGCGGTCGGCAATTCCCACTTCCGCGCCAGCACGCGCACTTCCGGTTTGGTATATTCGCCGAGTGGAAACAAAACATGCTTAAGCTGGTCTTGCGTGAGCTGGTGTAGGAAGTAGGTCTGATCTTTATTACTATCCGTTGCCTGTAACAATCTGAAACTGGAAACTGGAAACTGGAAACTATTTTTATCGCCCCCAGTTTCTAGTTTCAAGTTTCTAATTTCTTTTACTCCAAGTCTGGCATAATGCCCTGTTGCTAACTTTTCGTACCCTAACTCCCTAGCTTTTTCTAACCACACCCCAAACTTCACAAACTTATTGCACAAAACATCCGGGTTCGGCGTCCGGCCCGCCTCATATTCGCGGAACATGTATTTCAAAACCAAATCATTATACTCTTTGGTAAAATCCAATTTGATAAGAGTTATCCCCAGCTTCGCCGCCACCCGTAACGCGTCTCTATAATCCGGCAACCAACAATTCCCCCCTTCCTCTTTCCCCCTTCCTCTTTCCCCGTCATAGTTTACCATAAACGCACCCGTCACCTCATACCCTTCTTTCAACAACATGGCCGCGGCCACGGATGAATCCACGCCGCCGGACATGGCTACGAAGACCTTTCTTTTAAGAGGGGTATCTGATTGTTTGTGTTTATTCCAAATTCTGGCCATATTGGTTTCGTTCACCGGGCCTAAGGTAGCCCCAGCATTAAAAGTACCGGGAATGTCAGTTTTGTCCATTTCCATGCTCCAGCAACTTCTCGGACGGGGAAATGCCGCCGAGAACTTTGTGTGGAAAGTAATTCCAAGCATCGGTTACCAGCTCGAGCACATTACTTAATTCCGAAGCGTCTCCGCCACGATCGAACATGGCCACGACTTTCATCATGTCGTCGTTATCCTCCTCGTGAAAAATAGCTTCCCGAATATGATCCAAAGTAAAATCGCTCTTGGTTTCTTTCAGCATATCCACGAGCTCCTGATCAATCTCTTTCCGCCGCTTCAGAATTTGTTGTTTGCTGTAACTCATTTGCATAAAGTTTAACGTGTTTTTCTAAAATATCCTTGTTACCAGAAAAAACATTATCTGAACAGCATAAATATTGACCAAAATTCATCAATTGTACTAGGTCAGTGTTTTCTTTCTCTATCGGTCCATCCTTCCTTTTTGATTTACAGTAAAAAATTGCTTTCTTTGGTGAAATAGGCATAAATACCCAAAAATCCTTCCTTCCGATTTCCCACCACGGAACAAAGTGTAAAATCGTTTGGCGTTCAAAGTCGAGAAATATTACTGGATTATCAGAAACTACAAACTCATCAGTACTATTCGCCGGCACTTCAAGAATATGCAAATTCCCCCTATAGATTTTTTCACCAATATCAGATGCAATAATCAAAGATAACAAAAGACGCTGTGGTTTGCCACCCTCTACTCTTGTATGTGCGCTGTTGTTCTGCAACTGTTCGTAGCTGATGCCGATTTCGTTGTGAGCAACTTTTTGTACGAGCACTTCTTTATTTCCAAAATCAGAATAATCTATCAGTTTTTGCGAATATCCGATTGAAAAGAAACGCAAAAGATATTTATGAAATAAAGGTACTCTTGTAATTTGATGGCCAATAAATATAGCAAGTGTGCTTTCTTCCAAAAAAGTTAAATCTAAAGACGAGGATGTATTGATGAGTTTTATAACATCCGAAGCTTTACTCTCAAGTAATTCTGAAAATAATTTTTTACGAATAAAATCGCTCGGTAATCCCTTTGACTTTGAAATATCCCAGTCCGTGTTTCCTGCGATATTATTGATCGCAACTTTATCTATCGAGTTTTTACTTTTTGACCATTGGAATATAGTTCCTTTATCTGTTCCAATTTCCGCAATTCTCCATCTTCTAAGTAAGAGCCTGGGGACATAATGATCGAATATTCCTACCTCACCAGTGTTTAAGTAAACTTTCGATTCAAAATATCCAAAAAAACTCATTATTAAAAAAATGAGTCTGGCAGACCATTTCTTTCTACCTAAGCGTTTGCGGAATACGAAATTACGGAACTTGCCGCCAGCTCGATAGAAAATCCAAATTAAGAAATTGATTTTATTTTTATTGTCCATTCCTTGTTTTTTGTTATTTTAGTCTTTTCGCTGAACCAGATATTTTGTAGCCAGAAACTGTGCCTGTATCTTTTATAAAATTTAGATGGTTTTTAATGACATACTGCAAGCCATCCATACATTTCAGTGCATTACCCTCGTAAACATCAAGAGCATCAAGATCGTGTTTTGGGTGCACTAGGTCATTAGCCGTTAAAGCGATCCCTTTCAATTTTTTCTCAGCCGTTTTGTTTATTGGATATTTATCATGAAATAGCTTTGAATCGCGACAAGTTTTTACTAAATCCCTAATCCCTTTTATCATCGGTTTCCTTCCATTTTTCTTTGGATAATATATTTCAAATCCTTTTCCAACTTTAGCCAGAATGCGAATAATGGCCTGCTCTGCGGCCGTTCGGCAAACAACAATAGAAGAGTAGTAATAACCAAGGACATAAAGCTCTTGAGCATGGCTGAACAGGTCGAAATAATTCCCATCATAAACCATTGCACCCCGATATCTTTGAGACACGGTTATGTGTCTTTTCCACATTGCTGGTAATTCTTTATCCAGCCCTGTTCGCCAACCCTGTAAAAACTCTTTCTTTTCCTGCCTACGCATTCCAAGGGGTAGGTATCCACCTCCACGAATTTTGTGTGTGGTCGTTACTCGAAATTTTTCCTCAAGCTCTTTACCCTTTTTGAAATCGGCATCCCAAATCCACCAATCCTTATTAAAATGAATAACTAAGATTTTTGCTGAACTTTTGCTAATTTTTTGATCATGCCACTTAACATCTTTAATTTCGTGTAAATCTACATTGATTGCTTTGCCGGTATCGCTCGGGTTGATTTTCTTATTTTTGAATTCGAGCATAATTTGAACATCCTGATCGAGACAAACCTTATGCGTTCCGTCAGACAAAATCTCGATTCCAGCGGCACTAAAACCCTTTAGGTCCAAGCGTTTTAATTCCGGCTCGATATATTCTTTTACCGCCTTATTAACAGCTTGACCAAAGCTTTGATTCTTTTCAATATTTTCATTTGGTATAAAAATTGCCATATTTAATTTGCTTCCACAATTTTTATTTCGTCTTCAGTGAGGCCATAGAGTTTATACACCTGCTCGTCTATCTGATGTTCAAGGTCCCGAACTTTTGCTTGTTTAGCCGGATTTTCTTGGTAATCGGCAGAGCTAGAAACCGACAATATTTGATCAACAAGTTTAACTACGCTAGAGACCATTTTCTTTTCTGGAGCTAAGACACTTTTATTGACAGGTAGATTTTCTAGGAATTTTGAACGATATCTTAACCATCCGCCGCCCATATGCATTCCTGCATACATAATCTCGTAAATAAAGGAGAGCAATCTTGAATTCAAAACACCGAGTACAAATTCAATATCGATGTCTTGCTTTGTGAGTACACCGAAATAAACGCCTCCTTGGGGCACCATCTTTTGATAGTCCACAGTAGCATTGATTTCGAGCCCATCTTCCATTATGAGAATTTTCTTTGCAATAATTTTTGAATATCTGTCAGTTCCAGTAGATACAACTTTCTCTAAACTTTTTTGAGATATGTACGAACCTTTTTTAATACCGGAGTATTTTGAGAATTGATATTGTTTTACAATCTCCAGCTCCTGCTTTTCTGTAGATTCGTATTTCTCTTGAATTCTAAGTCCCTCACTAATACTTAATACTTCGGAAAGCAGAAGTCCCGGCTCATAAAGCCTCTTTAGTAAATCAAATGCTACTTGATTTTTATTTATCGGTATTACTAAGTTAGGTAAGCGACCCAACTCTTCCGAGGTGGTCATGTAACTGTTCGGCACATTTTTCTCATCCAGCAAAGAAAACTCTGTGACTTGTCTAACGGCGAAGCTTTTCTTCTCCTGCATATATTTACCCAGCGAAGATATAACTGGATAATTTGAAGCTGTGTCAAAGACTTTCAGCTTTGAGGTACTCAGTATCTCCTCAACGCACATATTTTCAAGCATCATTCTTCGCAAGCTAAACGCAGAATCGGCCGCACAAAATTTATTAGGGGAAATAAATATGCAAAAACCATCAGAATTTAACAGATAAAATGATTTTTCAAAAAAGAGATAGTAAAGATCGTATTTACCAACTGCGGTAGAAAAGAGTTTTTTGTATGGGATTTTGAATGAGTCATCGATTTCATCGACCCTAACATAGGGAGGATTCGCGATAACAACATCAAAGCCGCCTTTCTCCTCAAACACATCCGCGAAATTAAGTTTCCAAAGAAAAAACGGCTTGGTGTTTGACCGCTTAAACTCCTCAAGCTTTTTGAGAGCAGAAGTTTTGCCCTGTTCTTTAAGCGTTGTTTCAATAAAATCCCATTCCAACTGTTCAATCTGCTTTTTGATACTATCCTTCTTGCTCTTTTGGGTCGCTTCAAAAAACTCTTTATGCAAACGCTTTAGATCGTCAGCTTTTTTCTTGGCCTCGCTGTACATGTCAAAGAGACCCGCCTTCGCCGAGGCTTCGGCGGGCAGGCCGGCATTGTTAAGTTTTTTTAATTGAGTTTGTAACTTCTTTAATTCAGCGTTAAGTTCGGTCTGCTTGACAGGGGTAAGTTTGTTTTGGGAATGAAGCTCAAAGTATTCTTTTTGCAGGACGGCTTGTTTTTGCTTGAGCGAATCAAGCTGTTTTTCCTTGCCGGTATCAATGACAGCAATCAGCTTCTCATCAAAAAGTTTTATCCCCTCAAACTCTTCAAGTAAGCTGTTGCCCTGCATAATTTTATAATCCAAGTTCGGCAATGGCTTGATCTGCTTGATCTTATCTTCGTCAACTACCAAAGAAAGCCACAAACGAAGCTTGGCGATTTCCACCGCACCCGGGTCAATGTCTACGCCATAAAGGGAATTTTGGATGCAGTCGCGTTTGAAGGCGTACAACGTCCGGTTTTTGTCTTTGAGATAGCTTGAGAGCACCATACGAGCTTTGACGATGGCATTCATCATACCGACAGGGAAAGCCCCGGAACCAATGGCTGGATCGCAGACTTTGATCGTAGCCAGCTTGTCGTCAATCTCATTAGCAAAATCTTTTATCGTGTCTGGTAATAGTCGCTTATAGTCTCCGCCGTATTCAGGATTATCTTCTTTGGTTACCGACACTGCTTCGTGTTCAACGACATTCTCGCCAATCTTTATAAGTTTCTCCAAGTCTTCCTTTGCGACTGTGCCCTCAAGCTCGGTGGCCAGATAATTCACCAAGCTCTGCTCGCACATATAGTGAACAATTTCGCGCGGAGTATAATAAGTGCCTTTGGATTTGCGATCTTTGACTTCCAATAAATTCTCAAATACCTTACCGAGCATTTCCGGATCAACGGCCACTTCTTTTTCCAGCGGTTCGTCTTCTTTAACCGTGAAGTTGTAGCGATCAAAAATATCTAAAATGCCGTTACCGATGTCACCGGTTTTTAAATCTTTCGCTTGATTTGAAAAAAGTTCGTCTGGAAAATTGATAACAGTATTTACCCAATCATAACGATTGATTGGATCAAAAAGCCCGCCATTCAAAAACGGAATTTTACAATCAAATCGTTCGTAAAAATCATCATCGCGCTCTCCATTAGCCAAAGCATTATAAAAGAGCGGCTCCAGATAATCATTAAAGTAATTTTTTCTTTCTTCAATGGCTTTTACAAACAGACTCCGTAAAAATTTTTTATCCCCTTCTCCCCATTTTTGGTCTCTTGGTACGCCAAACCAACCCTTCTTTTGCAAAAAATATAAGAACACAATCTGTCCGAGTAATTTTTTAGAAAAATCAGCGGTATCAACAAATTTCTCTTCAAAATCATTTCTCAACTTTTCATCCTTTTCTATCAATTCATCGAGGGCGTCTTTTGTTCTTAAAAACAAATCACGATACTTTTCAAAGAATTCTTTTGTAACTTTCTCAATATTGAACGCTTCTTCCAATCGCGCCAGAGTAACAACTTCCTCATCCTCAATAATCGGGGTTAATTTCGCTTGTGCCGTATGGCTATGTTCATTCGGACCGACCAAAAAAGACCAGCGGCGAGCCGGCGTAAATTCCTCTTTTACTTTGGTTTTGCCATTTTTCCCCTCAACAAACTTGTAGTCCATCTTAATCAGAGAAAATCTCCAATCAGCCTCGTTCGGTGAAACAAAAGCAACCAGCGCCGCATCTTTCATTTTTCCGCCACGGCTTCCGTTCAAATATCTCGCGATAAAATTTCTTTGCGCGACCCGAGCGCGTTCAAGAGTGATTTTTTTCTTTAGTTGAACGACAAGAATATCTATCTCATGCTCGCCATCGGAATATTTACCGATCCTCTTTAGGGTGCTGATGTACGTTTGAAAAGCTGCGGGTATAAATTGCCCGCTGTACGGATGTTTATCTTCTTCTTCAATGTGGTTTAGTAAGTTTCTGACAAAATGCCGAAATCGCTTCTCGTCGAAAGGATATTCAAGAGTTTCTTTGACGATGTTTTGTGACTGTAATTTCTGCATATCATTTTTTGTGTTTCTTTTCAGAATGCTTACTCTCTAAAAGTTTTTTAACCTCGCGGTCAAAGTCAGAAATATAATTCTTATCCTGCTCTACTCTAAATTTTTCGTATTCTTTAAGCGCTAAAACCTCGGCTACTTCGTGGCTGATTTTACCGGCATTCGTCAGAATTTCATATTCACTAAATTTGAGAAAGACATTGAGTTTTTCCACCCAATCTCTCATTGTCATCGCCTTGCCTCGCGCCGTTTGCATTTCGGCGTAATCAAGATACATATTGCCTATACGGTTCAAATGCTCCAGCTCTTTTTTGTCCAAGTAGTTTTTAGCAATTACCGTGTCGCTCGGCATAATTTTTCCTTGAGGAGACCGTCTCCAGGAAGTCAACCCCAGCCTGTCTTTTTTACTGCTGACACGATCAGTAATAATTTCGGCGGCGGTTTTGCCGGTTATGGCAAAATGAAGCTTGTTTTGTACGGTAGCAAAAAATTGTTTGCTCTCGTATGCCTTAGGCGAGTAGTCAATCGCTGTCGCATAAATATCGGTAATTTTTTGATAGATCATCCGCTCGCTGGTACGGATATCCTTAATTTCCTCGTATAGCTCGTCAAAATATCTGGCGCTAAAACGAGAGCCGTACTTCATCCGGTTGCTGTCCAAGGCATAACCTTTGTGAATATAATTTTTCAAAATTCCCGTTGCCCACTGACGAAATTGCGCGCCTCGTTCTGAACTTACCCGGTAACCAATCGCTATAATAGCCTCCAGCGAATAAAGAGTGGTATTTCTCTCAACTTCTCTTACCCCTTCTTTTTGAACTTGTAAGAAATCCTTACAAGTTGTCTCTTGATCAACTTCTCCATCGGAATAGATATTCTTGAGATGCTGGGTTATATTTTGAGGCGTTGTGTCAAAGAGCTCAGCCATCTTTTTCTGAGTCAGCCAAATATTCTCTTCAGCAAACAATACTTCAATATTCACTGAGCCATCGGGTGATTGATAAAACGCTATTTGATTGTCGGGTATTTTTTTCATATCTTTATTTATTAACTTGTTAAATACTCCGAAAGAATAATCTCTCGCTTGCCAAAGTGATCGGTGGTCGTTTCGGCATAATGGCCTTCAAGTAGCCGAGGTGAGATGTGGCTCTGCAAAACAGAGAGAATTTTTCGCGGATTAACGCCTTCCTTAATTTCCTTATTGAGAGCTTGAAGGGTTACTCTCGTTGTTTGTTTCGGCAGACCGCCCTCCTCAAGCTGGGCGATAACCTTTTTGAAATATAGGTCTTGATCCTCGGTGAATTGCCGGAGATCTTTCATGGTCGCTTTGAGTATCCGCAGAATTTGCGTGGCGCTGTCCCGGCCGCCTCGCATTTTTACGGCCGGCAACTCTTCGGTGGTGGCGAATATAAACGCCTTTTTGTTCTGCTCAAGCAAGCCATAGAACCCCTTGTCTATTTTCTGCTGTTCAGCGTCTTTTGGTGCTTCCAGTCTTTTGGCCGCAGTGATGAAGTCCAGCTCTTGAGACTCGGCAGAGGAAGCCACAAAGAATTTCTGCACTTTGCCACGGCGGAAATAAGTCACCAACTGACCGGCATTGGCTTTATCAGTTTTGGCGGTCCGGGCTTTCTTTGGGAGATGTTTGATTTTTTCAAAAGTGTCCGGTTCTTTGTCTCTGATATTTTTAATGGCATGAAGATATTTGAGCTCGCTTTCCTCGCTCTCGTCCTCGCCCGTAAGAATTTCTTTGGAAGTTAAGCGACTGAACAATTCATGAGAGCCGATTGGTTCGTTTTCAGTAAGCAGATGCGCGTCGCCGCCAAGCAAGGAAAGGAACGCGTTAATTTTTGCCTCGGCCGCTTCCCGGAGTTTGATTTGATCGTTGGCTTGCTTGGTTGGGAAAAAGTTAAAAGTATAGATTTTATCAAATTTGGTATCAACGCGGTTAATCCGACCGACTCTTTGCATCATGCGGGTCGGATTCCAAGGGAGATCGTAGTTTACTACCACGTTGGAACGGTGCAGGTTTACGCCTTCTGCCAATATTTCAGTGCAAATGAGAATGCGAAAATCGTCTTTGGGAAACCGCGCTCTGGCATCAAAATTTTCAATAACTTGCTCCCGAACCAAGGCGCTGGAACCTCCGGTAAAACAAAGCGCTTCATTTGGAAATTTAGAATCAATGTTTTTAACGAGATATTCGGCTGTTTCTTTTGATTCGGTAAAAATAATGAGCTTGCTCTTTTTGAGGATTGGATTGGTGGAGAGTTTATCTATAAAAGCTAAAAGCTTCGGGTCTCGATTAACACCAGCCCACATCCGGTTAATTTCTTTCAAGATATCCAAATCGCTTTGCAAATCTTTTTTGAAATCATCCCTAAATTCTTTGCTCGGCAATTTTTCCGCCTTGCCTTCGTTAATTAAAGTCTCAACCGCATCGTCATTGTCATCGGCCAGAAGCTCAAAGATTTTGTTGGTGTATTTTTTGCTAACATAGACATTGCCATTATCCACTTCGGAAATAAACGACTCATAGGAATGGATAAAGCGGCCGAGAGAATTGCGGAAAGCGTGGAAGCTTGATTCAAGACGCTTAATGAGCAAAATTTTCATAAATTTGCCCATGTTGCGCTGTGCCAATTCTTCCGGCTGGCTGACCGCGCCCTTATAGTAAAGAATCGGGGTGTAACGGGCGTATTTGAATTTTTTGGCAATCAATTCAATGGTCTTGGTAAAAACGACATCCTCCTCGTCATTAAGCTCATAAAAAGCCGCTTCCGGTTTCTCCACATCCGGAAACCGCAGTTTTTGGGAAGCCAAGTCCTCGGCAAAGTATCTTGTGATTTCTGTCCGAGTCCGACGCACCATCAAATATTTAAGAACTTTTTCGCGGATATCACGAGAGTTTTCTTTTGTGGTTGTTAAGTACTCAGGTTTATCACGAAGACGATCAAGACCATCAAGCCTTTTGGTCAAAGCATTAAAATATCGCTCAATATCGGGTAAATTTGGAATTGTGCTCTTCCTGGCTTTTTGGAAAAGTTTAATCTGGCTCAAAATATCTTTTGGCGAGTTGTTATAGGGAGTAGCGGTAACAAGAATTACTTTTTTGCCACGACAAATCTCCGCCAGCTTTTCGTAGGTGGGGTTATTCTCGGTTCGGAAATGGTGTGCCTCATCTACGAATACATGGCTGTACTGTTCAACGCCGTCTTTGATGATCTTGTCGAGTTCACCAATGGATCGGAAAGTGGCTGGCACATTAAAGTCCCGGAACACATTTGGCCACGAGCCAGGATTGGCTTTATCCAAAAGCCCGGGCGGCGTGATCACAAGAATTCTGCCTTCGTTTATAAGCTGACCGGCAAGCATGGCCGAGATATAGGTTTTACCAAGGCCGACAACGTCGGAAATAAAGACACCGCCGTACTCATCAAGAATTTTTTTCGCGTTAAGTACCGCCTGTTCCTGATATTCAAGTTTTTTGAACTCAACTGGCAAGTATTTTATATACATCTCGTCATGCTGACCCAAATCGTCCTTGAAATATTCATACAGAAATTTGAGATAAAGCTCATAGGGAGTAATGGTATCGTTCAGCCATGTTTTTGTCCGGATCGTTTCGACATATTTCTGGCTGACATCAACCGAATCTTTCCAGAGCTCTTCGAATTTGGCCAAAGCGAAATCGTAGTCAGCTCGATTTTTAAGCTCAACGTTGAATTCCAAGTTATCCATTAAGCCGGCTTGCGTAAAATTGCTTGAACCGGTAATAACTCGACCCTTGTCCCTATCGCCTTCGCCAAAAGTCATAATATAAACTTTGGCGTGAATTTTTTCTGACGGGTATGCTCGGATTTCCAGCTTGCCGCTTTTGATCCAATCAATAAAAGTGTAAATGCCGCCTTCTGTATTTTCGCTGTCCTCGGCATCCTCCATTTCTTTCTCAACAATCTCGCCAAGTTTTTCTTTTGTTTCCGCGCTTGAAAACTGCAAAGCTGATTGTTCAGCAGATTTCGTTTTCTGCATTAAGTCATAAGTTTGCGGATTAGTGCTGATACCAATGAGGATTCTGACTTTATCAGTTTTCTCAAGAGATTTGTAAACAGCATGAAAACCGCTAGCGTAAAAATAGCCAACCAAACAATCAAAGAATTTTGTATCCTTGATTAAGACCTCAAATCTCTCTTTGAGATTCTGGCCTTTCTCGTTTGTGATAAATGTTAGGTCTGAATTTTTGGCGATTTCCTTTGGCATAGTTTTATCTTTCCCCGTTTAATAACTTCTCGAATGCTTCGAGATTACCCATGGCATCATGCACGGGATTATGATCGTGCGCCGTAACTCGCAACTTTTTCCATGCGCTTGCGTCCGTGAAGTCACCAACAAGTCCGGCGTAAAAATCGCCAATCCTTCTTGCCGAATGACCAAATGGATTTCTGCCAAGAAACAGATGGAAGTAATAGTTTATGAATTGCCAGTCGTAAGCCGGATTGTCGCTAACGAATAGCGGTCTGAATTCCTTCTCTGTAACGGATAAAATCCATTTATCGAAATTTTCAAATGTTTCTTTTGTTGCCCCTATTCCGTGAAATGTCTGTCTTGAAGGATAAGCGACTGCGCCAAATTCAAACGACACCGAATCATTTAATGTCGGCGCGGGCCCGTGTCCTTCGCAATCCACGAATATTAAGTTTTTTATTTCGCCATCAGCCATAAATTTATTTTGATTCCATCGGAATTTCCAACAACCACTCCCATAACGGCTTAAGTTGTATCACGTTGCCGTCTTTTTTTACTTCTCGTTTTTCATCCCATGTGAGCACGGTCAATTTTTTGACTTTCAGCTCATCACTTGCTTCAAATAATGCTTTTGTTTCTCTCTGCTCCACATCAGGCTTCGTCAGGTCATAGCAGACTTGTATAAGCTCGCTCACTTCTATACCTTTCTTCACAACAAAATCCACCTCGCGATCATTTCGGGTCTTATAATAAAATAACTCTCTGTTGGGCTTAACTCCCCATTTAACGAGTTCGGTAAAGACAAGGTTTTCCATCAGCTTTCCTTTGTCGGGTGAATGATGAATTGCTTTTGCGCTGACAAAACCGTTGTCTACTGCGTAAACTTTCCGGGGAGACTTTATACGTTGTAGTGATTTTGGCGAGTATCGAAGCAAAGAAAAAATCAAATATGCTTCTTCAAGATAATCTATATATTTTTCTACAGTGGTGACGCTCTTTAAATTTAATGCTTCGAGCAATTTGCGTACTGTATACAGGTTGGCAAAATTATTTATCAAATGGACGGCCAGGTTCCCTATTTGGGTCGAGAATTTAACCTTATGTCTTTTGACTACATCCTTGAAAAGTGATGCGTCAAGAAGAACGTCGAGGTAATCTTTGGGGTCAACATTGTTTACTGCTACTTCAGGAAATCCGCCATTGAGCAAATAGTTTTCCATCAAATTCAAAAGTTCTCCACGTTGCTGTGGCAATGAAGCATATTCCTGATGTATCTGAAATTTCTTTGCCCGCAAGAATTCATTGAAATCAAACGGTAATATTTCTATTGGAATATGTCTGCCCGTAAGATGTGTGGCAAGTTCTTTTGAAAGTAACTGTGCATTAGATCCAGTGAGCACAAGATTATACCCGATTCGATGTAAACGATTAGCAAAGAGTTCCCAACTTGGTAGGTTTTGTATCTCATCAAACAAAATAGTTTTTACATCTCCACCATAAGCGGCATGTAATTCTTTCATCAGTTCGTCTGTAGATATGCCACCAATACTCGATAATACTTCATCATCAAAATTGAAATACATAAACGGACGATCCTTCAAAAGCATCAACGAATAGACTGATTTGCCTGCTCGGCGCGGTCCCAAGACTACTTTTATCAAATTCGAATCCAGCCATTTCTTGCCAAATGGTTCCTTGGTTCGATCTATATACGAAAGAGTCAGAAGTTGCTCTTTTTGCAATTTTTGACTGGAAACTACATCTTTTGGCTTATTTTGCATATTATTTTACTTCTAGTGGACAGAATAGGTTGTTTTTGTCCAGTACAAGTAGTATACTGGACAGGATTGGGGAAGTCAACCAACTTACAACTCGGCGTTTCGCGAATAGTACAAAAGCGTACCATTCGCGAAATACCACTTAAATTGCTTAATTTTCTTGGAGTTAAGCAAATCGTCCCACGTTCTCAAATTTGGTTTTACGGCTCGCCTCGGTCGCAACGGGTGGCAAAACTCTTACCCTCGGAGCAAAGCTCGCCACAAGGGCAACAAAAGGCAAATTCGGGGTAACACCCGCCTTCGCCAAGGCTTCGGACGGGCAAGCAAAAACCGCCTTTCGGGCGGTCTTGATTTAAATCGTGGCAACCGGTACTTTCGAATGTCGTCCTCTCTTGTGTGGTTCGAACTTCAGCGGACAGATGATCATTTGAAACTTTAACCCTTTATTCGTGTATGTGGCTACTAAAACTTTTTGTTTTTTCTTCGCCACAAAATTATTTTAATTTGACTCTAATACTAAAAGATGATAGTTTTAACATAAACCCAAACTTTGGAGTAGAATGATGCGCGAAAGAATCATCAAGCTGTCTGACCTCATTCAAGGCGCTGGCCCGGTAGCGACGCTGTTCCTGGCCTTCGTAGCGGTTGTGAGTCTCGTCTTCTTCCCAGAACCGATGACGCTGGTGTTCACCTGTCTTTGGCTCATGGCCATTAACGCCACCCTGGCCGCCACCGCGCTTCCAGAGGTGTTTGACCCGCAGTCCACCCCTACCATCATGATCAAAGAGATGCGGAGAGCCTTATTATCAACGCTCGCCTTCTCGCTCCTTTCTCCAATCATCGTCCCCGCTTTCTTCCTGGCGCTAACATCCAGGAGAGTGAGAGCGTTGAGAAAAAAAAGTGGGTAGGAGGGAACCGCCCGCCACCCCGCGATCGAGCCCTAGAGCTTGGTCCGGTGGCGGGTTCCTTCATTTTTATATTCTATTTGACAAACTATCAACCGTTATAATTTTATCTAAAAACACCGAAAAAATCAAATCCTCCGGCTTTCACCGGAGGATTTTTTCGTTCAACTGTAGTCTAACTGTCTCGGCGCGCTTGCATGCAGTCGCGGCAGTAAATCGGTTTGCCAGCAGTCGGCTGGAATGGCAGTTGGGTAATTTTGGTACCGCACTGCGCGCAATCTACATCAACATCAAACATCTGGCGAGGACCGCGGCTCATGCCGCCTCCGCCACTACCGCCGCGCTTGTTATCGCGATAAGCGCGATTGCAATCTTGGCAGTATACCGGCCTGTCTCCAGAAGGTTGAAAAGGCAATTGTGAGATGTGGGTGCCGCACTTTGCGCAGTCCAAATCCACATCATACATCTGCCTGTCTCCACTATTGTACATAAACTTTATTGCGTTTTATTCCCAAAATGTTGTTTGAGATATTGAATTAAACGACCTCCCGTCTTCCTCGCCAAATCGGCGGGTGCGCCGGGTAAATATTTTGGGAACTACCTTTTGCTATTTAGACAAACGTTTGTTACCCAATTATGGATTATATCCTAGCACAAAGCTATTTGCTTGTCAAATTTTATCACGACACATGACGCACGCAACACGACCGATTTTTACGATATACTATTTATGCAACATGGCTAAATTCACACAATTCGTTATGAATCGTGCTGCGCGCCTCGTGCATCATGTCATTAGAGTCCTCTAAACAACGGCACCCCGGTATTCGGATTAGTCGGCACATAAATCGTCCCTTCTCTGTCCTTCAGGCTGTTGATGTAAAGATAATTCAAATAACGCTCCGTCAGGCTCTGGTTAATAATTGTCTGGGCATCGCGCTGTCCGGTCGCCTCAATCACTTTTCTTTCCGCTTCTTTGCGTTCTTTATCAATTTCAAAACTCTTTCTTTCTGTGTCCTGCTCGGCTTGCAGTTTTAGAGAAATACTTTCCGCCAGCTTGGCCGGCAACTGGACATGACGCAACAGCACATCTTCAAGCTCAATGCCGCGCGGATTAAGTTTCCCTTGCAAAATATCAAAAATTTGTTTGGCTGCTTCTTGGCGCTTTTCCGAATAAATATCTTTGGCCTCATATTGCGCGATCACCTCGCGGATAATGCTTCTGATCTGCGGGCGGATAACTATTTCATCATAACCCAATCCAATATCGCGGTAAACATCCGACGCTTTTTCTTCTATTAAATGATAAAGCACGGTAAGATCCAAATCAACATTCAGGCCTTCTTTGGTTAAAGCGGAAATGATATCGCTCTCAGCTCTATTGCCCTCTCCCGGCGCGATGCTCATGGTATAATCCTGTGTCCTGATATTCATTTTAATTACTCTGACTAAAGGATTTTTGAGATGAAAGCCTGAAGATAATTCATCGTCCTTAACTTTGCCAAACAATGATTTGACGCCCGTCTCCCCTGCTTCTACCACGGTCCAAAAACTGCTGCTAAAGACCGCAATAATAAAAATAATTAAGACCAAACCAAACAATCCTCCCAATTTTCTTTTATTTTTTGAGTTTACTACTTCCATATGTTCTGGTATAAGTATAAATAATAATATTTATAGTATGTTAGCAAAGTACTTCGTGATTTGCAAGTTGTTGTACATGATGAGTACATAGGTAACACTTTGTTGAACTCAATCGGCGTCTGGTAATTTAATGTCGCGTGCGGTCGGTTAAAGTTGTATTCAATGAGCCATTCTGTCAGTTTTTGATT
>JBAZZL010000008.1:0-38519 GCA_041658785.1 Patescibacteria group bacterium
ATTTTATTAAATGTTAATAAAATCATCTTAGCAGAATTGAAATCGTGCGCAATCAAAAAATGCTAATTTTTCTTTATTATTAGCTAAATTGTAAGGTGCGAAATGTTGCTTAACGCAACACTAGTGCCGCGAACGTTATACGCAATTCAAAAAATATTTTTCTGATAATAAGGAATTTTGACAGGCTTTTTAAAAAGGGGAATAAATTTGTTTTTTTATTTTTTATAGAGGGGGAATAAGGTGTTTTCGCTTGCTTCGCTTCTCTGCGCAAGCGAAAACGTTTATTTGATATTTATGGCTAATTTGCTTGTAAAATCGCTGGTTTTTCTGGTATAATACTAAGAATTGCATCAAAAATTATGGAAAACAAAAAACACACTCCGGAACAGGTCATGAAATTAAAGGAAAGCAGTCATTTGCTTGCCGAAGTTTTGTATGCCGATGGAGTAGATATTTACAAACTCTCAGCCGACGAGATGAAAGAGCTCGCGCCAACTATCGCAAACACGAGATCAAGAATTGACGTTGTGCTTAGGGACCATTATCAGATAGGTTTTTCAGAACTTGATAATCTCCCGCCAAAGGAACTGCAAAAAATACGCGAATCTTTTTTGGGGTATTACCGCGGATCATTTGAAAAAGCTGAAAAATTAAAAAAACAAATACCGCTCAATCAACTGGTTGGTTACACCGAAGTCTTGGTAGCGAGCGCTTATTTGCAACTCAATACTGAAATTGACGCCGACATTGAAAAAAAACATTCAAAAACCCAGCCCGATGCAATTCCCACGGAACATTTGCGAATGAAAATTCTAAATGCTTTTAAAAAAATAAACCAAGGTAAAAAGTGGGAAGAGGTAGAGCAAGAAGTAAAAGATTATTTGCAAAGTGCCGGCATTGTAGAGACGGATGCGCTATTTACTAAATGGCGCGTTCATTTTGAAGCAATCAATCACCCACTTCAAGAGCTTTACACTGAGCATGTGGGAACCATGCAGATTAACGATGCAATATATGATCTGCAATTTAGAGAACAAAAACGTTCTACTGTTATTCAAAATTTAGTCGGCTCAGCCAGACGCAGTTGGAAACCTGCCGACTTAGAACATGACACCAACGCCCAATCGGCCGAAGCAAATCGCTCAATTGTTGAGCTAACTTGTAATGCAATTGACGCCAACGCAGAAGGCGAAAATAGAGTAGAAGTATCAATTGATGAACACGGTTATACTGTTCGAGATCATGGTAGTGGCATGAATCCATATGTAATTTTGGAAAAATTGATGATACCAAAAGTTTCCGGCAAAACCGGGAAAGAAACTATCGGGAGATTCGGCGTTGGTTTTTATACTGTACTATCTCATTTGAAAAGAAAAACTGATTTTGTGCGGATAGAAACGCACGACGGGCAAACCGGACATGTGATAGAGTTCAAAATCCATGAAAGAACCGGAGACATTTTTGTGCATACTGAAAAAAATGATGCTTTGGAAAAAGGAACAAGTATTACCGTCCAAACTGAAAATTTTGACAGTCAGGACGCGGAAAAGTTATGTCGCGAACTTTTAGCGTATAACGACCGCAGTGATATTATTTTGAACGGAGAAAAAATGAACAAAGCTGAAGATTTTGAAAGTGTTAAAAGTGAAAACGCGGGTGTCAAATACTCCACGGAAAGCGACGGTGCGTCAAAAGTATCCCTCATGGTCAACGGCGTAGTGATTGAGCATTTCAATATTTCGGGAACGAATTTATGCAAAGAACTCGCAATAGATTTTCCACTAACCTGTTCATTGCCGGAAAGCCGCAGTGAGCTTTCAGTTGACAAAATCGCTATCGCTTCGGTCAAAGAAATAGTCGCGACAATTTTATCCGCTCAAATTGACGAGAATCAAAAAATCGCCGTTTGCAACGCGCTGTATCCCGTTTTAGAAAAATTGCAGGCAAGGTCAAGAAGCAACAAGCGAGATGACAATCTGCTAGTACACTTGCAAGAAACTTTTAAAGGTTCGGTGGAAATGGAAGGTAAAATATTTTTGCCAAACAAGAAAGCGTTTCAGATTCTTGATATACCAAACGCGGTATATCTTGACTCAAGAATTTGCGCCACAGATTTGGAGAAGGTTCCCGGAATAATAAAATGTGAACAATTTGAATCAACCGAAGGTTATCAACTTTTCATCGCTGATTTTAAGGAAGGCACGGCTGAATTTGTGGTTGAAGACGGGAAACGACTGGTGATTGATCGCAAAGTGTATGAACAACACAAAGATACGCCGGCGGTTTTGAATGTTTATTTTTCCAATCTTGATATTACTGGGCAGAGTAAAAAAGAAAAAGGGAAAGGAAAAATTGTGCTAGAAAGTCAGTTAAGATCCAAAAGAAAAACGGCGGATAGCAGGAATTACGCAGTAGGCGATGTTCTAAGTGATGAATTTTTGTCCCAATATATATCAAAACCGGAAAATCGTGAAAAATTTAGAGAATATTATTCTCTTCCAGATGAAGAAAAAAGGAGAATCAGTGCCCGCATTTATATCGATGCATGGACTAATTTTGTTGAGGATTACTCAGCAGAAAGCGATGAAAATGGAAATAATGATTACCTTAAACATTCTCACTGGCAATCAAATAAAGCAATAACGAGAGAAGAGATTGATCAATTTTTAGCAGAACTTAATAGAATTGTGCAGAATGAACCAGTAGATAAATGGGATGAAATGATTTTAAAAGCTAATCCTATTGAAGGTGCATCTACAAGCGTGAGTGATTACAATTATCATCTCTATAAAAAGCTAACTGCGTTAGATCAAACAGGATTAAAATCTGTATTAATGGATCATGAGTTTGGATATAAGGTAATTGTCAGCGGAGAAATAACGGAAGGTATTATGGGGATTGGTGGTCAAAATGAAGAGGATTTCTTATTAGAATTAAATACATATTTGAATCTTAGTGGGAGTGCGGACAAATTCAAAAAATTTGAAAAGCGGGTATTTAAATTATTTGTGTCTTGGATAAGCAGACTATGGTCTGGTTTTTCTGTTGCTCGCGATCAATTAAATATTAAATTTGATTTGAAAGAAATATTAGAACGCGCAGAGCATATTTATTTAACAAAAATTGCAAATTTATCAATTGAACAGCAATTGGAATTGATTAATGGAATAAACACTTTGTTCCATTTGGATAATACACTTTCATTGGTTTTTCAAAAAAAATATCAGCACATCCCTTTGTCTAAACGGGGATATTTAATGTACATCGTGGAAGGCGGTGAAATTCTCAATGAAAAAGGTTTTGAAGAAGCCAATATTGAACAGTCGGAATATCAAGCGCAGATACCATTAAGCACCCTGGTGCAAGCCAAAAAAGACAATGAACAATTTTTCCAAGGTTTTTCTGGCACTCCGGCAGAATTGGTGGCACATGCTAGAGAATCGCAAAGAGGCGTTGATCCGAGCAAGGCCATGCGCGATATCATGCACTCGACGGAAAATCAGATCGTCAACGATGGCTATTTATGGATACGCGAGGTGCTACAAAACAGTTTGGACGCAGTGAAGCAAAATAAAGATCAATTTGCGGAAACGCCAAAAGTAAACGTGGATACCTACTTACGAAAAAAAAACAAAGAAATACCGGAAAATCAGTTATGGGATGTTTTACAATCCGCAATCACTCGCTATTACCCGGATCATTTTGATTATTTTAAAAATACAATTGTAAAATCAGTGCCAACGCTGACATCAGAAAATTTTGTTTCTGCAATAGATGCGCTTGGTGCCATAACAGACGGTAAAGAAAGTTATTTTCCGGAATCGCTTATTCAGGAATTAAAAACGCAATTTGAAGCAATGGCTTATACTGAACCTGATTTAGTGGTTGAGGCACGCGACCCTGTCGGTATGGATTTACACACAGTCATCAATTATCTTCTTATTCCAAATGAAAGCAGTAAAAAATACGATGAAGAAACGGTTGGAAAATTCGGACAAGGTTTTTTCACTATTTTTGGCGATGCCAAAGAAGTACTCATAAAAACATCAAAAGGCAATTTGCATACCGAATACATCAAAATCAAGCCAATTAAAGATCAGGCCGGTAAAATTATTGATTTTTCAGTGGAGATGTCGTGGAAAGTGGAAGAATTTAAAGGAACCGTGATTCAAAAAGTGGTTGATACAGAGATGCCGCAAGTAGAAGCCGCATTTTGCAAAAGTGCAGTCGTTTCGTATGGTGGCCTTATTGACCGTGAAGCTGTTCAACTTGATTTTAGAGATCAGGAAATCAATACACCACGAACAGTATTGGCGGAAACGCAAATTCCCAAACTTGGCGCAATGAGAATTTACGACGCGCACGAAAACGCCATGACGCAAAACGGTCTTTTCATTAAAGAACTGGACGAAGAATTGCTGGCGATAATTCCGGAAAATTTAAGAAAAGCCATGCAAAAAAACGGCATTGTGCTTGATATTCCAGCCAGTATAAAACTTATCAAGTCGCGCGCTGACATCGCCAGAAAAAAAGAAGTTATGCTGATTTTAGCGGAGCATTTACCTGTTTTGGCACTTCGGGCATATCTATCCTCGGTTATGCTCGGAAAAGCGGAACTTCCAAATATACCTTATGATTACTTTGAAACAGGAAGAAGTAGACAAGTTTCGCAAGATATTCAAAATGATGCTCAAAAAATTTCGTCGGGAGAATCTTTGCCAAATTATCAAAAATATTTACAGGATGAAAATTCACTCGCTCAGTTATTAACGCTTTTGCCTTGTATAAACATTGGAGACGGACAAATATCAATTTTTGCTTTAGCTGAAAAAATTTCAAAAGACCCGCAAAGTGTAGAAATTGATAAATTACCGCAGTCAATACAGGAAAAAATACAACATGCGACAAGTCAGAAATTACAAGAAACGCAAGATCAGAAAAAAGCGAAACAGGAATACGGTGTACGAGATACCATGATTTTGCATGATACAGACTTACCGGACAATTCTGAGTTGCGAAGTAGGGCATCTGTCTACTATGCTTATGATCATCTGGTTAGATTTATTTTTGAACATGCGGGTGCTTCTGATGTTCAACCAAAGTATTATCTGCAAGTCGGACAATCTTTGGCACATGCATATCAAGGCACGGATTCTATTGGATTCAATTTGGATTATTTGGAAAGACAATTGCCTAGGCTGGCGGAAATAATTGACGCAAAACTACCAGCAACCGATGTAAAAGTGCAAAAATTTCTAGAGGAAGCAATTGCTTTATCTACACACGAACGACAACATAATCTGGAGGGTTCAGAAGAGACGCAATGGACGCACAATGATGTATTTTTTGAAGGCCAGAGACAGGTGATCGGGAAATTTATAAAAGATCAAAGTGTTAATATCCAAAAAATACTAGATGAAATATATCAAAAATTCACATCGTCGTTTGTACCAGCCAAACAGTTTATTGAACAAATACAATAAGGAGTTTTGGATTTTGGGCATTCACCCCTAACCCCTCTGCCCAAAATCCAAAACAAAAAAACAAATTTATGATTATTGAATAAAAAGCCTGTCAAAATGAAATTGAATGAAAAATATTTTTTGAACAGCGTATAACTAACTATATCCCCGTCAATAGAAAACTGTGGATAACAGAGGCCGTCAGGCCTCTGTTTATGTTTGTCCTCTCTTGGGGTCAAACGGGGCATTGGTCTTCCATACGGCATAAGCCACTTTGGCCAGTTTGTGGGTGGCGGCAATCAGGGCGACCATTTTGGGTTTGCCTTCGGAAACTTTTTTGTGATAGAAGTCTTGAAAAGTGTTTGGTCTTTGGATAGCGACCGAGGCGCAGTTGTAGAATAAAGTGCGGAGTATCTTGCTTCCTCGTTTGGTAATGTATCCCTTGCCATTGATTGACGCGCCTGATTGATGGACTCTTGGGTCAAGGCCGATGAAGGCGGTGAAGTGTTTGGGTGTGGGGAATCTCTTGATGTCGGTAATCTCAGCGACGAGGGCGGCTGATGTAACAGGCCCAAGACCTGGGATAGTTTGGAGGAGCTTTTGGATGGCAGAGTTACGCGTTCGGAGCAGGCGGTCAATGTCTTTCATTTTTTCGCTTAATAGGGCGGTTATCTCTTGGTTGATTCGGGTGATGGGCGCGTGGATGATTGCTTCTTTGTATAATATATCTTTAGCTTTTCTTTGTGTGTTTCGTCTCATATCAGAGAGGTACGCTCTTTCCCTGACAAGGTTCTTGAGTATGAGTGTGTCTGATGTTTCTTTGAATGGATAACCGGCTCCTTGGGTGAGAACGTACCTGATGAGGGAAGCGTCTTTCTTGTCTGTCTTGGTTTTACGGATGGTGGTTTTGTTGTAGGCATTCGTGATGAGCGGGTTGATGATGTGGGTGGCGTACCCTTTCTTGGCACAGATAAATGAAAGGAGGTAATGGTATGGTCCAGTAGACTCAAGGCCGATCTTCGTGTCGCGCGGGAGCAGGTTATTGGCTTTGAGAGATTGGACAAACCCTCGCACGCCGGCCGGAGAATTGGCAAACTTTCTTGGCGGTTCTTTTTCGTTAACACACGCGTAAAAATCTTTTTTTGACACATCTATGCCTACGAAGTTATTGACTTCCATATGTATTTAGCTATACTGTGAGTAAAAGAAGCAAGAGAAGAAAAGAAAGAAAAGAAGAGAAAGACGGGACTGCGAGCCGTCTCCAAAGTCAGGCCGAAAGCAGGTTCATGTGTTATGCGAGGTCGTCTGTTCTTGCTATACTGAGCAGATGCCTCAACTAACCTATTCGCTTTATTAAGCTTGTTTTGGAGACAACATGTTATGCGGCGGGGTTCCCGGCTTAATGCCGGGACCCCAACAGCGGGTCCGTTGTTCTCCCGTTGATACCAGCATACCATAATGGTATGCTGGTATTATATGAACACCGTATATGCGGTTCGGTGAATGTGGCACTTTTAAATAATTAATGGTCGCCACATTCCCCTCTCCCAAATGCCGCTTTGGTTAAGCATAGTTTGATGCATTGAATATATTTAAGTGGTAATTCAAAGAATGGTGTGTTAGATAAGGCGGCACTTCGCATATACGGATACATTAAGTCCATCATCCCACATGTAACCTGTAACGTGTAACCTGTAACTTGAAAGTGGAAATCAGTGATTGGTGATCAGTGATTGGTGATAGAGAAAATTGAGTATTGAATAAAAAGCCCGGCCAAATGGTCGGGTTTATCGGTGTAATCTGTTTTATGGTCAGTGTGACCAATATATCAGTGTGATCAACAAAGCAGAGAGAGAGAGAGAGAGGTTATTGCCTCAATCGCAGTTTGAGTCATGCTTTGTGCATCATGCATCATGACGCAGGTTATCCACAGCTATTGTCTAAAAAAAATTGACAAATTTTTTATCTATGCTATGCTTTGTTAAGCAAAAATATGGATATTCAGTATTTAATTAAGTTAGGATTTTCTGACAAAAATGCCAAAGTTTATCTGGCTCTGCTTCAGCTTGGTCCAAGTTCGGTGCGAAAGCTGGCGGAATTTTGCGGTTTGAATCGGGGGATCGTTTATGAAGCGTTGAAATGGCTGCAAGAACAGGGTATAGTTAATTATTATAAACAGGACTCAAAACACCGGTTCGCGGCCGAGGATCCGAAAAAACTTTATCAAATGGTCGGACGGCGGAAAGATGATTTGGAGCAAGTTGATAAACAGCTTGATAAATTGGTGCCGGAGCTGGGCGCGTTGTATAATCGGGGCGGAGAGCGGCCGGTGGCGAGATATTTTGAGAAAAAGGAAATCGCCAAAATTTTAGAGGATGTCCTTGATACCTGCGAAGCGGAAGAAGAGCCAATGTACCGGATTTATTCCGCCGAAAGCTTGCGAGAATATCTGTATAAAGATTTTTCCACTTTCAGCGACGTCCGAATCGCCAAAGGAATCAAAGTAAGAGTCATTGCCATTGGCGAGGGCGGCGAACTGCGCGGGCTGGACGAGCGGAAGTGGCTGAAACAAAAAAGCGAGACCCCGACTTACATTATTATTTACCCGGGCAAGACAGCGTACATTTCTCTCACCGCGAAGCGCGAGCCCGTGGGAGTGGTGATTGAGAATGACGGCGTGTGCGAGACGCAGAAAGTGATTTTTGATTCATTGTGGGATAAGTTATAATAAGTTATAAGCAGAGTAAGCAGATTAAGTTGTAAGCATTCAATATATTCGTTGACTTACTGCTTACTCTGCTTACTCTGCTTACTCTGCTTTATTATGGTAATAATCGATTTTGACGACACCCTATTTGATACCCAGGCATTCAAACAAGCCCGCCTAGAAGCGGTGCAACGTTTGGGCGTGTCCGAAGAAGAGTATTGGGAGACTTATCGGCAGGCGCGCAGCGGTTCAGGCGGATTTATGACGTATAGCGACGAACGGCACGCAGAGATGCTGACGGCGCGCGGTTATAATTACTGCGAAATTTTGGCAACACTCCAAGAAACGACCGGCGATGCGGTAAAGAATTTTTTGTTTGAAGACACGGTTTTGTTTTTAAAAAATATTAAAGCGATAAATCAACCGATGGTCTTGCTTAGCCTGGGCAATCCGGGATTTCAGGAATTAAAGACAAAAGGATCTGGTATAGATAAATATTTTGACCGCATGTTTTTTGTTCATGATACCAAGATGCATGTTTTGGCAGAGTTCTTCAAAAAGGTTACAGCAGATGGCGTCTGGTTTATTAATGATAAGATTGAAGAAACGCAAAAGCTGAAAAAAACTTTTCCCAAATTAAAACCAATTCTTAAAGTGTCAGAAAGGTTTGAGATTTCAGAATATAAAGAGAGCGGCTTTCCGTATTTTGATTTTTTGGAAGATATTGGAAAATATATAAAAAAATCATAATTACTTTGAATTACGAAATGGCATCATTCGAAATAGAACACGGATTAAACGAATTTAACGGATAAAAACGAATTTGCTTAAATTGGCCAAAAATTCGTTAAAATTAGTTTAATCCGTTAAATTCGTGTTCTATTAATCGTGGCAAAACTGGGGTTTCGTAATTCACAGTAATTATATTTACAAACATATGTGTGGAATAGTCGCTTACATCGGCAATAAACAAGCAACGCCAATTTTATTAAACGGGCTGCGCCGTTTGGAATATCGGGGTTATGACAGCGCCGGAATAGCGATCATGATGCGTGATGCAAACAGCCTGACGCATATTGAACGAGTGCGGTCGGTGGGAAGGATTGATAATTTAGCGGAAAAATTGAAAGGACGGGAATTGAGCGGTACGATTGGCATTGCCCACACTCGTTGGGCTACCCATGGCGGGGTTACTGAAGAGAATGCCCATCCTCATTTTGCCATGAACGGGAAACTGGCGCTGGCGCATAATGGAATTATTGAAAATTATCGCGAGTTGAAAGAAAAGTTGAAAAATAAGTATAAATTTGTTTCTGACACGGATACGGAAGTTTTGGCATTTTTGATTGGCGAGCATTACCGGGGAGATTTGCGGCAGGCAGTAGAGAGCGCCCTGCATCACGTGCGGGGCACTTATGGAATCGTGGTGTTGCACGCCGACCATCCGGATAGACTGGTAGCGGCGCGTTTGGGCAGTCCTTTGGTGGTCGGAGTCGGCGAGGGCGAGTATTATGTGGCGAGTGATGCCACGCCAATGCTTGCTTACACCAATAAATGTATTTTTTTGGAAGATGGCGAGGTGGCCGAGATCACCCGCGCCAAAATGGAAACTTACAATTTGCGAGACGAAGCAGTGATTAAATGCGTGGAAGAAATCGATTGGGACGAGGCGCAGGCGCAGAAGGGCGGTTTTTCTCATTTTATGCTGAAAGAAATTTTTGATCAGCCCACAGTGGTGCAAGATGCAGTTCGCGGCCGGTATAATTTGGCAGAGGGGACGGCCTATTTGGGCGGGCTCAATATGACTGATGAAGAAATGAGGTCTATTCAGCGGATAGTGCTCATTGCTTGCGGTACGGCCAGCTACGCGGCCATGGCCGGCAAGTATGCCTTTGAACGTTTGGCTGGCATTCCAGTTGAGGTGGATGTGGCTAGTGAATTTCGCTATCGCGATCCGATTATCAATAACAAAACATTGGTGTTTGCGATTTCCCAATCAGGCGAAACAGCCGATACGTTGGCAGCGGTGCGAGAGGCCAAGCGCAAAGGCGCGTTTGTCCGCGGTATTGTCAATGTGATTGGTTCAACCATCGCGCGCGAAACTGACGGCGGCAGTTATATTCATGCCGGACCGGAGCTGGCAGTGGCTTCTACCAAGGCCTACACCAACATGGTGGCAATACTTTTGTTGTATGCTTTGCAATTTGGCCGGCTAAAGCGCGTAACTCCTGTTGCCGGACAGCGTCTGCTTCATGCTTTACGGGAGGTTCCGGACAAAATGAAAATAATATTAAAGCAAAGCGATAAAATTAAGGCATTGGCATTGAAGTATAAAGATTACGGAGATTTTTTATACTTGGGACGCGGCATCAATTACCCGGTTGCGCTTGAAGGTTCGCATAAGTTGAAAGAGATTTCCTACATCCACAGCGAAGCATATCCAGCCGGAGAGATGAAGCACGGAGTAAATGCGCTGCTAGAATCAAATTTTCCAGTTTTTGCCATTATGACAAAAAATCAGCTGTACGATAAAATGAGAAGCAATATTGAAGAAGTCAGAGCGCGAAAAAGCAAAGTGGTTTTATTGGCCACGGAAGGAGATGAATGTGCCAAAGAGCTGGCTGATGATGTCATCTATGTGCCGGAAACGACAGAATTATTGGAACCATTGCTCAACACCATTCCTTTGCAGTTGTTTGCTTATCACATTGCCGTGGCTTTGGAAAGAGATGTTGATCGACCGCGTAATTTGGCCAAATCAGTAACTGTAGAATGAAATGATATGTTGGCAGTGATATTGGATTATAAATTAAAATTTAAATAACTATGAATTTAAAGGCAGTGGTTTACGATATGGACGGTCTTTTGGTTGACAGCATGAAACATTGGCTGGAGTTTGATATTGAATTTTTTAAAAAAAGAAAGATTGATTACGATCCGCAGATTATCAAGCACTTTACCGGCAAGACAATAGTAGAATGCATGGCTTGGTTAAAAGATCATTTTAATTTGGTTGAATCAGTAGAAGAATTGTGCCATGGAAGAGACGGCTGGATAGAAAAAATTTACGATGAACTTGCTGAAGTGATGCCAGGAGTTGATAATTTATTAAAGGCAGTGAAACAAAAGGGTTTGAAGCAGGCAATAGCTACCGGCGCTCCAAAAATAGCGGCGGAAAAATTAGTTGATCGTTTTGGCTGGCAGGGTTATTTTGATCAGCTGGTTTCGGTTGAGTGCACCAAATTGCCGGGGAAACCCAATCCGGGAGTATTCTTGCACGCCGCGAAAGTATTGGGGGTAGAACCAGAGCATTGTGTGGTGCTTGAAGATGCGGAAAATGGCGTGGCGGCAGCCAAAGCCGCTGGCATGAAGTGTGTTGCGGTGCCGGACAAACGCTGGAGTTTCGGCGATTTTTCACGGGCGGATTTGGCTGTTGATTCGCTGGAGGATAAGAGGGTGTTTGATTTTCTCGGGTTATAAAATATATGGAAAAGAAAATAAAAGCGATTATTTTTGACATGGATGGGGTGTTGATTGATAGCGAGTTGTATTGGGGCGAGATAGAAAGAGATTTTTTTGAATCGAGAGGGGTTAAATACACCAAGAGAATAAATTCTCAAGTCAGAGGCAGACCGGAAAAAGAAATGGTCGCTTGGGCCAAGCGCGAGTATGGTTTTACTGAAACAGTGGATGAATTGCTGGCGATCCGGGACCGGATGACAGAAAAAATTTATTCGGTTAGAGCCAGGCCGATGGCGGGGATTGAGGATCTGCTAAAGAAAATACGCAAAAAAGGTTACAAAAGCGGGATAGCCTCAAGTTCTGTATTGAGACGGATCAAAATGATAGTGGAGCGCTTGGGTTGGCAAAGTTTTTTTGATAAGCTGATGTCTTCGGTGGACGAGGGGTGTGACGGAAAACCGGCTCCGGACATTTATTTACGCGCCACAAAAGCCTTGACGGCGGCGCCCGAAAACTGCGTCGTATTGGAAGACACGGAAAATGGAGTGAGGGCGGCCAAAAGGGCGGGAATGAGGTGTGTGGCGATTACCGATAAGCGATGGCAACATGGAGATTTATCCCGGGCCGATTTGCTGATTGATTCGTTGGCGGATAAAAAACTATTTGAATATTTAAATTTGTAATTATGTCCAAGAAAAAAGTTGTGGTAATCGGCGGCGGCAATGGGAGCGCTATTTCCATCAGCGCTTTAAAACAATTTAAGGATGAAAAGGATGGGGTGGAAATTTCCGCTATTGTTTCTATGAGCGACTCGGGCGGTTCTTCGGGGCGTCTAAGAAAAGAGTTTGACACTTTGCCTCCCGGGGATATTATGCGCGCAGTACTCGCTATGTCGCGTTATGATTATGATATGTTGAAGATGATTTTTCACCGGAAAAGATTTACCGGAGCAGGAAAATTAGATGAGCATAATTTGGGAAATTTATTTTTGGCGCTGGCCGAAAGATATGCCGGAGATTATTTGCAGGCCGTCCGCGTTTTGGAGCAGGCAGTGGGGGCGGTTGGGACAGTTTATCCGGTTACATTGGATAAAACGGATTTGGCAGTTGAACTCACCAACGGCGCGGTGGTCAGAGGCGAAGCAGAAATTGATCGGCCGGATTATAGCCGGGCATTTAAAATAAAAAAAGCGTGGCTGGATCCGTCAGCCAAAATTTTTAATGAAGCTAAAAGAGTTATTGAAGAAGCGGATGATATTATTTTGGGGCCCGGCAGTTTGTACACTAGCGTTATCGCCGCGTTGCTGCCGGACGGAGTCAAAGAGGCGATTGCCAATTCGAGCGCCAAATTGATTTATATTTTTGGCGGAGCGCATGAAACAAATGGAGAAACAGGCCCTGACGCAGCCAGCGGTTTTTTTGTCCAGTTGGAAAATTATTTGCCGCGCCGGCTGGATCTGATTGTACGCAATAATCATGCGGTAACAGAAAAAGAACGGATGGTTTATATCAGAAAAAATTGGGAAACGGTTGTATTTGATAAAGAGAATATGGATGGGTATAATATTGTCAGCGCGGATTTTGAAAAAGAAGTCGGAGGGTTGGAGGCAAAGAAATTGGGTAAAATTTTAAAAAAAGCGGTCAATAATTTGTAATTTATGGAAATTAAAAAAGAAAAACAAGAAAAGATTTTTGCTATTAAGTTTACGGTCGAGGATAATGGCAAAACCGCTGGCCGGGCTTATTTGTATTTGCTTTATAATGATTTGCATGAAGAGCCGTATGGGTTTATGGAGGATGTTTATGTGAAAGAAGAATATCGCGGGAAAGGCGCGGGCAAGCAGTTGGTAGAAGCCCTGATTCAAGAAGCAAAAGCGCAGGGATGTTACAAGCTTTTAGGAACCAGCAGAAATTCAAGGCCTAAAGTGCATAAGTTTTATGAAAGATTTGGCTTTGAAAAATGGGGGGTGGAGTTTAGGATGAACCTTAACCATTGATTTTTTTACGAATTAACGCGAATTGTGTATGAATTTATACGAATTTGAAGGCAAACAATTTTTTGCCAAGCATGGAATTGAAGCGCCTAAAGGATTCCAAGTTCGTCGAGGAGAAGATTTTAAAAAGAAATATCAAGAATCAGGTTTGAGTGAGGTTGTGGTGAAAGCGCAAGTTTTGTCCGGAAAGCGGGGTAAAAATAATGCCATTAAATTTTGCGCTTCCGCGGATGAGGTTGAGAGCGCTGTGAAAGATTTGTTTAATATAGAAATGCGCGGCCAGTACGTTGCCGCTGTTAGAATTGAAGAAAAATTGGATATTGTGGAGGAACACTATCTTTCTATCACCTATGATACTAATGCTCGCCAGCCGATTTTGGTTTATTCAGCCGCCGGAGGCGCGGATATTGAGGGTGTGCCGGAAGAGAAGATTGAGAAAGTAATGTTGGATATTCGTGACACGACGGTTAATGCGATTAAGGAGGGGAAATTGGTAATTAGTAATTGGAAATTGGGGATAGAAGCAAAGATTGTACAACAGCTCTGGGAATGTTTTTTGCAAGAAGATTGCCGGTTGGTTGAAATTAACCCCCTTGTTAAAACAAAAGACGGACGGTGGGTCGCGGCAGATGCCAAAGTGGCGATTGATGATGATGCCATTTTTCGCCATGAAGAATGGAAAGAATTGGCACCGCGCACGATGATGGGTCGTCCGCCCACGGAACGAGAAATTGAGGCGCAAAAAATTGATGCCGTGGAAAAGTATTATCAAGGCACCGCCGGAAAGTATATTGAGATGGAAGGCGATATCGCGATTTTGTTTTCTGGCGGCGGAGCGAGTATCGCCAATATGGACGCTTTAATTCAGCAAGGTCTGAAGCCGGCCAATTATACCGAGTATTCAGGCAATCCGCCGCGGGAAAAGGTTTATGTTTTGACCAAAATTGTTTTATCCAAACCGGGGTTAAAAGGACTGTGGATCTGCGGCGGGGTGGCGAATTTTACTAATATTCTAGAAACATTCAATGGCATTGTTGACGCGTTGGATGAAATCAAACCCGCTTATCCAATTGTCGTACGCCGCGCCGGACCGTTTGAAAAAGAAGGAATGGAATCAATGCGAGAGTGCGGGGCGAGGAATAATTTAAATATGAAGTTGTTTGGAAAAGAGGTGAGTATGAGCGAGACGGCGGGGGTGTTGGCGGGGTTAGTTCGAAGCCAATAGTTATGTCGATTTTAATAAACCAAAACACCAAAGTCATTGTCCAAGGTATTACCGGCAAAGAAGGCCAAAGCGCCACGCGGGCCATGTTGGAATATGGAACAAACGTCGTTGCCGGCGTACGGCCGGGCAAGGCCGGGGAAAAGGTGGAAGGGGTGCCGGTATTTGATACAGTGAAAGAGGCGTTGACGGCGGCCGCGGGTAGAGACGCCCCGCCGGGGCGTCTCTCTGATGTCAAAAATGCCATAGCGGGGGATGGACCGTCGAGAGATGCCATAGCGGGAGGCCGTCCCACGAGAGACGCCCCAGCGGGGCATCAGCACGAGGGTGTTGTTGCTGCCATTTATGTGCCGCCATTTGCCGCCAAAGCCGCTATGTTGGAAGCAATTGAGGCGGGGATTCCGCTGATTAATATTATTGCCGAGCGCGTGCCGATTCAAGATACTGCATATTGCCTGGCGGCAGCCAAAGAAAAAGGAATCCGAATCATTGGACCTAGTTCTTTGGGCTTTATAAATCCAGGGGTAGGGCGAGTTGGCGTGGTAGGCGGGCCAAAAAATCAAGCAGACGAAGTTTTTCAACCTGGCAATATCGGAGTCATATCTCGGTCAGGCGGCATGACGAACGAAGTGTCGTGGCAGATTCGCAAAGCGGGTTTGGGGCAGAGCGCGGCGGCGCATGTGGGCGGAGATTTGCTAATGGGAACGACATACGCAGATCTTCTTCGTCTATTTGAAAAAGATGAACAAACAAGAGCCGTTGTTATTTTTGGCGAACATGGCGGTAGTTATGAATTTGAAATTATTGATTTAATAAACAATAAAGAATATACCAAACCACTGGCCATCTATATCGGGGGCAAGTTTGCCAATTTACTTCCAGAAGGAATGAACATCGGCCATGCGGGCGCGATTGTCGGCCGCGGGCAGGGGGCGGAGGAAAAAGCGCGAGCGCTTTCGGAAGTGGGAGTGATGGTGGCGGAGAGGTATGAGGAGTTGGCGGAGTTGGTGAGGCCTTTTGATTAATCTACCCTGCTTTAGCAGGGGTCAAGAAGCTTTAGCTTCACGTTTGCTATGGCAAACTATCCGTCTGGTGTTTACTTCCTCACCGGTTCGACATTTCTACATTTCCCATACTTTCAAGACTCGGAGCAAAAAGAAATCGTGCTAGATCAAATCAAGAAATTAAAAAAGCAATGGAATATCCAAATCAGCGCGTTTAGCATCCAGATTAATCATTATCATCTATTGTTTCAAGCAAGAACGGAAGGGCAGGTGGCAAAAGCAAAACAAATCATGCATGGTGGCACGAGTTACCAATACGGAAAAAAATATCGGATGAAGTACAAAGAACTGTGGGGGACGCAAAAAACGATGCGGGTTTGGTCGGAACAAATGTATTGGAAAGTCGCGGCATATATCTGCGGGAATTTATTAAAACACCATGAAGTCGGCACATTTAAAGAATTGGAATCAAATCCATTTTCCAGTTACGGCTATTTTGCAGACAAGTGTGGCGAAGATTTCATGAAAGAAGGCATTTATGGGATAATTGACGTGGAGGAGAGCGTGCAGGGAGAACTTGATTGGGAGGAGATAAAGCAAGCGCGTCTTTCGCGGTACAGTCCGGTGTGAGCTAAAGCTCACCGAACCCCCGCTAAAGCGGGGTAGATTATTTATTCACTTTAGGGGAGGATGTTAAACTAATCTACCGCGCTTTAGCGCGGGTCAAGCGGCTTTAGCCGCTCGGGATGGTAATTGTATGATACATAAAATACCCCAATATAGATATTCTTTTTTTAAGCAGTGGGATAAAAAGACTTTTGCGTTGATAAAAAAAATTGCCCAGGCGAAAAATTATCCTAAGATCGTCGGCGGTGAAGAAGAAAAAAATCAATTTTTAGTAATGCTTATCAGGTCGCAGAAATCTCTGCATGGCTGGCGCAAGTTTTTGGTTGACACGATGAAACAGGTTGAAGAGAATCATTCCATAAACATAGGATTATTGGTTAGAAGGTATTCGTCAAAAAGCGTAACACGAAACAGACCGGCGTGGGTTACTTACAAAGAAGATAAGATTGTTTTTGATTTTATTGATAAATTAGCGACAAAAAAAGTTGTTTTTGTCGGCACCAACCGGGAGATCTCTGAATTTACGATGCGTTTTATTTCAGGTCAACTAGGTCATGATTGGGAGTGGACGATTATGATGATTTGGGAGATGTTAGGAAGTAGAAAGCGATTGATAGTAAAAGAGCTTAATAGAGAAATGAGAAATTTTGATTATCTTAAATTGTTTGAATAAATTACGTGACGGTGTGAGCTAAAGCTCACCGAACCCCCGCTAAAGCGGGGTAGATTAGTATCTTGATCTCAATCTTAATCTTATTTTTATGCAATTCAAAACCAGCATAACCAAAATTCAAAACGGCCGAGAAATCATCCGCGATCACAAATTAGATGATTTAGTCAAAGAAAAAAGTTTTGTTGAGGCGATTTTTCTTTTATTCAAAGGAGAATTGCCAAATAAAAATCAGAACCGAATGCTCAACGCGATTTTTACCGCGGTGATTGACCATGGTCCGGCCACAGCCTCGGCTCTCAATGCAAGGATTTCAGCTTCTGCCAAAAATCCGACGCACGCTTCGCTGGCTGCCGGCCTTTTGGGATTAGGTGAACGACATGGGGCGGCAGTGAGCCTGGCGATGGATTTTTTTTATAAAAACTTAAAGGAACCGGAAATCGGCGAGAAGATTAAAAAATTAAAAGATCAGAAGATTAGAATTTCGGGATTCGGACATAAGGTGTTTACGGATGTGGATCCACGGACTGCGACTTTGTTTGAAATTGCCAAAGAGACTGGGGTGTTTGGCCAGTACTGTAAATTTGCTTTAGAGACACAGGACGCATTAAATAAGATTTCTTCGCCGCGCCAGTTGCCTCTTAATATTGATGGTGCGGTTGCGGCAGTCTTGTGTGATATGGGCTTTGATGCCAAATTGGGCGACGCGATTTTTATCATTGGCCGCGTGCCCGGGCTCTTGGCGCAGATTATTGAGGAGGTGGAGAATGATGAGGGGATAAGGAGGCTGGGGGAGGAAGAGGTTGAATATATTGGGGAAATTCATTTATGATCCAAAAAATTCTTGACCTCCACATCCACTCCAAATACTCGCGAGCGTGTTCGCCTGATTTGGAGTTGCCCAAAATTGCCGAAGCGTGCGAAGTTCGCGGGATAGATATTGTCGCGACCGGGGATTTTACTCATCCCAAGTGGTTTCAACATATAAGAGAGTGTTTGTTGGAAGGAAATGATGGTTTGTATAAATTGGGGGAAAGAGGGAAGGGGAAAGAGGGAAGAGGTTTAGAAACCAAATTTATTCTTGGAACCGAGCTGGCGGTAATAAAGAAAGATAAAGGACAGACTAGGCGGGTGCATTTGGGCGTATTTGCGCCGAGTTTGGCAGCAGCGGAAAAGTTTAATAAAAAATTAGCAGACATGGATTTTAATTTAGCCTCTGACGGCCGGCCAATTTTGGGGCTAACCTCAAAAAAATTGTTGGAAATAATGCTCGAAGTAGATAAGAAAATGGTAATGATTCCGGCCCATGCCTGGACGCCATGGTTTGGCGTGTTTGGATCAAAGAGCGGATACAATTCTTTAAAAGAAGCATTTGAAGATTTAACTCCGCATATTTTTGCCATTGAAACCGGCTTGTCCAGCGATCCAATCATGAATTGGCGTTGGTCAGCTTTGGATAATATTTGTTTAGTTTCAAATTCCGATGCGCACAGCCCAGCCAAACTCGGACGAGAAGCAAATGTGATGCAATTTGAGAATGAAGATGAGGTAACTTATGGCGAGATAATGCGTATTATCAAAGAACAAGACAAAGAAAAGTTTTTATATACAATTGAGTTTTATCCAGAAGAGGGAAAATATTATCTGGATGGACACCGGGATTGCCAGTTTGTCTGCAATCCGGAAGAAACAAAAAAATACAAAGGTATTTGCCCAAAGTGCAAGAAACCTCTGGTTATTGGTGTGATGAATCGCGTTGATGAATTGGCTGACAGAACCGAAGAAGAGGCTCGCCAGATTGCCGAAAAGAATAATTTTATCCCTTTCCAAAATTTAGTGCCGCTGCCGGAGATTTTAGCCGATGCCCTTGAGTGCGGTGTTTCAACCAAAAAGGTTGATGATACTTACGTTGATTTAATTAATAAATTGGGCAGTGAGTTTCATATTTTATTAAACTCATCTCTTGAAGAAATTGAAGCGGCAAGTTCAAAACAAATCGCCGTCGCGATTGAGCGCGTTCGTACCGGCAGGATTGTTGTCAAACCAGGGTACGATGGGGAGTTTGGGACGGTAAAAGTCTTTGGAGATATGGAATCGCGCGGGCGGCCAAGGCAAAGCTCTTTACTTTTAGATTAAGAAAGAAAAAACCGGCTTAATGGCCGATTTTTCTTGTAGAAGAATTAATTATTTCTTCTTGCGGCGCGCCGCTTTCTTTTTTTTCTTTGGCGCTGCTTTCTTGCGGCGCGCTACTTTCTTTTTTTTATGAACAGCCTTTTTTCGTTTGCGTGCTGGCATATTTTTTTTCTCCTTTCTTTTAGGATATGAATCCGTGAATTATTTGACATGACCATGGTACATACCAAAGGTTCTTTTCACGGAATTTTTTAGAAGATTTTACATGACAAGCATCAATGTAAAATAATCTTTACACTTTTCTAAAACTTACTTTAGGTAAGAAAAAAAGCGTATCGACCTTGAATGTATTATAGTATAATTTGTTTTTGATTTTTTGGGAATAGATTTTTTGAATAACTGTGTATAACTTTTAGGCCGTTGAAATTATCAATTTGATTTTGCCGCGGCGGAAAGATGATAATTTTTTTAAAATAAACATTCTTGGATTCTAGTTTCTATTGCAACACTTGATAAAAAAATTACAAGTTCCAAATTACAAATCCCAAATAAATTCCAATAATCAAAATCCAAAAATTTTTAAAACGTTAATACCGGTGTTTGAAATTTTGCTTTTGGGATTTGAGATTTATTTGCGATTTGTGATTTGAAGTTTGTGATTTTAATTATCAAGTTTTGCAATAGAAACCAGAATCCAAGCTATCTATCAGTCCCCTCGGAGGGAATCGAACCCCCATCGCAGGTTCCGGAAACCTGCGTTCTATCCATTGAACTACGAGGAGATGGAGGAGATTTCCAAGTTTAAGCCGCGCATTGAATTCTAAATATTGCCTTTTCAACGCGCCGGAGATTTTTTTGCGTCCAAATATAGCCAAACTGCCGCACATGCCAATTGAAGACTGCCACGCTTTTGATCCAATTTAAAAAAGTGCGCATTATTTGTTTTATCATTTCTTTGGCAGCAGCTGTTTTTAATTTGATTTGTCTGAAATAAAAAAACCATCGATTCATAATGCGATAGCTCAAACGATACCGCCTGGAGTTTTCCACCAGATAAAAAAATTCTTTATGCCTTTCCAGATTAAATTGGTCCAGTCGGTCAGCATCGGTAAGGATATTAACCAATATACGGTTGTCGCGCCACAGCAGAAATTTGGTAAAAAAAGCTCCAGTGCCCAGGCTCTTGCAAAGAATTATTCTACTTGATAATCCGGTTACTCCGCCAGATGAAAAGGCTCCCAGCGAGGTTTTCCACAATAAAAAAGCGGAAATCATATCATCCAAAAAACTCATCCAGATATAGGAAGGGTTTTTTTTGATGGTTCTGCCAACATCATGCCACCAAGCGGCAATCAGCAGCGCCTGTTTTTGTTTTTCTGATAAATTGAATTCCCGGCTGATTTGCTCAGAAAAGTTGACTACCCTATTTACATGGCTCAGATCGTGGCAATGATCCATGCTGCCGGCCATTTTTTGTTTTGCTAAGTTGATGAGTTTTTGTATTTTTTCATTCATACTTTCCAAGTATATCAATAAGGCAATTTTTTTTCAAGCCACCCGCCGTCTAGCCGGCTGCCAATTGCATTATCTTGATTTTTAATTAATATCTTGCTATCATATTGCCATTAGACAAAAATCCGGGGCATGTAGCTCAGCGGTTAGAGCACAACACTTATAATGTTGGGGTCGATGGTTCAAATCCATCCATGCCCACGATGTAATTTTAGACCGTTGAATTATTCAACGTTCTCAATTTATGAATAATAAAATTTTAGTTGATGACAAAAAAAAAGGCGAACGCCTTGATGTTTTTATATCTGAAGAATTGAATTTGAGCCGGTCGCAGGCGCAAAAGATGGTCAAAAAAGGGCAAGTTTTGTTGGAGGGAAAGACACCAAAGAAAGCCGGCCAAAAGTTAAAATATGGAGATCTTGTTGAAGTTTGCCAGACAAACAAGCGCGCCAGCGCAGGGTCCGGCGGTCCGGGCGGGAAAAGTAGAGCGTGGTTTAAAATCAAGGTGCTGGCGGAGACAGAAGATTATTTGGTAATAGAAAAACCGGCTGGATTATTAATGCACCAAACTGAAGCAAAGGAACCGGAATCATTGGCGGCGTGGATTTTGGAAAATTATCCCCAGACTAAAGACGTGGGCGAATATGAGAATCGCCCGGGGATTGTGCATCGGTTGGACAAAGAGGCGTCGGGATTGGTGGTCATTGCCAAGAAGCAAGAGATGTTTGTTCATCTCAAAAAGCAGTTTAAAAAACGCCAGGTTGAAAAGGAGTACCTGGTATTGGCGCATGGCAGAGTGGAGAGAGAACATGATACGATTAATTTTGATATCAGCAGAAGCAAAGACGGGAGAATGGCAGCCAGGCCCAAAACGGATCGTCTTTCTTTGCGCACAATAACGAAGATTCAACCAGGCAAGGAAGCAGTAACAGAATTTTGGGTTGAAAAAATATTTTCCCGTTATACATTGCTTCGTGTCAAAATTCACACTGGCCGGACTCACCAAATTAGAGTGCATCTGCTAGCTTACAACCATCCGGTGGCGGGAGACGCATGGTATGCAAACAGAAAGTTAAATTTGAAAAAAGATAAGGAATTAGGCAGATTATTTTTACATGCGAGCAAACTGTGCTTTTGTAATCTGGGCGGTGAAAAAGTTTGTTTTGAGGCGGAATTGGCGGAAGAGTTAAAAAGATTTTTGCAAGAATTGAATTGATTATACATCTGATTCCAGTTGAAAATTTTGGATTTTGTACGCCAGCTCACGAAGGAGTCCTTTGGACTGGCGGATTGGAATTTGTAATTTTTTTATCAAGTGTGGCAATAGAAACTAGAATTTAAGTAAGTAGAACCACATCAATTGTAAACAACGTTCTAAAATTCTAGAGATAAGAATATATGCAAAATCAACAATACCCGCTCATAATTATCTCCGGACCATCCGGCGCAGGCGAGGACAGTATTATTGGAGGCTTGAAAGAACTTTTGCCGATTGAAAGAGTGGTCACCACGACCACGAGAGAAATGCGGCCCAGCGAGTCGGCAGGCAATCCATATTATTTTATTTCCAAGGAAAAGTTCAAGGAAGGAATTGCTGAAGGCAGATTTTTTGAATATGCCGAAGAGTATAATGACAATTTTTATGGCGTCACGTTTGAAGAAATCAAGCGGGTTAAAAATAGCGGCAGAATTGGCATTTGGAAAATTGAGTACAAGGGGGTAATGCTGGCCAAGAAGCTGATGCCGGAGATTGCGGCGATTTTTATTATCGCGCCTCTTGATATATTAGAAAAACGCATTAGACGCCGATCTTGGGTTAGCGATGAATATGTGCAAGAGAGGATGGAATATACCAAGAAATGGCTGGAACATACGGATATTTATGATTACACCGTGGTGAACGAAGACGGGAAATTGGCTGAAACGATTAGAGAGGTGAAGAGAATAATAGAGAAAGAGTTGAGCAAGAATCTGGAGTTGACAAATAATTAGAGTTATAGTACACTCTTGTAACCTTATTAACCGCAAACGATGTTGAGTGGATTCCAGTCCAACTTCTCGCTAACCAAATCTATCGTATGTCTAAAGATATCCGCCACCGTCTAAAATCGGGCATGATTGTCAAGGTTTACCAAAAAATTAAAGAGAAAAATAAAAAAGGCGAAGATAAAGAGCGTATTCAGATATTTGAAGGAACAGTTTTGGCAGTGAAGCACGGCAGCGAGCATGGCGCGACTGTCACAATCAGGAAAATTTCTGATGGGGTTGGCGTAGAAAAAATTTTTCCAATTAATTCGCCGGTTGTTGATAAAATTGAGTTCGTGAGGCGCATAAAAGTAAGACAAGCAAGGCCATATTATTTGCGCAATTATAAAAAACGGTTAAGAGAGGTGGGTGGCGCAGAAGCTGGGTCAGAAGAGTAAAAGATTAAAAATTTAGTTATACTCAATTGCTATTTAAATTCTGTATAATACTCCGCAGCTTAACGTTAAATTATAGCTAAAACTTAACAAAATAATTAGAATTTAATTTTTGCAAAATCGGAATTAATAAGGCGAAGGAGTATAGATTGATACTGGGATTAAGAATGCCTTAAGGAGGCGTTCTTTTTTTATTTTAGTCAATAAGGTATACTATTAATGATGCGGGACGGCCTGTTTGGGCCAGCCGATTTTCATTATTCAAATCCGATAATTCTTTTTATACTCAATTGCTATTTAAATTCTGTATAATACTCCGCAGCTTAACGTTAAATTATAGCTAAAACTTAACAAAATAATTAGAATTTAATTTTTGCAAAATCGGAATTAATAAGGCGAAGGAGTATAATCATTTTTACATTTGTAATTCAAAGTAATCTATAATATGAAGTACATTATTGGGATCATCGCCATTATAGCGGGCGCGTTGTTGATTATAAAAACCGATTGGTTTATTCAAAATTTTGGCACAAACGGTTGGGCGGAACAACATCTGGGCGCGAGCGGCGGGACAAGATTGCTGTATAAGTTGGTGGGATTGGCAATTATCTTTGTGGCGATGTTAGCAATTACCGGACTCCTTGGCAGTGTTATTCTGGGGATTTTTGGCAGATTATTCGGACTTTGATTGTTTAATTGCCTAGCTATATGCAAGAATTATGTATCATTCTGGCAATCAAATGATAGATCCATATTTATTGTTTGAGAAAGTCCGCTTGCAGTCAGGGATGCATGCGGCTGATTTCGGATGCGGCCGAACCGGGCAGATTGTTTTTCCAGCGGCAAAAGTGGTGGGACCGGCAGGTCTTGTTTACGCGATAGATATAATAAAAGACGTCTTGGAAATAATACGCAAGCGCGCGAAAACTTTTGGTTATAATTGCATCCAAACTGTTTGGACAAATCTGGAATGGGTGGGAAAGACCGCCATACCCCCCAAAAGTCTTGATGTAATTTTTATTGTAAATACGCTGGTAGAGTCGGATAATCGCCACGGCATTTTGGAAGAGGCATATCGTCTGCTAAAGGATAAGGCTCGCATGGTCATTGTGGATTGGTCGCGCAAGGGATTGAAGTTCGGGCCTCAGAATATGCGGTTTGTTGATTTTGAGGATATTATAAATTGGTCAAAGATACGGAATTTTGTCGTGCAAGAAGAATTTGACGCCGGACCATTTCATCGCGGGCTGGTATTGTACAAGCACGAATAATACTTACGGATAACGGATAATCCTGATTTACGGATTTTTGTTGATTCGTATTATTTGTAAATTGGCATTCATCTGTAGATTGGAATCATTCAAATCTGTAAATCAGGATTATCCGTTATCCGTAAGCAAACATATGAGCAGAACGGAGAAGCAAAAGATTGGCGATTGGGGCGAGGAACAGGCCGTTCTTTTTTTGTCCAGGCATAAATATAATATTGTTGACCGGAATTATTGTATTTATGAAAAAGGAAAAAAAGGCGGCGAGGTTGATATTGTCGCTTGGAATGATAAACATTATTTTGGGCGCACCCTGTGTTTTATTGAAGTGAAGACTCGCACTTATGGGGAAGGCAGCGCGGAACGAGCGACGCGAAAAAAAGAAAAGTTTTCCGCCTTTTTAAAGGCAGCTCGGCGATATTGTCTGGATAAAAAGGTTGATATAAATAATACGCCGATTCAATTCGAACAGGTAAGCGTGTATGTCAACAATAGGACGAAAGAAGTGAAATTCAAGAAGTATGAGATACCGGTAGAATAAAATAGTAAAATAGACAGTGTCAATTCGTTATCCTTGACAAGTATATATTGTATATGTTATTATCATATTGGTTATAAGGTAGTCTCAATAGACTGCTTTTTATTTTATCAAATAATAAAATATATGGCTTCAGAAGTAACAAAAATGATCCAAATAATCTGTGAAGAAAAAAATCTTAATTATGATATTGTTATGGAAGCGGTAGAATCGGCTTTGGCGGCCGCTTATCGCAAGGACTTTGGCAATCGGCAGCAGAATATCAAGCTAAAATTTGATCCTGAAATCGGCAGCATGCAAGCGTGGGATATAAAAGAAGTTACCGAGGATTACAGCGATGAAGAATTGGAAAAAGCGCAGGAGAAGCTTTCTTCCAGGCGCGAAAAAGCAAGGACGGAACGCCGGGAGTTGGCAGAAGAAGAAATGGCAGATTTAATTCGATTTAATCCCAAAACGCAAATCATGCTGAGCCTCGCCAAAGAAATCAAGAAAGATGCCAAGATCGGCGATGTGCTGGAAATAGTTTTGGAGATTCCAGGCGATTTTGGCCGAATGGCGGCGCAGACCGCAAAGCAAGTCATCATCCAAAAGCTTCGCGAAGCAGAACGCAATGTAGTATTTGGCGATTTCAAAGAACAAGAGGGGCGGGTTGTCCAAGGTATTGTGCAGCGGCGCGACAAATCAGGCTCGATTATTGTGGATCTGGGCAAGATCACCGGCATTCTTCCTGCCGGCGGGCAGATTCAAAGAGAACAATATCGCCCCGGCATCCGTTTGCCTTTTCTTTTGGCCTCGGTAGAAATGAGTTCACGCGGCCCGGAGATTTTGCTTTCTCGATCTGACAAGCGGATGGTAGAGGTTATTTTTTCACAAGAAATTCCAGAAGTTGAGTCAGGCGAGGTGGTAATAAAAGGAATCGCTCGCGATCCGGGCAATCGTTCCAAAGTGGCGGTATTTACCGGCGAAGACACGATTGATCCGATTGGATCATGTATTGGACAGCGCGGCAGCCGTATTACGACGATTATTGAAAGTCTGGGCGGAGAGAAGATAGATGTGATTCAGTTTAGCGATGATTCAGCTGAATTTATAAAAAACGCGCTGTCACCCGCGAAAATCAGTAAAGTTGCGCTTAATGAAAAAAAGAAAGAGGCAGCAGCTTATGTGGCGGACGATCAATTCTCGCTGGCTATTGGACGCAATGGCCAGAATGTCCGCTTGGCTGCCGCGCTTACCGGCTGGACCATCAATATTACGCAAGAAGGCGAAGAGGAGCGGGCGGCCAGCAGCGCTGGCCAAGATGGAGAAAAAGAAAAAGAAAGCGCTAACAGTTACATTTCCATGAAAGTTTCAGAATTAAAAGAACTTTTGAAAGAGAAGGGCTTGCCGGTTTCCGGGAAAAAAGATGAACTGGTCAAGAGGCTGGAATCCGGCGGAGAAGAAAAAAAGGATCAAAGCGGCGAGGTTGAGAAAGAAGAAAGCGACACAAAGTCTAGAGAGCCAGAGATTGAAGATATTGGCAAAGGGGACGTTCATAAGTAGCCTGTCTTAAGATACGGGACTGTCGCCGAATGCCATTTTATCATAAATTTGTCATTCCCGCGGAGGCGGGAATCCAGAAACATGGCTAATTTATAAGACGAGGCGACTGGATTCCCGCCTCCGCGGGAATGACAAATGATGACGTTTCGTAATTCAAAGAAATTATGTATTCTTTTCTTGATTAGTTTTGTCCCCTTTGCTATACTTTTCACGCCAATTAACTACTAAATCAATTAACTCTTTTATGGCAGAATTATTCAAGACTATTCTTTATCAGCCGATTTTCAATATTTTTGTCGGCCTTTACAATATTATTCCAGATGTCGGCATTGTCATTCTTATTATGACGGTGGCAATCAAGGGCGTTCTTTGGCCGATGACCAAAAAATCAATTGAAGCGCAAAAATCAATGACTGATTTACAGCCGAAACTGAACGCGCTGAAAGAAAAGCACAAAGGCGATCAGCAGGCGCTGGCGCAGGAGACAATGAAACTGTACAAAGAAAATAAAGTCAATCCGCTAGGTTCTTGTCTGCCCATTCTTATCCAACTTCCTATTTTTGTCGCTCTATATTTGGTTTTACGCGATGGCTTTGGAGAAGTCAAGTTTGATTTGCTTTATTCTTTTATCGGCAATCCAGGAAAAATTAATCCGATTTCATTGGGCATAGTTGATTTATCCAAGACAAATTGGATCTTGGCATTAGCGGCTGGCGGAGCGCAGTTTTGGCAGGCAAAGTCAATGAACCTAAAGAGGCCGCCAAAAACAGCGGGTGAAGGCGGTAAAGACGAGAGCATGATGGCGATGATGAACAAGCAGATGCTTTATCTGATGCCATTTTTAACGGTCATTATCAGCATCAAACTTCCGGGCGGCGTGGCGCTTTATTGGTTCCTTTCCACACTGCTGACCGTGATTCAGCAAATGATGCTTTTCAAAAAAAAAGATAATGGCGGCCCTGGGGGCGATTCGGTGATTGAAGGCAAGGTGGTATGATGCAAAAGTGCTTAAGTGCTTAAGTGCTTAAGTGCTTAAGTGCTTAAGTGCTTAAGTGCTTAAGTGCTTAAGTGTTTAAGTGTTTAAGTGCTTAAGTGCTTAAGTGCTTAAGTGCTTAAGTGCTTAAGTGCTTAAGTGTTTAAAGGATTCGTGATATAATGAAATCATAGCGAATTTTCACAACGAATTACGAAACTCCTAAAATTGTCATCAAATTGTCATTCCAGTGGAGGCGGGAATCCAGTCGCAAGGTGAATTTGACTTGATTACTGGATTCCCGCCGGAGTTTATCCTCGCACAGGCGGGGGCGGGAATGACAAAAATCGACATTTTGTAATTCAAAGAAACTAATATATATTGTATGCGCATAACATCAAAACAACTGAAGCATCTCGACGTAGTGACCGTATCCGGACAAGAGCTGGGGCATGTCCGCGATTTTGTTTTTGAAATTGATGGGCAGTTGATCGCGCAGTATATCGTGAAACAATCCAAATGGAGCGCAAAGAGTTATATTATTAACCGGGATCAAGTAGTAAGATTTGCAGAATATAAAATGATTGTAGATGATAATGTCGCTCGGGAAGAAATGAAAAGAGTTAAGAGCGAAAAAGCAGAGGTAAAAGCAGAGCCGGCTTTGATGAGAAAAGAGACATAAGAGATGTCTGCCCCCTCCGCTCAGGATGACGTAAAAGTATCACTCAAAAGTGTAAACAACGCTATTAGATCTTACATCTTACATCTTATTCTATTAAGATTCAGCTAAAAAACGATCTTTAGCTGCGGGGTATTATCCGGAATTTGAATAGCAATTGAGTATAATAAAAAAATGAAAGAAAAAAACTGTCCAGTTGGACAGTTTTATTTTTTCCAACAAATTTGCTATCCTACCATAATATGGAAGAGAGATTAAAACAATCCATATTGCAGACATTGGCCTATTTTGATATTTTTGATCATCCCCTGACCAAAGAAGAGCTGCGGCGGTGGCATTATGGCGTTGCTTTTCAACTTTTGTACAGTGATTTTCTTATGTGGCTGGACACAATGACGAAAGCAGGATTATTTGGTTGTAAACACGGCTATTATTTTTTGCTTGGCAGAGAAGAAATTGTCGCGCAAAGGGAGAGGCGAATTCAATTGGTTGAGAAAAAGATGAAAATCGCCATTAGAGGAATCAAAAAAATCCGTTGGACGCCTTTTGTGCGGGCGGTATTTGTATGCAATACTTTGTCCGGTGGTTATACTACGGAAGAAAGCGATATTGATGTGTTTGTAATTGTGAAAAACGGACGTTTGTGGCTGGCGAGATTGCAAGCAACCCTGATACTAATTCTGTCTGGCTTGCGCCGGAACAAGAAAAAAAGCAAAGACAGAATTTGTTTAAGTTTTTACGCGGCAGATAATTATTTAGATTTGTCAACTGTTTCTATTGACAAGCCGGACATTTATCTGATGTACTGGATCAGCCAGCTTGTTCCAGTCTATGATCCGGATAATTTACATAATGATATATCAAAAAAAAATCAATGGATAAAAGAATATTTATCAAACGCGCTCCAGCCTTATGATCTATTGTCTAAGTGGAGAGTAGACGACAGTCGGCTATCCGGCGCTGTCAAAAGAATGTTTGAAAAAATGTGGGCTGGGGCATCTGGTAATTTTTTGGAATCACAAGCCAAAGGAGTCCAGCGAGCAAAGATGAAAATGAATTTTGGCAGCGTGAAGGACGAACCAGACACGCGGGTTGTCATCTCTGATTCAATGCTAAAGTTTCATGAGAATGACCGGAGGAAAGAGTATAAAGAACGGTGGCTGTCGATCTGCCGCAGACATAATGTTTGAGAAATTGGTGATTGGAAATTAGAAATTAGAAAATAGAAACTGGAAAATAGAAACTGGAAAATAGAAACTGGAAATTGGAAACTGGAAATTGGAAACTGGAAATTAGAAACTGGAAATTGGAAACTGGAAATTGGAAACTGGTGATTAGTTTATAAATTACTGTGAATTACGAAACAGACGTAAACTGTCATTCCCGCCCCCGCCTGCGCGAGGATGAACTCCGGCGGGAATCCAATCGTTCTCTTATTTTAGCCAAATTCTGGATTCCCGCCTCCGCGGGAATGACAAATAATGACGTTTCGTAATTCAAAGTAATTCAAAGAATTCACTTGTTAATTTCCAATTTCTAATTTTTAATTTCCAATCACTAATTTCTATTTTCCAATTTCCAATTACATTATGTTTCATTGGTTTAGAAAATTAACCTCCGCCAACCTGCTCAAGTTTGGCCTCGGGCTGTTTCTTTTTTTGTTGCCTTGGCCAACCATTTGGATTTATCAGGAACGATATCTAAACGGCGCGAAGTGGGAGCAGGGGACGCTTGGTTTTTATGGAACGGAAATATTATTATGGTTGAGTATCGGGTTATTTATCGTCTGGTATTGGAAAAATTTCAAATTGCAAGCCGCAAACAACAAATTCAAACTGACTAGAGATAGAGTTTTTGTATTTTCAATATTTCTTTTTGTGCTTTATTTATTTTTATCTATATTTTGGGCTATTGATGCTGCTGTCGCTCTTCAGCAGGCGCTCCATGTCACGGAGGCGTTCTTGCTTTTTTTTATGTTATATCTCGGCCCTTTGCGGTTTGCGCCGGCCGCTGTCTGGTTTATAGCCGGCGCAACGATCCAGAGTATTTTGGGAATTTGGCAGTTTTTGGCGCAATCAACATTTGCGTTGAAGTGGCTTGGATTAGTCAGCCACCCGGTGTGGGAAGCGGGCACATCAGTAGTATCTTCGCCTGAAATCGGCCGATGGCTTAGAGCCTATGGATCTTTTTCTCATCCCAATGTATTCGGCGGTTATCTGGCCATTTCTATTTTGGTTACCTCGGTTTTATTATTGCGAGTTAAAAGCCAGGGAATAAAATACCGATTGTTGATTGCTGCCTCCTTTATTTTGCAAGTGGCCGCTTTATTTTTTACATTCAGCCGGTCGGCATGGATTGCCGCAGCCGTGGCAGCGGTATTTCATGCTTATCTGATCAAAAGCCGAAGCAGTTATAGCCATTCCGGTTTATCTTTGATTTTGACGGCATTTGTTTTGTCAATAATCGGGCTCACATTATTTTTTCCTCTCGCTCAAACTCGTTTCGCGCGTAATTCAATCTCAGAGTGGAGATCAACCGAAGAGAGGATTCTCGGTTATGAAGAAGCGTTGGAGTTATTCAAAAAGAAACCATGGTTTGGCGCGGGAGTTGGCAATTATACTGCTGCGCTTCATCAGTTGCACCCTTCGCAGCCTGGCTGGGAATATCAGCCAGTTCATAATGTTTTTTTTCTGGTAGCGGTTGAGACAGGCATGGCCGGGGTAATATTGTTGGCAATCATTTTTTGGGCTTTTTGCGCTTTACATTCCATTTTTTTCAGTTTAGACGCCAAAGCAGTACTGCTTTTTATTTTATTTTTTTTGTCTTTGCTGTTTTTTGACCATTATCTTTTTTCTTCTTATGTCGGGCTTTTGTTTACTGCCGTATTTTTGAGTATATTTTTGCGGATACATCCCAGAATCCTCCACAGATAGTTAACAGTTAATCTACAGTTAATCCACGCGTTATAGCGGTAATGGCTTATTTAAGCCATTTTTTTTATTTTATTAAGCCTTGACAAGTATGTATTATAATAGGATAATACATCTCCTGAAGGTAATAGGACTTACCCGTTTGTCATTCCGGAATGACAAACGGGTAAGTCCTAAAGAAGTAAAACAGCCTAAAGTTGGTGGCAGGCGCAACGTGTACGCCATCGAATTCGTGTCATACCGACAGGCATCGCGAATTCAATGATGGTTGTCGTGTCGAGCTTGTCTCCTGCTTTGGGCTTTTTTATTAAGTATTATTCTAAGTCTACGAATGATTCCGAATCTACTAATTTACGAATATTACAAATGGATAGTAAAAAATAAAAGTGAGAATCGGACTTTTTGAGGAGGGGATTTTTTATTTTATTTTAGCCAAATTAGGCGCTCTTGACAAATATTTTAAATTGTGTAAAATGTAGTAACTGTTATCACTCGGGAGATTGGAGTGATAATTGCTTGATAGCAATCCTGACAGCAATTTAGCTAGTAATATTTGTTTAATATTTGTTTAATATTTGACGGATATTGACGGATATTGTGACGGATATTGACGAATATTAATAAATATATTAATTTCATAAAACTATGACGATCAAACCGCTAGGCGACCATGTATTGGTCAAGCCAGTCAAGGAGGAAGAAGTTACCAAGTCAGGCATTGTTTTGCCGGATACGGTGGACAAAGAAAAAAAGATGGAGGGAGAAGTTGTTGCTGTTGGCCCGGGCAAAGTTGGGAAAGACGGCGCTCGCGTGCCAATGGAAGTAAAGGTCGGAGATATTATCCTATTCAAAAAGTGGGGAGGGGATGAGGTGGAGATTGACGAGGTTGAGTATAAAATCATTGCGCAGGAGGATGTTCTCGCGGTTTTGCAGAAATAATTAAAACACATAAATAATTCACCTAATTCACCTAATTTCTAATTCACCTAATAAAATGTCCAATGACCAACGACAAGTGTCCAGTTTTCAGTGATAGATGGAAAAATGGAAATACTGAGTACTGGAAACTGTGGGGTTTGGACATTGGGAATTTTATTAGGTGAATTAGAGCCCGCCCTGAGCGAAGCCGAATGGGTGAATTAGACAATTAGGTGAATTAACAAGATTCATTCATTATCCAGATTTACGAACAGCACATATCCGTAAATCAGGATTATCCGTAATCCGTAAGTATGGCAAAGCAAATCAAATTCAACGAAGACGCGCGGCACGCACTGGTCGTCGGAGTCAATATCTTGGCTAACACGGTCAAGGTAACTTTGGGACCAAGAGGCCGCAATGTCGTCTTGGACAAAGGCTACGGCGCTCCCACTATTACCAAAGACGGGGTATCGGTCGCCAAGGAGATTGAAGTGGAGGACAAGTTTGAAAATATCGGCGTGGAGCTGGTAAAAGAAGTTGCCAGCAAAACCAATGATGACGTGGGCGATGGCACTACTACTGCCACTGTTTTGGCTCAAGCAATTGTGAACGAAGGCATGAAGAACGTGACGGCAGGCGCTAACGCGGTCGCGCTTAACCGCGGATTGCACAAGGCGACCGAGGCAGTGGTGGATGAACTTAAGAAAAAGATTTCTAAGAAAGTGGAAGAGGACGAGTGGGCGAATGTGGCCACTATTTCCGCTAACGATAAAGAGATCGGCGAGAAAATCGCCGAGGCCATGAAAAAAGTCGGATCGGAATCGCCGATCACGGTTGAAGAAGGCCAAAGTTTCGGGATTGAAGTGGAAGTGGTTGAAGGCATGCAGTTTGACAAAGGTTATGTCTCGCCTTACATGATTACCAATCCGGAGCGGATGGAAGCTGAATACGAAGAGCCGTATATTTTGATTACTGACAAAAAGATTTCTTCGGTTGAGGACATTCTCCCTACTTTGGAAAAAGTCGCCCAGAGCGGCAAGAAAGCAATGGTAATTATTGCTGAAGATGTGGAAGGCCAAGCGCTCGCCACACTGGTAGTCAATAAATTGCGCGGCACTTTCAATGTGCTCGCGGTTAAAGCTCCTGGATTCGGAGACCGCCGCAAAGAAATGCTCGCCGATATCGCGATTTTGACTGGCGGGAAAGTGATTAGCGAGGATGTTGGTTTGAAATTAGAAAATGTTGAACTCAAAGATCTTGGCCGCGCTCGTAGAGTTGTTTCCACCAAAGAAGACACCACGATTATTGAAGGCGCCGGCGAGAAAAACGCGGTAAAAGACCGTGTAGCGCAAATCAAAAAGCTGATTGAACAGTCTGATTCCAGCTTTGATAAAGAAAAATTGGAAGAGCGCATGGCGAAACTGGCTGGCGGCGTGGCAGTGATCAAAGTCGGCGCCGCGACTGAAATTGAGATGAAAGAAACCAAGCACCGCATTGAAGACGCGATTGGCGCCACCAAGGCGGCGATTGAAGAGGGCGTGGTGCCGGGCGGCGGCGTGGCATTGCTGCGCGCCATGAAGGTGTTGGATAATCTAAATCTTCCTGACGAGGAAATGGTCGCGATCGGCATTTTGCGCCGAGCGCTGGAAGAGCCGATCCGTATTATTGCCATGAATGCCGGTTTTGAAGGCGCGGTCGTGGTTGACGAGGTCAAAAAACATGATGGCAATTTCGGCTTTAATGCCGTTACTGGACAATACGAAGATATGGTCGCGGCCGGCATTATTGATCCTACCAAAGTTACCCGTTCGGCTCTCCAGAACGCGGTTTCCATCGCCGGCATGTTCCTGACTACAGAAGCCGTGGTTACCGACCTGCCCAAGAAAGATGAAGCAATGCCGGGAATGGGTGGAATGGGCGGAGGCATGGGCGGGATGATGTAAGAACCACGAATTTGGACCACGAATAGACACGAATAATAAAAACAGTCCGTTAGAAGCGGGCTGTTTTTATTATTATGGGTTGTTTTTTTTGTTATCATCTGTTATACTTTTTTATATGACACCTGAGCAGACAGAGGAAAGAATTAGTTACTGGCTCAAAACAGCCAAGCATGATTATAAAACAATGTCGGCGCTTTTTAGCGGGAAGCGTTATTCTGATTGTTTATTTTTTGGCCATATTGTTTTGGAGAAAGCGCTGAAGGCCTGTGTGGTGAGGCAGACAGAAGAAGATCCGCCCAAGATTCATGATTTAATTAGATTGTCCGAAATGGCCGAGCTTGATTTGTCAGAAGACGATTTAGATTATTTTGATCTAGTCAATGATTTTAACATTAGGGCAAGGTATCCGGAGTATAGATTGAAGTTTTACAAACTTTGCACGAAAAATTTTACCCAAAAGCATTTAAAAAAGATTACTGAATTATACAAAAATTTATGTCAAAAGCTGAAGCAAAAAAAATAGTCAGAAAGTACGCGCAAGAATTGAAGAATTCAGGTTATCCTTTTACGGAAATATACTTGTTTGGTTCTTATGTAAAAGGCAAGGCAGATAAGTGGAGCGATATTGATGTCGCGGTTGTTTCAGACAGACTGAAGAAAAATTTTGAGCACAATCGTTTTTTATTGTGGAAGATTCGCCGTTCGGTTGATACCCGCATTGAACCGCACGGGTTTACGGTCAAGGATTTTAGAGAAGAGCGAGAGCCGATGGCGAGCGAGATAAGAAAGACTGGAATTAGGGTGGTCTGATTTATATTGATTATCAAAAAACAACCCAGGCTGGGTCGGGGTTGTTTTTTTTGTAAATTTGCGCTAGGATATAATCATCATGATGCACGATGCACGTAGCATGACTCATCAGGATGCACGATGCACGCAGCATGAATCATAACCAATTGTCCAATTGAGCCGTGTTGCGTACATCATGTATTGTGATTCATAGTATGGATATGCATGAGCTGGTTAAATCTTTAGATGGATTAAAAATAAAACTCGCAGAAATGCGCGGTTTGCTTCGGATTGAAGAAAAAGAAATTAAAATTAAAGCGCTGACCATAGAATCAAGCAAGCTGGGATTTTGGGGAGATCAGAACAATGCCAAAAAAGTCAGCCAGGAGCTGGGCGGTTTGCAGGAAGAGGCGAGCCATTATCATAAGTTGGTTAAAACAGCCGCGGATTTGCTGGAAATGGCTAAAATGGACGAAGCGGATAAGGATGTCAATTTACGAAAAGAATTGGAAGAACAGTTTGTCAAGACTAATAAGGAAGCGCAAGATTTGGAATTTTACACTCTCATGGACGGCAAACATGACGCGTCCAACGCGATTGTTGCGGTGCATGCGGGTTCTGGCGGCACCGAGGCGCAGGATTGGGCAGAAATGCTCTTGCGCATGGTTTTAAGATACTGTGAAAAGAAGGGTTGGAAAACAACTATTTTGGATGAATCGCATGGCAGTGAAGCGGGGATTAAGTCAACCGTATTTCGCGTTGAAGGACGTTATCCGTATGGGCATCTGAAATCCGAGCATGGCACGCATCGTTTGGTGCGGATATCGCCTTTTGACGCGGAAAAAATGCGCCACACTTCGTTTGCGGGGATAGAAGTGATTCCGGAAATTGAGCATGAAGATTTGGAATTGGATGAAAAAGATTTGCGGATTGATACTTTTATGGCTGGCGGACATGGGGGACAGAGCGTCAATACTACTTATTCGGCGGTGCGGATTGTGCATATCCCCACCGGCATTACCACCCAGTGCCAGAATGAGCGTTCGCAATTGCAGAATAAAGAAACGGCCTTGAAAATTTTAAAATCAAAATTGCAAAAAATAAAAGAAGAGGAAGAAGAAGCGGAACGGTTTAAATTGCGCGGCGAATACAAGAGCGCGGAGTGGGGCAACCAGATTCGCTCTTATGTTCTGCATCCGTATAAAATGGTGAAGGATTTGCGAACGAGATTTGAATCATCTGACCCAGGTGTTATACTGGATGGAGAGTTGGATGGGTTGGTGGAGGCGTATTTGAGATGGATTAAAGAAAAAGACTAAAAACTAAAGATTAAAGATTGTGTTTAAAATTTTTTTTGATCTTCAATCTTTAGTCTTTCAATCGTATGCAAACCATCAAACAAGAAAATTTGAATCTTGAAGAGGTTGTTGCCGCCCTGCGTGCCGGCCAAACCATCGTTTACCCCACCGAAACTTGCTACGGCCTTGGTTGCGACGCGACGAACCAATCAGCGGTTGATCGCGTGTTTCGGATTAAGCAAAGGCAGAAAGATAAAACTGTGTTGGTGGTCGTGCCTGATGAGTCGATGGTTGTGGAATATATTGAATGGAATGAAACGATAGAAAAGCTTGCCCGCAGGTATTGGCCGGGACCTTTGACGATTGTCGCCTATGCCCGAGCCAATACCGGCTTGGCCGACGGAGTGGTTGCCAAAAATGGCACGGCCGCTTTTCGGGTAGTTGATCATCCAATCGCTTCAGCATTATCCGCTGGATTGGGCAAACCATTGGTTTCCACTTCGGCAAATATTTCTTCTTACGAAAGTCCATATAGTTTTGAAAAAGTGGCGGACATGTTTGGCGGGCAAGAAGATCAGCCGGATATTTTGATTGATGCCGGGGAACTTTTGGCTAAGAGCGTTTCTACGGTGGCCCGGGTAAAAAAAGGCAGTATTCAGATATTGAGGCAGGGGGTGGTGGTGGTGGAATTGTGAATTATGATTGTGGATTTATGAGTGTGGAACGTAGAAAAAAATTGCAAAAGAATTTCGCTCGGATGTTTTGGATCCGGGCGTTTTTGCATATCAAGATTATTAATTCGGTTTTGTCACTTTTTTACATCCACCGCGGACTGTCCATGGCCGAGCTCTTGTATGTTGGTCTTTTTTGGGCCGTGGGAAATTTTTTATTTGAAATTCCTTCCAGTTATTTGGCCGATAAGTGGGGCAGAAAAAGAACGATCATTCTTGGCATTGTGGTGATGGCGGTAAGCTGGGCGGTATTTTGTTCGCTCAAGGATTTTTATGGGTGGCTTTAAGCTTGTTTTTAAACGGTGTAAGCTATGCCTGCTTTTCCGGCACTGATACCGCGCTTATTTATGATACCAAAAAAGAATTGTCTGGCGAAAAAGACTCTTTGCGGGAACTAGGCAGATTTTCTTCCGCTTTCAGCGTGTTCAAAATTTTTACGGTTGTTATCGGCGCTTATTTGGCGCGCGATTTATTGCCTTGGCAGTTTAATTTGTTGATAAGCATTGATTTCGCCGGCACTCTGGCAGCGTTGATTTTTGCCAGCCGGTTGGTGGAGGCGCATCATATAATGGATGTGGAAAGCCAAGAAGCCGGGGTGATGCGAGATGCGATTAAGATATTCAAAAAATATCCTATATTGCTTCGCGCTATATTAAACAAAGAATTGATGTTTTACGCCTCTTTCATCACCTGGGCTTATTATCAAAAATTTTATTTTGACATGGGCTTGAGTATAATAGTGATTGGAGCAGGCTGGAGTATACACCATTTGTTTAATTTTTTAGCCCATCGATATTCACAAAAAATATTTCCCAGATTGAGTCTCACACGGAAAATAGACAGATTGAACATAATCAGCGCCGCGATTATTTTTTTGGTTTTGGCAGCTTGGTTTCTAAAACTGCCGGCGCTGATTATCTATATAATTTATTGCTGCCAGTCGGTAGCTCAAGTTGCCCGCCGGCCAATGTTTGATGAGTTTTTCAATAAACACAGCCATTCGTTCAATAGGGCAACCACCTTGTCTTTGGCCAACCTGCTCCATAATGTTATTGAGTTTCCGATGTTAATCTTGGCGGGTTTTCTGATTAGCAAACATGTAATATATCCTTATGTAATGGCGCTTGTTATCGGAATTTTGGTTTTATCTTTTGCGCGGCTGCCAAAGATCAACCCGGCCAGGATAAACAGCAAATTGGTTTATGAATAAAAAATATTCAGGGCTTTATTTAATTATATTGCTCGGTTTCGCTTTGTTTTCGGCGCTGGCGGTAAGCTGGCAGATGGCTTTTACCGCAAACACTCAAGATCAGTTGTCGGTTTTGTCGCTTGGCAGCATCAGACACGGCGCGGTTTTAAAATTATTAAACCGGAGGCGCAAAGCGCCGGTTCGAGAAGCGAAAGGACTGTATCTGACCGCATATTCGGCCGGTAATAAGGCCAAAGCAGACGCAATAATTGATCTGATAAACAATACCGAACTAAATTCTATAGTGATAGATATCAAAGATTATTCCGGATTGGTTTTGTATGATAGCGAGGTCGGCCTCGTCAATGAATTAAAAACTGAAGACAATCGGCTGGGAAATGTTCGGTCGCTTATCAAAAAATTGCATGATAATGATATTTACGCCATCGCGCGGCAGACGGTTTTTCAAGATCCGATTTTGGCAGAGAGAAAATCTGAATGGGCTT
>JBAZZL010000009.1:0-38401 GCA_041658785.1 Patescibacteria group bacterium
TGAGCGAGGTAATCAATTTGCGGGCGCGCGATCTTGATTGCGAGGATATGACCATTACGGTGCGGCAGGGGAAAGGGAAGAAGGACCGCCTGACCGTATTGTCTCCGAAATTGATTTCCGACGTTTCCGAACTGACTGTCGGCAAATCTGGCGATGATCTTTTGTTTGATAGCAATCGGGGCGGGAAGCTGACGGCGCGTTCTTTGCAAAAGATGTTTCACTGCGCCCTCGCGGTGGCGGGAATTGACAAGCCCGCGACTTTTCACTCGCTCCGCCATTCGTTTGCCACGCACCTTTTGGAAAACGGCACGGACGTGCGCTACGTGCAGGAACTGCTGGGGCACGCGAACATCAGGACCACGCAGATTTATACGCAAGTGACGAATCCGGCGCTAAAGAATATAAAAAGTCCGTTTTGATTGTTTACAAAATATAACGTGTAACTTGCAACATGTAACATGTCGATTTCATACAATAGGCCGCATCTGTCAAGTTACAAGTTACACGATACATGTTATACATTCACACCCTCTCCACCCAATGCGGATCTACTTCCACTTCTAATTCCAAATAAACCTTTTTTCCAATCGCCGTTTCCAGCTCCCGGCGCGCGAGCTGGCCGATTTCTTTGATTTTTGATCCGCCTCGGCCAATAATTATTTTTTTATAACGTTCCGCGTCAGTCAAGATGCGCGCCTGAATAACGTAAATTTTAGGTTTGTCTTCCAGATTATCCACTTCAACGGTAATTGAATAGGGAACTTCTTTGTCAAAAACAGAATAGACTTTTTCCCTAATAATTTCCGCGATCCAAAAATCGTTGGTAATATTAGTCAGCTGTTCGCCTTCGTACAGTGGTTCTCCTTCGGGTAAAAGCTCAATCACTTTATCCCGCAAGGGCTGAATATGCCTGCCGCGGATAGCGGAGAGGGATAGGACAGCGGAAAAATCTTTGCCCCACGCTTCGTATGATTCCTGATGCTCTCTTTCGCGCAGGGGTAAATCGCTCTTGTTAATCACCAAAATTTTGGGAATTTCCAAATGCCTGATTAATCCCATGGCCGCGCGCTCTTCGTCGCCGATCTCGCGCGATGGATCAACTACATAGACTATGAGATCAATTCCTTCCAATGCGTTTCTCACTTTGCCGGTAAGAATAGCCGAGAGCCTATTTTTACGATCCTTGAATACTCCGGGCGTGTCTACAAATACGGCCTGGCCGCCTTCGCTGGGCTTCGGCGAGCCAAGGCCTGCCGGCACGTTCAAAACTCCGTGGATAATCTGCCGAGTCATCTGCGCGCGAAAAGACGTGGCAGAGATTTTGGCGCCGACGAGGGTGTTTAAGAGAGTGGATTTGCCGACGTTTGAGCGTCCGACGAGGACGACGAGACCTGATTTCATAGTTTTTGGGTAAGGGTTAGGATGCCAGAAGTACTTTTCGGGCTTCTTAACCCTAACCCAGCATTTGTTAGTTTAGCACTATCTTGCGGATTTTTCAATCATTTGATAAGATACCTAGCGTATGAAAGTTATCTTTCTTCAAGATGTCCCGGGGACAGGCAGAAAAGGAGATATTAAAGACGTGGCCGATGGTTATGCCCGTAATTTTTTATTGAAAAAAAATTTGGCGCAACCGGCGACTGTGGCGGCATTAGAAATGATAAACATCAGAGAAGAAAAAAAGAAGAAACTGAATATTGTGGAATTAAAAAATCATCAGCAGATGGCGACCACACTAGACGGTGTTGATATTGAGATCTCTGGCAAAGCCAGCGAAGAAAGCACGCTTTATGCGGCGATTGGGGGCAAAAAAATAGTGGATGAGATAAAAAGGCAGTTTGGAGTTGATGTCAAATTAAAGCAAATAATAATACCAAAAGCAATCAAGGATTTGGGGGATCACAAAATCAAGATTGAATTTGGGCATGGGCTAGAGGCAGAGCTAAATGTCGTCGTTTCGCCAGAATAATAATCCACAGTCCCGCCGTTGAGGCGGGTTTTTTGATTGTTGGATTTGTGATATAATGCACGGCGAATGAACAGTGATTAATGATCAATGATTGGTGATTCTATTAATTTTTTATGAATTTGTTAAATCAACCATTGCTAGAACGCGCCGATCAGTTGGCTCATGCGACTTATGATTTGCTGTCTTTCTTTCCGCCAGAAGAAAAATTTGCTTTAGTTTCTCAAATACGTAGAGCCGTAATTTCGATTCCCTCAAATATAATAGAGGGTTATGCAAGAAAAAAGAGTGGTACTTTTACGTATCATCTCGAAGTGGCCTATGGTTCATTAATGGAGTTAAAATATCAATTGTATTTTTCTTGTAAAAGAAGTTTTATTTTACCAGAACAGTATATGGTCGTGTGGCCATTTATGGATGAAGTTGGAAAGATGCTTTGGAAATCGATTGATACGATGGAAAATAAAAAAGTTTAAGCTTATGAATTACTCTGTTCATTGTTCATTCTCCATTGTTCATTGATCATTAATCATTAAATTTATTCGCACAGATTATGACTAAGCAAAGAAAAAGAAAATACGTCTTCGTGGTAGGAGGAGTGCTAAGCGGAGTGGGGAAAGGAGTGACTACAGCATCGCTGGGAGCCATTTTTAAGTCAAAAGGATTAATTCCGACAGCGATCAAAATTGATCCATACATCAATGTTGACGCGGGCACAATGAATCCCACTGAACATGGAGAAGTATTTGTTACTGACGATGGCGATGAGACAGATCAGGATATGGGGAATTATGAGCGATTTTTGGATGTTAATTTGACCTCTGCCAATTACATGACCACCGGGCGGGTATACCAGACAGTGATTGAAAATGAACGCAGTATGAAGTACAAAGGCAAGTGCGTAGAAGTTGTTCCGCATATTCCCGAAGAAATCATCAGGCGCATCAGAGAAGCGGCAGAGATCAATGATGCTGATATCACGCTAATCGAAGTCGGCGGCACTATCGGCGAATACCAGAATATTTTATTTTTGGAAGCGGCCCGCATGATGAAATTAAAACATCCAAGCGATGTTGCATTTGTGCTAGTAAGTTATCTGCCAATTCCCAGCCATCTTGGAGAGATGAAAACTAAGCCCACTCAGCATGCCGCTCGAACGCTAAACAACACCGGCATTAACGCTGATTTTGTGGTAGCAAGAGGGGAGCATGAATTGGATAAAAAAAGGAAGGAGAAATTGGCAGTTTTTTGTAATGTAAAGCGGGAGAATGTCATTTCAGCGCCTGATGTGCCATCAATCTATGATATTCCGTTAAAATTAGAGGCGCAAGGTATTGGAAATAAGCTGTTGAGGACATTAAAACTTTCTCCGCGCCGATCAGATCTCACGCCTTGGAAGGATTTGCAAACCAGAATTGTAGAGCATAATAAAACAGTAAAAATCGCGGTAGTGGGAAAATATTTCGGCACCGGCGATTACACCCTGTCTGATTCATACATTTCAGTCATTGAAGCGGTGAAGCACGCGGCCTGGTTCAACGGCGTTCAGCCGGAAATGGAATGGGTGGATTCGGAAGAATTTGAAAAAAGCCCCACGCATGTGAAAAATTTATCCAAATATGATGGTATTATTGTCCCGGGAGGATTTGGCACGCGCGGGGTTGAAGGTATTATCAAAGCGATTCAGTACGCGCGGGAAAATAACAAGCCTTATTTGGGGCTGTGCTATGGTATGCAGCTTGCTTCTGTAGAGTTTGTACGCAATGTGCTTGGCAAAAAGGATGCCAATACAGTAGAAATGAATCCGGAAACGGCAGAGCCGGTTATCCACATCAATCCGAATCAGGCCAAAAATATGCGTGAAAGCAAGTATGGCGGCACGATGCGTCTTGGCGCGTATAAATGCGTTCTCAAGCGGGGAACGTTGGTGCGGCGGGCGTATGGCGAGGATGAGATATCCGAGCGGCACAGGCATCGGTATGAGTTTAACGATGCCTATCGGCAGGCGATTGATAAAGCCGGTCTAAAGATTGTCGGAGTCAATCCTGAAACCGATTTGGTGGAAATTGTAGAATTGAAAGACCATCCGTTTTTTGTCGGCACCCAGTTTCATCCGGAGTTCAAATCCCGTCCCATTCGGCCGCATCCGCTGTTTCGGGAGTTTGTGCGGGCGGCGGCGGGATGTTTATGAATTACGCCAAAGCAACGAAGTTTCATAATGCAAAAAAATTTGACAATGAAAAATCAGGGTGTATAATATTAAACATGACAAATCAACCAGGAAAACAACTGATGAAAATGCTGCCCCCCCCGCGTACGTGAAGGGTTAATTTTAGTAAAAGAACCCTCGCGTCGCGGAGGGTTTTTTATATATATGAAAGTTATAGAAGCGTTGAACCAAACATCCCAACCAATCATATCTTTGGAAATTGTTCCGCCGGAGAGAGGCGCGGATATTTCCGATATTTATCATTCCATTGAGTCCCTGATGCGATTTGGGCCGAAGTTTGTGAATGTTACCAATCACCAGCTTTCAAATTTGACCACGGCGGGGGGCAGTCCTGAGTTAAACAAGCGGCCGGGAACGGTGGGGGTGTCCATGGCGATAAAAAATCGGTTCGGCGTGGAGTCGGTGCCGCATTTTATCGGTTGCGGGATGAATAAATTTTTGTTTGAAGACACGCTCATTGATTTAAAGTATCTGGGGCTGGAAAATGTTTTTATAATTAGAGGAGACGCGGCCGCCGAACATCCTCCAATGAAACACACCGGTTGTTTTGCCCACGCTAGCGACATGATTCGCCAAGCGGCGGAGATGAATAGGGGAATTTACTTGAGTTCTGCCGGGGAAAACGTCCGGACCAGTTTTTGCATCGGCGCGGCGGGGTATCCGGAGAAACACTTTGAGGCGCCGAGTTTGGAACAAGACATCAGGTGGTTAAAATTAAAGGTTGAAGCCGGAGCGGATTACGTGATTACGCAGATGTTTTTTGATTTCGCGTATTATAAAAATTTCGTGGAACGGGCGAGAGCGGAAGGAATTAGCGTCCCCATCATCCCGGGCATCAAGCCGATCGTGTCGCGCCGGGCTTTGTCAGTTATTCCCCAGACATTTTACGTTACTCTGCCGGCCGCCTTACGAAACGCGCTAGAAACTGCACGGACGCCAAAAGAAGAATTTGACGCCGGGACCAAATATATGGCAAAGTTGGTGCGCCAACTCATTGATTTCGGCGTGCCATCTATTCATATTTTTACCATGAGCCGCGGCAAGTCAACCTATGCTTTGCTCAAAAGAGTGTTTGGGTAATCAATTGAGAAATTATCCAGTTGTGGAGCGAGAAATTGGAAATTGGAAATTACTTTGAATTACGAAACTCTTAAAACTGTCATCAAATTGTCATTCCCGCGGAGGCGGGAATCCAGCAATCGAGCCAGATTCACCTTGCGACTGGATTCCCGCCTCCGCGGGAATGACAGACAATGACGTTTCGTAATTCAAAGAAATTAGAAATCGGCTGGCGGTAGTCCGACAACCCTATCCCTCCGATGCGCCAGCGATACGGAGTCCGTACTTTACGTCGGACCAACCCCTTTCCCTTATGAAGGGAAAGGGGCTTACGATTAAATTTTTAGTTGAACTTGCTTAATGGGTTCTCCTTCCCTTCATAAGGGAAGGAGACAGAGGTAGGGTTGTCGGGATACCGCCAACCAGAATTTTTATGAGAACCATTGATTTCAGGACAATCGTGGAAAACAAGGTAATAGTCTTTGACGGAGCAACTGGAACGAGCATCCAGAAGTTTGACTTATCCGAAGACGATTATCAAGGCCATGCTGGTTGCAATGACTATCTTACAATTTCTCGGCCAGATGTGATAGAAAAAATTCATTCTTCATATTTTGAAGCAGGCGCTGACGCTGTAGAAACCAACACTTTTGGCGCGAATAAAATTGTTTTGGCTGATTACAAGCTTGGGGATCGGGTTTATGAACTAAATAAAAAGTCAACCGAGCTGGCGAGAAAAATTGCGGAAAAATACTCAACAGATAATCAGCCGCGATTTGTTTCCGGTTCAATCGGGCCGGGGACAAGGCTGGCATCGCTCGGCCAGATTGATTTTGATTTTTTAAAAGACGCTTTTTACACGCAAGCCATGGGCATGATTGACGGCGGGGTGGATTTATTTCAGATTGAGACCTGCCAGGACATGTTACAGATAAAAGCCGCGATTCAAGGCGTGGAAAAGGCGCAAAAAGAAAAAGGAACCGACCGGCCGGTGATTGTCCAGGTTACTCTGGAAGAAAATCAAAAAATGCTTTTGGGGTCGGGCATTGAGGCTGTTGTGGCGACGTTTTCCTCGTTTAATTTGTTTGCCATGGGGTTGAACTGCGCGACCGGTCCGGAAAAAATGACCGACGCGGTTAAATATCTTTCCCGGCATTCGCCTTTTAAAATCAGCGTCTTGCCCAACGCCGGTCTGCCCAAGTTTATCGGCGGCGAACATCGCTATGAGCTGACGCCGAAAGATTTTGCCGGCAGATTAAAAAATTTTATTGAAGAATTCGGCGTGAATATCGTTGGCGGCTGCTGTGGCACGACGCCCGAGCACATCAAAGCGCTGGTTGAAGCGGTGGGGGGGGCTCCCAAACAACGAACGCCGGAGCTTATACCCGCTTTTTCCTCGCTTTATTCGGCACAGCCATACGCGGCCGAGCCGAAACCGCTGATTATTGGCGAACGGCTCAATGCAACCGGAAGCAAACAGTTTAGAGAATTGCTTTTGGCGGGCGATATAGACGGCATGCTTGCTATGGCAAGCGAACAGCAGGCAGAGGGCGCGCATTTGGCAGATGTTTCCATGGGTTACGCGGGCAGAGATGAAGCCGTAGATCTGCCGGCTCTAGTTGAAAAACTTAATACTACTTTGCGGATTCCAATTTCAGTTGATACTACAAATCTTGAAGCGTTGGAAAAGGCTCTAAAGAGAATCGCTGGCAAGCCACTCATCAATTCGGTTAATCTGGAAAACGGCGAAGACCGAGCCGGCAAGATTTTTCAGCTGGCAAAAGATTTCGGCGCCGCGGTTATTTGTCTGACAATTGACGAAAATGGCATGGCCGAAACGACGGAAAGAAAAGTTCAAGTTGCCGAGCGGCTGTATAAGCTAGCCACAGAAAAATTTGGGATAAAGCCGGAGGATTTGTTTTTTGATACTCTAATTTTTACTTTGGGTTCTGGCGATGTCAAATATTACAACGCGGGCGTGGAAACATTGGAAGCAGTCAAAATTATAAAAAGTAAATTTCCCGAATCAAACACAATTCTTGGCATCAGCAATGTTTCCTACGGCCTTAAGCCAGAGGTGCGAAAGATATTAAATTCGACCTGTCTCTATTGCGCTGTCCAAGCGGGGCTTGACGCTGCCATTTTTCATGCGGCGAAAATGATTCCGATAAGCCAGATCAATGAAGCGGACCTAAAACTTTTCCGTGATCTTATTTTTAACGCGCGAAACGAGAAATATGATCCGCTGAAAGAAATAATTACGCGGTTTGAAGGCGTGAAGCTCGCAGATGAGTCGTCAAGCAAGTGGGAAGAAATGTCTCTTGAGGATAAGCTCAAAGCGCATATTGTAGAAGGCCGAAAGACTGGAATGGAAGAAACGATTTCGTTGGCGTTAAATAAATACCAGCCGCTTGAGATAATCAACGGCCATATTCTTGGCGCGATGAAAGAAGTGGGGGAGCTGTTTGGCTCCGGAAAGATGCAGTTTCCATTTGTGCTCCAAGCCGCGGAGGCTGCCAAAAAAGCGGTAAGCATTTTGGAACCCAATATGGAAAAAGGCGAAATTGGACAGCGAGGGAGCTTGATGCTGGCGACCGTAAAAGGCGATGTGCATGATATTGGAAAAAATTTAGTAGACATCATTGTTAGCAACAACGGGTTTAAAGTTTTTAATATTGGCATTGACCAATCAGTTGATAATATTATCGCGGCGTATGAAAAGCATAAACCGGACGCAATCGGGCTGAGCGGTTTGCTGGTCAAATCGACTCTGGTTATGAAAGACGCGCTAGAAGCTCTTAATGAAAAGGGGATTAGCGCGCCGGTGATTTGCGGCGGCGCGGCGTTGACCAAAGAGTATGTTGATGACGTCTTGGCCAAGGTTTACCGGGGTAAGGTGGGGTACGCGAGAGACGCGTTTGACGCGGTTAAATTTTTATCCCAAAACGAGGCGTCCGCCGAAGTTCATAAGCCAAAGCAAGCGCCGACAGCGCCTAAATTTAGCGAATCCGATAAGGACGGGCAAGAGATTAGTTTCAACTTTCTTCCACCAGCGCCTCCTTTTTGGGGGCGAAAAGTTTTAACAAATATAGATATTGAGGAGGCGCTGCCGTATGTCAACAAGGATTTGCTCTTTGCTTTCAAATGGCAACTAAAAAATCAGAAAACCAGCCCCGCGGAATTCGCGCGGCTGGTTGAAGAAGTGGCGGAGCCGGCTTATCAAAAAATTATTGAGCGGATTAGAAAAAATAATTTACTTAATCCCAAAGCGATTTACGGCTATTTTCCGTGTTATGGCGCGGGCAATGATTTACTTATTTTGGATCCGGGTGACAGAGACCGCGAGGCGGCGAGATTTAATTTTCCCCAGCAAAAAAAACCGCCATACTTATCTTTGGCCAGATTTTTCCGATCAACCAAAAATGAACCGGACATTGTTGGTTTTCAAATCGTCACCGCGGGCGAAAGGGCGGGGGAAGAAAGTCGGCGACTATTTGCCAATGCCGATTATCGCGACTATCTTTTTTGGCAGGGCTTTGCCACGCAATTCGCGGATGCCCTCGCTGAATATACTCATCATCGCTTGCGAGTTGAGCTTGGTTTGGCGGGCGGCGAATCAAAAGAACCGCGAGACATTTTCGCGGCGAAGTATCAAGGCAAAAGGTACAGTTTTGGCTATAACGTTTGTCCCAATCTGGAGGACCAAGCAAAGATTTTTACTTTGCTTAAACCGGAGGAAATTGGCATTAAATTAAGCGAGAGCGATCAATTGATTCCAGAGGAAAGCACGAGCGCGATTGTAGCGTTTCATCCGGAGGCGAGGTATTTTTTGGTTTAAGATTGTTGGTTGGCGTTGAGACATTGTTTTGTACTGCCTTAGAGAGGGAGGGGGTAGTCCGTTTGTATGGCGGCGCCCCCGCCCCTCAACCCCCTGCCCCTTCTCCCTGAGGGAGAAGGGGGGACGAACAAACTCGCCAATCGTTTCAATCGTTTCCCTTCTCCTTCAAGGAGAAGGGTTAGGGATGAGGTGCGTGGGCACCGCCATCCAACCGAATTATACCACCCTCTATTAGGAGAAGTGTGGGTTGAGGTGCGTGGGTCTGGCGTCCTCTTGTTTTTGCAACGCCTAACTTAACTCATCAACCCTTGGTTTTTATTTCTCCTCACCAAATAAAAAACTCCCAGCGCTGCCACTGGAACTAGATAAGCGGCCAAAGTGCCCCAGACAGTTCCAAAAAAGGAGGCGAGGAGTTGGAGAGGGAAAAAATTCATCTATAATCATTTATCTTCTTTTTTTAGGTCCTTTTCTAACCGAATGATACCGATAGCCAAGATTGGCAGAATCAACGGCGTGCAAACCGCTGTTATTCCCAGCTTCGTCGCCTTGGAGAAATTGAAGAAAGTAATCAAAACTGATGTAATCAGGACCGTTTGGGCGCCCTGGTTCGCCTCGGTTGTTCGTGTTTTTTTGCTTCAATCTCTCTAGGAATTCAAGACATTCTGGTAGGGACACACCCGGAAAACCCCGTAGTTTTAAGCGACCTTTTTTTAAATGCCATTTTAGCAGCGCGCGTAATTGAACATGCTCTTTGGGAAGAAAGTAGCCGCTCAGTTTTTTGAAAGCTTCTTCTATTTTTCTTTCACGTTCAGTCAATTCAGTCGTTCTTTCTTCTCCCCAGGTATCTATTTCTTTAAATATGGTGTCTAGGCCACGATGTTCTCTTGAATTTTTTTCCATATTTCAACATTATTTTTATTTATTTCCACTTTATTTCAATTTTTCCAATCACCCAATCACCACTCGCTGCCCCTCGTCCGTATCCTCCACTTTAAAACCAAGTTCAGCTATCTCCTCCCGCAGTCGGTCGCTTTCGGCCCAATCCTTTCTTTCTCTCGCCTCGGCGCGTTCGTCAAGCAGGACTTGCGCTTCGGGCGGAATAGTGATTTTTTCTTCTTTGTTCTCAATATCGTGCAGATTAAGTCCCAAGATCTTATCAAATTGGATAACAGTTTTTAAATTGATTCTTTTGTCTTTTAACGCGGTCCAAAGCACTGCCAGCGCTTCTGGCATATTTAGATCATCATTGAGGGCGTCCAAAAATTCTACCTCCACATGTTCGTCAGTAATAGCATTGGACACTATTAATCTAATCTGCTGTTTAAGTTTTTCAAAACCATTTTGGGCAGCTTCCAGCGCTTCCCATGAGAAAGCCAGTTGCCGACGGTAGTGCGCTTGAAGCAGAAAATAGCGATAGGCGAGCGGAGAGAGGTTTTTAGTTTTTAAAGTTTGTAAAGTTATAAAGTTATTTTCGGATTTGGCCATTTTACCATTTTCAATAACTAAAAACTCTCCGTGGAGCCAAAAATTTACCCATGGTTTTTTACCAGTCGTCGCTTCGGATTGGGCGATTTCGTTCGTATGGTGAATCGGCACGTGGTCAATGCCGCCGCAGTGGATGTCAAACTGTTCACCCAGATATTTCATGGCCATGGCCGAACATTCAATATGCCAGCCGGGAAAACCTTTGCGTCCGAACGCGTCCCATTCCATTTGTCTTTTTTCTTCACCTGAGAATTTCCATAACGCAAAGTCATGCGAATTTTTCTTTTCTCCCAAATCAACTCTGGCGCCGGCTTGTAAGTCCTGTTTATCCAATCGCGCCAGCTTGCCATAGTCTTTTAATTTGGTGGTATCAAAATAAATGCCGTCAGATGTTTCGTAAGTATAGCCCTTGTCAATTAGAATTTGCACTAGATCAATTTGTTCACCGATATGATCCGTAGCCTTGCACCAGAGAGAAGGTTCAAGAATGTTTAAATCAAGCAAATCTTCTTTGAAAGCCTGCGTGTAAAACTCCGCGATTTCATAAGCAGTCTTGCCTTCTCGTTTGGCGCCTTTTTCCATTTTATCTTCACCCTGGTCAGCATCATCAGTCAGATGCCCCACGTCGGTGATGTTCATGATGTGCTTTACTTTATAGCCATTGTATTTGAGCGTTCTAATTAATAAATCTTCAAAAACATAAGTGCGGAGATTGCCGATATGCGCGTAGTTATACACAGTCGGTCCGCAAGCATACAAACCAACCCTATTGCCGTTTAGAGGTTTGAAGGTTTCTTTTTTGCGGGTGAGGGTATTATATAGTTTAAGCATAGACGGCGAAGTAATAACGCTTGTATTATAGAGGAAAATACCATTGAATGTAAAGCACAGATCGTTTTTCGGAGTGTAACGTGTAACTTGTAACGTGTAACTTGATAGTGTTAACCTATATATATTTCTCGCAAAGTTATAAGTTACATGTTACACGTTATAGTAAAACAATGGTACACAATCTCAAACTATGGTATAATAATATTCAGTTAATCCACATCCTATGGGTTTATTCCACAAATCGGAGGCATACCTCGGCGTTGACATCGGCGCTGGGGGCATCAAGTTGGTTGAACTGCACAAAACCAAAGGACGGGCGCAGTTGTGGACATATGGAATTATAGAAGAACCGCTTGATATACACATTGACAAACATGAAAAGACGCCAGAAGAAATATTGGCAGAATCAAGGCAAGAGGAGGATTTTTCAACGAGAGCCAAGAAACATAAAGACATCCCGGCAGATATCAAAGATCCGCGCATAGAACATTTTGCCTCTTTGTTGAAAGAGTTGTCAAAAACTGCCAAAGTGACCACCAATCGGGCAACAGCCAGCCTGCCGGTTTCGTATATTTTCCACACTGTTCTTACATTGCCTCACATTGATGAAAAAAAACTTAATGCCGTGATAAGCGCGGAAATAGAAAAAATGCTGCCTCGGCCGGTGAATGAAATGCAAGTAGTTCATCAAAAGATTCCCGCGCTAGCGGATAATAAAGAAAAAGATGGCAAGTACGTTCAGTATCTGGTTACCGCCGCGCCAAAAGATCTGGTTGCTTTTTATACGGCAATTTTCCAAAAAGCCGGCCTGCAACTTGAGGAGCTGGAGACAGAAGCCTTTGCCCTAGAACGTTCTTTGGTTGGCCGCGATACCGCGACGGCAATGGTTGTGGATATGGGTTCGGAGAGAACAAATTTTTTTATTATGAGTCAAGGTTTGCCGGTAACGCAGAGAAGCATCCAGATCGGCGGCAACAGCATTGATGCTGTGTTTGGCCGTGTTCTTGGCATTGAGCAGGAAGATGTCGGGCAGGTGAAGCTGGACGCATCGCGTCTCAATGCCAGCGAATTTGATATTGAACTTTTTAATTCAATTGTAGATCCGATTATCAAAGAAATTGAGTACGGTTTTGATTTATATTTAAAGCAGACCGGGAACGAAGGCAAAAGACCTGAAAAAATTATTTTGACAGGCGGTTCATCTCTTTTTCCGCCGATTGCAGATAAGATAAAGAATTTTTTTGATTTGAAGGTTTTTGTGGGAGATCCATGGGCGCGGGTAGTTTACCAGCAGGGTTTGAAGCCGGCGCTAAATGAAATTGGTCCAAGAATGGCGGTGTGTATCGGCCTCGCGATGAGAAATATCGGCTATAAAAACTGACGCTCCCATACTGGCCTGTTTCAAGTATCCACAGTTGTATTAACAATAATGGAAAGATTTGGTATACTATGGCATATTCATAATTATTCGTGATTTATATGCAAGACAAAATGCAAGACAAAAAGATCCATGTATTATTGATTGAGGATGATATTTTTTTAGCTAATATCTATAAAATGAAGTTTGAAATGGAGGGATTCAAAGTAACTGTTTCTGACAATGGCGAGCTTGGGTTGGCTGATGCCAAAAAGAAAAAACCGGATATTATTTTGTTGGATATTCTTCTGCCTAAGATGGATGGTTTTACGGTCTTGGAAAAGTTGAAGGCCGCGGAATCCACCAAGATAATACCGGTTATTTTATTGACTAATTTAGGCCAAAAAGATGACGTAGAAAAAGGCCTGAAATTAGGAGCAGTGGATTACTTGATCAAAGCGCACTTTAAGCCGTCTGAAACAGTAGAAAAAGTTAGAAAAGTATTCATGAATTAGTTTGCTATGAATCTTAAACCAGAGAGGAGGTGAGAACATGAATAAAAAAGGTTTTACATTAATTGAATTGCTGGTAGTTATCGCAATTATTGGTTTGTTGTCCACTTTAGCAGTTGTAGCCCTTGGTTCGGCGCGAGAAAAGGCGCGCGACTCAAAACGGTTGTCTGATCTTAAACAGGTTCAAACGGCTCTAGAGCTTTATTACACTGATAATAATGGATATCCAACAGTAAACGGCACTCTTGGGGTGACGGATCATGCGTGTTTAAATAGCGGCGGATTCGCTGTGGTTGGCTGTCCTAGCGCGTATATGGGTTTGGTGCCATCAGATCCACTAGCAGCACGGAGTTATTCTTATACTGTTTCTGGCACGACTTCTTATGTAATTACGGCGACACTTGAAGGCACGGTTGGCAGTTTAACTGGCGCAATTCAGGCGACACCATCTGGTATTATGAATCAACCATCGTAGTATATCTAATTAGGAATATTGCATTAAAGTCATTCCGGCGAAAGCTGGGATGGCTTTTTTTAGTCTGATTTTTTTTAGTTCGATTTGTTGAAATCAGGCTGAAATGATGATATAATATCGCTATATGACGAGGATTGATTATGTCTTAATTTTTATAGTTGGAACGATGTTCGGCAGCTTTCTAAACGCTTATCTTTGGCGAGTGAGAGCCGGCAGGTCTGTTTGGAAAGGCCGTTCAATGTGTACTTATTGCAAAAATAAAATCAATTGGTTTGATAATATTCCGATAATCAGTTTTTTTATTTTGCGGGCAAAATGCCGAAGCTGTAAAAAACCAATTTTTTGGCAATATCCCTCGGTTGAATTGTGGATGGGACTCGCCTTTGTCTTTATCGCCGCCCATTACCCGCTAGTCATTGATCATTGGTCATTGATCATTACGCGCTGGTTTATAATTTGGTTTCTCACTTTAATTTTCTTGTACGATTTGAAGTATCAGGAGATTTTGAACAGATTTACGTTAATCCCTGCCGGAATTTTGTTTCTTATCAAAATAGTCTTCAGTCTTCAGTCTCCAGTTTTTTTTATTGCGTTAGATATGCTTTTGGGGGCATTCATCGCGAGCGGATTTTTTCTACTGCAGTTTACAATTTCCAAAGGCAAATGGATCGGCGGCGGGGATGTCCGGCTGGGTGTATTCATGGGCGTGATTTTGGGGTGGAAGTTAACGATTTTAGCATTGCTCATTGCTTATATTTTGGGGGCCGTAGTGGGTATAATTTTGCTAATTTTAGCCAAAAAAAAGCAAGATAGCCAAATTGCGTTTGGGACGTTTCTTTCGGTCGCTACTTTAATTGCAATGTTTTGGGGGGAGGGGATTTTGGGCTGGTATTTGGGGCTTGTTATGTAACTTGTCATGTAAATAGATACTGCGTGAAGTAGATATTATGGACATCACATCTAGAAACCGCACTACTGTCATTCCCGCGGAGGCGGGAATCCAGTCGTTTTTAACGTATTTAGTGCGTTTTCATAATGTGCGTTCTATAGTGTTCAAGTCTACGAACATCATTAACACCATATATTTTAGAGAGAAGTGCAGTTGACAAGAATGTTATTATTTTGTAATATTTAGGGGTAAATTAGGCCTAAATTATGAATAATTTTCCGAAAAAACCTGCAAAAAAAAGATTTGTTTATTTGGATCACGCGGCCACCACTTATCTTGATGAAAAGGTCAAAAAAGCCATGGATCCGTATTTTTCCGATATCTTCGCCAATCCATCAGGATTATACGCGCAGGGCAGAGAAGCAAAAAGCGCGCTGGACAGCGCTCGTGATAAGGTTGCTGAAGTTCTTGGCGCCCAACCAGACACTATTATTTTTACCGGCGGAGGGACAGAATCGGATAATTTGGCGATTTTTGGAGCGGCACGAAAGCACGCGAATCAAGGCAAGCATATTATTACCACCAAAATAGAGCATCACGCGGTTTTGCGTCCGTGCGAAGAATTGGAGAAGCTGGGTTTTGAAATAACATATTTGCCGGTTAATAAAGAAGGGAAAATATCCGTGGAATCCGTGAAAAAAAATCTGCGGAAGCATACAATTTTAATTTCCATAATGTACGGCAACAACGAAATCGGAACAGTAATGCCGATTGCCGAGATTGGCCGAGAAATTCTGAAATGGCGAAAACAGCAAAATACTGTTTATCCATATTTCCACACCGATGCCTGCCAAGCCGCTGGGGCATTAGATTTGAATGTGGAAAAATTACATGTTGACCTGATGACAATCAACGGCAGTAAGATTTACGGCCCAAAGGGCGCGGGGATTTTGTACAAAAGACGCGGCGTTCTGATTGAACCGTTGGTTTACGGCGGCGGGCAAGAAAAAAAATTGCGAAGCGGAACAGAAAATGTGCCAGGTATTATCGGTTTTGCTAAAGCGTTGGAATTAGTTCAAAAAAATAAAAAAATAGAAAACAAACGTTTGCTAAAATTAAGAAATTATTTTTGGGAAAAAATTAAGACAAAAATTACCAAGGTTAAATTGAATGGTCCGGAATTGGGAGATGAATCTGTCCGCCTTCCGAATAATCTAAACATCTCCGTGCTTGATGTGGAAGGCGAGGCAATGCTATTATATTTAGACGAATACGGCATTGTCTGCTCAACTGGTTCTGCCTGCACTTCCGAATCGCTTGATCCGTCGCATGTTTTAATCGCCTGCGGCCTGCCTTACGAATACGCCCACGGCAGCTTGCGGTTTACTTTAGGAAAGCGCAACACGAAACAGGATATTGATTATGTGATGAAATATCTGCCGGCGATTGTTGATCGATTGAGGGAACTGTCCCCGGTGCATTTAGGAGAGAAGAAGCATGCTAAATATATATCCAGATAATCTGGATTTACCGTTAACATTTTAATTGTGGATAAAGAAGAAGACGATAAAACCCAAGCAGCCGGAATAAGAGATACTTCTGGCGGAAATTGGCTCTATAGCGATACTGTTAGAGAGCATTTTTTTGACCCCAAAAATTTTATGAAATATGATGAGGTAGATACGTATCAAGCAGACGCGACCGGCAGAGTGGGGTCGCCGGCGTGCGGAGATGAGATGGTTATTTGGCTGAAAATTGATTCTAAAACAGAAAAAATAAAAGATTGCCGGTGGCAGACATTCGGCTGCGGCAGCGCCATCGCTTCCACTTCCGTACTTTCAGTTATGATTACTGAAAACGGGGGGATGACAATTGACGAGGCCTTAAAAATAAAGCCCCAAGACATTATTAAACGTTTAGGCGGCCTGCCGGATAGAAAAATTCATTGTTCAGTCTTGGGAGACAAAGCTCTGCAGGCGGCAGTGAATGACTGGTTTCGCAAAACCGGCCAGCATGAGAGAATAGTCACTGCCGGCGCCAAAATAATTGATGAAAAATTAAATATCACTGATAAAGACATAGAAGAAGCGGTTTTAGAGGGCGCGCGGACTTTGGAAGATATACAGAAAAAACTAAAAGTCGGAGTGGGGAATCCGGAAGCGATTCCGCAGATAGAAGAATTGATTAGGTTTTATGTGGAAAAATACTATGCCTAACAGAATTAGATAGATACACGAATTAAACGGATTGAACGAATTAGAACGAATTACAATTGGCCAAAAATTCGTTAAAATCCGTTCAATTCGTTTAATCTGTGTTTCTATCTAACTTTTATTTTTATATGGAATTCAATCAAATTAAACTAGACAAAGCGACCTGCATCGGTTGCGGCACTTGCGCCGTACTCGCGCCGAAGACATTTCAAATGGAAGACGACGGCAAGGCAGGGGTGATTAACCCGCCGGGCGATGATGAGGCGACGATTAAAAGCGCCGCCGATGCTTGTCCGGTCGCGGCGATTATTTTAGCGTAGAAAATTTATAAAATTTGTTAGGTAAAAGCCGAGTGTGGATAACTCGGCTTTTTATTATTAAACAGTTTTTGCTATAATACCCGTGAAGCATTTTGAAGAATTACAATTCACCAAAATAAAGGCATCACGGAAAGTGGAATGTTTTTTGTTTTTAATAACTAATAATTTTTTATTCTTAACGTTACCTTATGCAAAACATCATCGCGGAGTACATCTGGATGGACGGCTATCAGCCGACCGCCAAATTGCGCTCCAAGGCAAAAATATTGGAGGGAATGGTTAGTCAAGTTGGGGATATTCCCGAGTGGGGATTTGACGGCTCCAGCACGCGCCAGGCCGTGGGGCATGATAGCGATCGTTTGCTGAAGCCGGTTTTTTATATCAAGGATCCGGTGCGGGGAGGAGAAAATATTTTAGTCATGTGCGAAGTAATGAATCCTGATGGCACGCCGCACGAATCAAATACGCGCGTTTGTCTGCGGGAAGTGGCGAGAAAATATAAAGATCAAGAGGCCTGGTTTGGTATTGAACAAGAATATACTTTTATGGACGGCAATAAGCCCCTCGGCTGGCCGCACCATGGTTTTCCCGCTCCGCAAGGCGGCTATTATTGCGGCGTGGGGTATGACGAAGTTTATGGCCGGCCGATTGTTGAGGATCACCTGCGGGCTTGCTTGCGAGTAGGGTTAAAATTATCCGGGATCAACGCCGAAGTAATGCCCGGACAGTGGGAATTTCAAGTGGGTCCGCTCGGTCCATTGGACGTTGCCGATCAGCTGTGGATTGCCCGCTGGCTGTTGTATAGAATCGCGGAAAATCACCAAGCCAGCGCTACGCTTTATCCCAAGCCGGTAAAAGGGGACTGGAACGGAGCCGGAGCGCACACCAATTTCAGCACCAAAGCCATGCGCCAACCGGGCGGATTAAAAGTGATTGAAGAGGCGTGCGAGAAATTAAAATTAAAACATCAAGAACATATCGCGGTATACGGCGCGTATAATGAAGAGCGTTTAACCGGCTTGCATGAAACTTGCAGTATTCACGAATTTCGCTATGGAGTCAGGGATAGGGGAGCGTCTATCAGAATTCCGTCCGCTGTTGCCCAAAATGGCATGGGTTATTTGGAAGACCGCCGCCCGGCCGCCAATATGGACCCTTATCAGGTCTGCGCGATTTTGATTGAGACGGTGTGTAGTTTTTAATTTGACACACTTTTTCCAGCGAGGTATACTAAACGGAGTAATCTGTTTATGTTTTGTTCAATATGGAAAATGACACAACCAAACAAGAAATTCTTGAAGCGATCAATATCTTTTCTACAAATGTTGACCAGAGATTTACTAAAATTGAATCCGATATTACTACCATTAAGTCAACCATGGTAACCAAGGACTATCTTGACGAAAAGCTGTCCGATTTAAGAGGAGACCTAACATTGCTTATGCGCAAAGAAGACACCAAGATGAAAAAGTTAGTGGAAATTTTGCGCGGACGAGATGTGATTAGCGAAGAAGATAAAACGCAGATATACGCCATGGAACCGTTTCCGCAGTTGGCGCTTTGATTTGATAAAATATTTTTTTTTAATATGGAAAACAATAATGCTTCAACCGGTGAAATATTAGAAGCGATCAATGAGTTTTCTACCAATGTTGATAAACGATTTACAAAGATTGAATCAGATATTACGGTGATTAAATCCGATATTACTGTGATCAAATCCGACATTACCACGATCAAGTCAACCATGGTAACCAAAGATTATCTGGACGAAAAGCTTGGCGACCTGCGCGGCGACCTGACGCTTTTGATGAGAAAAGAAGACACCAAAGTCGCGATGTTAGTAAAAATCCTGCGCGCCCGCGAGGTCATTACCGAAGAAGACAAACAGCAAATTTTCGCCATGGAACCGTTTCCGCAGATGTCGGTTTGAGGGCGTTTGGCAGATTATTACGAGTATTATTAAAAACTAGACTAAAATATGGAAAACAATAATGTTTCAACCGGTGAAATATTGGAAGCGATAAATGATTTTTCTACCAATGTTGATAAACGATTTACAAAGATTGAATCCGATATTATGGTGATGAAATCCGATATTACCACGATCAAGTCAACCATGGTAACGAAAGATTATTTGGACGAAAAGCTTGGCGACCTGCGCGGCGATCTTACTGTTTTGATGAGAAAAGAAGACACCAAAGTAGCGATGCTGGTAAAAATCCTGCGCACGCGCAATGTCATTACCGAAGAAGACAAACAGCAGATTTTCGCGATGGAGCCGTTTCCGCAGATGTCGGTTTGAGGGCGTTTAGCAGGTTAGAGCGCGTAAAAATTTGTTTGCGTATAAACCCGATTAGGGCTTATAAAAACCGCATTTAAAATAATTTGTTTTCACGCAGGATCTAAGAACTACCTTATTAAATAACAAATAATTTATGGAACAATCTCAAAATTTGCAGCTGGGCGAATCAAAACCTAAAGCGCCAGTATTTGTAATAATTATTGCGTGGTTAATGTTGTTAGGTGGAATTGGAAGTTTACTCTTTACTGCGTCTCTTTTGTTTATTGGTGGTATAGGAAAAAGTAGTTTTATTTTTGGATGGGGCGGAATAACTCTTGTTAAAGGTATTGGATTAGTTGTTCTGTCTTTTGGAATTAGACAAATGCGTCGTTGGGCGTTATATACTCTTACGGCTCTAACAATGTTAGGTGTGGTTATTTCTATGTATCTGTTGTTTGCAATAAAACCCGCCGGAAGTTTGACAGATTTTGCCGATGTAGGGCTTCAAGCACTTGTACTCGCATATTTTTGGGCAATTTCCAAAAGATTTGTATAGAATTTATGAAAAAGATAGTGGCGATTCTTAATGTTATTGTTGCGTTGTATTTTTTTGCACTAGCAAATTTACTTTTTTGGATTTCATTTTTAGTGCTGTCAGTTGGAATTTTTTTCAAATCAGAATTACAATTACCCAAAGAAAGTGTGTTGAATTCTATGATTGATATGATACTTTTTGCTCCTTTTCTGATTTACGGATCAATAATGTTTTTTCGCAAAACCGAAAGTAAATATTCTTATGGCCTAATACTTCTTTTTATTATTTGGGCGGAAAGTCAGATTTATCGTTTTTTTTTCGTTACCGGCATCAAATTGGAGACAACAGATTTTAAGAACTTAGTATTTTTTGGGGTTCCGTTTTTAGTTGTCTATTTAACAAAGTACTTAGATTCGGCGTGAAAGTTCTTTTTTTGAACCAAATTTTGGCTTAATAAAGATAATTTTTCCGTTAAATTGTTTTTCAGCAAAACCGTACATTTCGGACGGTTTTCCAGCAAAAGTATAATGACTGAAACGTCGCTAGGTTAAGCAAAATATTTACAACTAAAATCTGTTTTCACGCCGAATCTAAGAAAGTATTTAACCAACTAAAGCATATTTCCATCAACATAACAAGTTTATAAAGTAAAAAGTCGAATGTCTTAAGTTCGACTTTTTTAGTCTCAAAACTTTATAAACTTTCTACTTTTAAATTATTCTTCCTCACCTCCACCTTAACGCCCATTCCTTCTTTAACCGCACCTTCAATAATTCGCATCGCTAAAACATCCAACAGTTCCGTCTGAATCACTCGTTTAAGCGGACGGGCGCCAAGATTTGGATCATAACCCTTTTCCGCGAGCCAGTCTTTCGCTTTTTTGGTAACATCAATTGAGATTCTCTTTTCTTCCAGCCGTTTGGCTACCAGCGCTAGCTGAAGATCAACAATTTCGCGGATTTGTTTTTTATTGAGCGGATGAAAAGTGATAATTTCATCCACGCGGTTCAAAAATTCCGGCTTAAATTTTTCGCGCAGGGCCTCGGTTATTTTTTCTTTCATTTTCTCTTCTTTTTCCCGGCCTTTGGCCGTATGGCCGTCGCCAAAGCCAAACTCGCCGCTCCGGCCCATTTCCATAATCATTTCTGATCCGATATTGGAAGTCATGATAATGATCGTGTTTTTGAAATTCACTTTACGGCCCTTGGCATCAGTCAGATGTCCGTCATCCAAAATTTGGAGCATCATGTTGAAGATGTCAGGATGCGCTTTTTCAATCTCATCAAACAAGACCACAGAATACTGCTTACGCCTTATTCTTTCAGTCAGCTGTCCGCCCTCGTCAAATCCCACATAGCCCGGAGGAGAACCGATCATTTTACTGACTGAATGCTTTTCCATATATTCGCTCATGTCAACCCGAATCAGCGCGTCCTCATCATTAAACATAAATTGGGCCAAGGCCCGGGCTAGCTCGGTTTTGCCTACGCCGGTCGGTCCCATGAAGATAAAAGATCCAATCGGCCGTTTCTCCTCGGAAATACCCGCTCTGGAGCGTCTAATTGCGTTGGAGACAGCGGTTATGGCCTCGCTTTGCCCAATTACTCGTTTAGCCAATTCATCCTCCATATGGGCCAATTTTTTGACCTCATCTGCCAGCATCTTGGATACCGGGATGCCGGTCCAGCGCGAGACCACACCGGCGATATTTTCTTCAGTAACTTCTTCCCGCAAAATTGATCGGCCTTTTTGCACTTCAGCTAGTTGTTTTTCTATTTTTTTGATTTCTTTTTCGGTATTAGGAATGTCGCTGTAACGGATTTCCGCCACTTTTTTTAGATCGCCTTTGCGTTCTTCTATTTCCGCTTTTTGTTTAAGAGTGTCTATTTCTTTTTTGTGCCCGCGGATTTTGGCAATGATTTCTTTTTCATTTTTCCAATGCACTTCCAACTCATTGCTGGTTTCCCGCAGGTTTTCCAGCTCCTCTTTCAGTTTTTTGCTTCGTTCTTTGGAGTCCGGATCACTTTCTTTTTTCAGAGCTTGAAGTTCAATTTCTTGTTTCATCATCTTCCGTTTCATTTTATCAAGTTCGTCCGGCATGGATTCAATTTCCAGGCGTATGGCGGAGGCGGCTTCGTCAATAAGATCAATCGCTTTGTCCGGCAAAAAGCGATCAGAAATATATCGGCTGGACAATTCAACCGCCGCGACAATGGCCGGATCCGTGATTCTCACGCCATGATGCACCTCGTACTTTTCTTTGATTCCCCGCAAAATAGCGATGGCGTCATCCATGCTTGGCTCTACCACCAAAACCGGTTGAAATCTCCGTTCAAAAGCGGCGTCTTTTTCAATATGCTGCTGGTATTCTTTGATCGTGGTCGCGCCGATGGTGTGTAGTTCGCCTCGAGCCAGGGCCGGTTTTAACATGTTGGAAGCGTCAATCGCTCCCTCGCTTGAGCCCGCGCCCATGATCGTATGAAGCTCGTCAATAAAGAGAATTATTTTTCCTTCTGATTTAATTACTTCCTTCAAAACCGCTTTGAATCTCTCTTCAAACTCGCCGCGAAATTTGGTGCCGGCAACGAGCGCGCCAATATCAAGAGAAATCAACTCCTTATCTTTTAAACTTTCCGGCACATCTCCATTTACAATTCTTTGCGCTAAACCCTCGGCAATGGCGGTTTTACCGACACCTGGTTCGCCAATAAGCACTGGATTATTTTTTGTCCGGCGGGATAAAACCTGCATCACGCGGCGAATTTCATCATCGCGCCCGATGACTGGATCAAGTTTTTCTTTGCGGGCGAGGTCGGTAAAATTCTTGCCATATTTTTCTAATGCCTGGTAAGTTGATTCTGGGGTAGGGGAGTCAACCTTTTGCGTTCCCCTGACCGCGGCCAAAACTTTCAGCGCATCATCGTATTGAGTGTTTTGCCGAGATAAAGCGTCGCTAATCGGATTTCTATTTGTTAAATACGCGAGCAAGAGATGCTCAACACTGATATATTCATCACCCATTTTTTTGGATTCATTGCCAGCGTTTTGCAAAATATACATCATGGCCTGCCCCATCATAATTTGCCCCAATCCGCCGCCCGGCATCGGGCCGTTGTGCTTTGGCAGAGTATTGATCATTTTTTGCACCTCATCGCGAAGTTGTTTCAGATTAACATTTAATTTTTTCAAAACCGAAACCACCACGCCCTCTTCCTGTTCCAGCAAAGCAAAAAACAGATGGGGCGGTTCTACCTGGGGCTGGCCGTTTTCATTCGCGATCCTGGAAGCGTTTTGCAGGGCTTCTTGGGATTTTTGGGTGAAGTTTTGAGGAAACATATGGCTTACGGATTACGGATAATCCTGATTTACGGATAATGGTTATCACTCTGTGGTTAAGAGTGCTAATACTATAACATACTGGTAAAATATGTCAATTCATGATAGAATTATACTAAATTAAACAAAATTATACAAAATTATGAGGGTTTTTATAGCTTTTCCAATCGTCAAAGAGGTATGTTGGGAGCTTGAGAGGTTACAGAAAAAGTTTAAAAGAATAAATCAGAATGTCCTAGTTACATGGGTCAATCCAAAGGCAATGCATGTAACTCTCCAATTTTTGGGAGACTTGGCAGAAGAAAAGATTGAAAAAGTGAAGCAAATTTTGCAGAAAATTGTTCCGCGATACCAGAAATTTTCCTATTGGTTAGACGGGTTGGATGCGTTTCCGAATAAATTTAATCCCAATATTATTGTCGCGAAAATAAGGGAAGAAGGGCAAACAAGTTTTCTGTTGCAAAAAGGAATCGCAAATGAGTTGCGGCAGATTGGCATTGTCGGCGACGACCAGCCCTGGCGGCAGCATGTTACGATCGGGCGGAATAAGCTGGGAGATGAGGTTGTTGGGTTTGGGGAGATTGAAGTTAAAAAAATTGAGTGGGAAGTGAGAGAGGTGGAGTTGATTGAGAGTGAGTTGAGTGCGGAGGGGTCTATTTATACAACTCTGGGATTATATCAATTAAATCATGGATAATCCTGGCAATCTTGGAAATCTGTGTTCCATCTAACGAAGGTAAGATAGCACACAGATTACCATGATGACCATGATAAACCAAGATTTTGTGACAATTTTGGGAGTACGGATAGATCGTGTGGGTCTGAAGCAGGCGCAAGAAAAAGTCCGCGCCTTTTTGCGTTCCGACAAACAGCGCAAAATTTTCACCCCCAACCCCGAAATGCTCGTCGCCGCACGAAAGGATGAATACTTTCGGAATGTCTTGAACGCGGGCGATCTGAATATCTGCGACGGGCGGGGGATTGAGTTGGTTTCTAAATTGTCATTCCGAGCGAAGTCCCTCGGCTACGCTCGGGATAAACTCCGCGGAGTCGAGGAATCCCTTTTAGAACGGATACCGGGCGTTGATTTCATGCAGGACATTTGTAAAATTGCCGAAGAAGAAAATAAGAGTGTGTATTTGCTCGGGTCGGGGAGCGAGGAGGTGGTAAAAAAAACGAGAGAGGCATTACTGATTAAATTTCATAGATTAAAAATAGTTGGCGGGCATCAGGGAATGAAACTCGAAACTCGAAACACGAAACTAGAAACTAAAAAACAATCTCCAATTCCCAATCACCAGTTTCCAGTTTCGAGTTTCCAGTTTCCAATCATTTTTGATAAACAAGAAAACGATTCCATATTAAATAATATCATCCTAACCGCGCCAGACATTTTATTCGTCGCCTTCGGCCATGGAAAGCAAGAAAAATGGATCCACGAATATTTAAAAGACCTGCCGAGCGTTAAAGTCGCGATGGGCGTGGGCGGGGCGTTTGATTATCTTTCCGGCAAGATAAAACGAGCGCCAAAGCTCGTGCAAAATATTGGCATGGAATGGTTGTGGCGATTTTTTAAAGAACCGCGTCGGTTCCTCCGCATCTTAAATGCCACAGTCGTGTTTTCAATATCAGTTTTAATTTTTAATAAAAAATAGTTTTTTATGCCCACCAAATCAACCTTAAACAAAGTAAAAAATTTGCATCAAAAAAAATTCCGAGAACGGTTTGGCGAATTTATAGTAGAAGGAATCAAAGGAGTGGTGGAGGCAATCAATTCTGACGCGGAAATATATCGAATTTTTGCGACCGAAGCCGTTTTGGAACAAATCAAAATTCCAACGCGTATTGAGAAGGAAATAATTACCGAAAAAGAGGGCAGGCAGATCAGCGATGCTGAAACTTTTTCTGGTATTTTAGCGGTAGTAGCTATTCCGAATGAAGTGAATTTTTCCGCAGGCGATATAATCTGCATGGACCGAATGGCGGATCCTGGAAATCTTGGTACAATCATTCGCACGGCCGATTGGTTTGGAATCAAAAATATTTTATTGTCAGAAAACTGCGTTGATCCATACAACCCCAAAGTTGTTCGTAGCACCATGGGGTCGATTTTTCGAGTAAATATCATGAAAAGCGCCGAATTGGTTCGATCGCTTGAGGAATTGAAAAATAAAGGATATAATATAATCTCGCTCACAATGGATGGAAAGGATATCTCGGAATTAAAAATTGATGATAAAAAAAATATTTATGTTTTTGGCAGCGAGTCGCATGGAGTGAGGGATGATATTGTTCAAATGGGGGAATCATATGCTATTTTCGGCAAAGGAAGCGCGGAATCTTTGAATGTGGCTGTGGCCGCTGGAATCGTTTTGAATAGAATTGTCAATCCGTGAAAATTCGTTCAATCAGTTCAGTTCGTGTATTTATTTGACGACTGTTTAAATAGATACGCGGATTAAACAGATTAAACCGACCAAAACGGATATGATAAAAACAAGATTTGCCCCCTCTCCCACAGGCCTTCTCCATATCGGCGGATTAAGAACCGCCTTATTTTCGTATTTAATCGCCAAAAAAAACAGTGGCAAGTTTATTTTACGGATTGAAGACACGGATCAGGAGAGATTTGTTGAAGGCGGAATTGAGAATATTATCCGTTCGCTGAAATGGGCGGGGATAGACGTAGACGAAGGAGTAGATATTGAGGGGAAAGGGGAAAGGGGAAAGGGGAAAGAAGGTGTAATAGTTCAAAAAGGCGAAAACGGCCCGTATATTCAGTCCGAACGATTGGACATTTACCAAAAACATATTCAAAAACTGCTGGATGGCGGCCATGCTTATTATTGTTTTTGCTCCAAAGAACGTTTGGAAGAATTAAGAAAAGCGCAAGAAGTGAACAAACAGCCGACGCTTTACGACGGGCATTGCCGGAATTTGACGGCCGAAGAGCTTCAAAAAAAGTTAGCGGAAAAACAAACGTATGTCGTTAGAATGAAAATGCCGAAAGAGGGGACAGTGAAATTTGTTGATTTAATCCGCTGTGAAGTGGAATTTAAAAACGAATTGATTGACGATCAGGTATTATTAAAATCCGACGGTTTCCCCACTTATCACCTCGCCCATATCGTTGACGATCATCTGATGGGAATAACGCATGTAATCAGAGGAGAGGAGTGGCTGCCGTCCGTGCCCAAGCATCTGAAACTTTACGAAATGTTCGGCTGGGAGCTGCCGCAGTTCGCGCATATCCCGCTTTTGGTCAATGAACAAAAACAAAAACTTTCCAAACGCCACGGCGATGTTTCAGTAGAGGATTTTATAAACAAAGGATATTTGCCGGAAGCAATGGTGAATTTTATTGCTTTTTTGGGCTGGAATCCGGGCGGTGATCGGGAAATATTTAGTTTGAAAGAATTAGAAAAAGAATTTAGTTTAGAAAAGGTAGGGAAGTCGGCGGCGGTGTTTAATCGGGAGAAATTGGATTGGTATAACGCGCAGTATATTAGGAAGATGAGTTTGAAAGAGCTGACAGAGAGGTGTCTGTCGTTTTTTGGGGAAAGAGGAAAGAGGAAAGAGGAAAGGGAGTGGTTAGAGAATGTTGTTGCGTTAGAGAAAGAACGCGCTAATACGCTCGTAGAGCTGGTTGACGAGGTGAGGTTTGTGTTTGCGGAGAAGTTGGAGTATGAACCGGAGCTTTTGGTTTGGAAAAAGAGCACGGCGGCGGACGCGAAAGAGAAACTAGGAGAGACACGCGAGATTTTGGAGAAGATAGACGCCAATGAGTGGGGGAGAGAGACGATTGAAAAGATCGTTATGGATTGGATTAAGGGAAAAGGGTATAATAATGGAGATGTGCTTTGGCCCATGCGGGTGGCGTTGTCGGGCAAGAAGAATAGTCCGGGGCCGTTTGAGATTGCCGAAGTTTTGGGAAAAGAAAAAACAATTGGCTTGATTCAAAAGGCGGCAGAAAAATTATGATAGAGAAAACAAAAGATGTGTTATAATATTATCTGCATGAGTAAAAAAGCTTTAATTATCTTGATAATGCTGTTGATAACGCTGGCTTGGCGGCCGAGTTTTGTAATTTCTGAAAACGCGGGCGGAAATAATGCTGAAATAGACGCGCTTAATCAAAAAATTAATGAAAAAAAAGAAAAAGTAAAACAGCTGGAGAAAAGCATTGAGGAGTACAAGGCAAAGATATCTCAAAAAAGATTAGAAGCTGTATCACTATCAAACCAGCTGGCAATTCTTGACAACAGAACGGCCCAAGTAGAACTTGATATTGAGATTACAGAAAATAAGCTTGATACGCTGAGTCTTGAAATTGAAACACTGGATTTAAATATTGCTGACAAAGAAACGACTATTAAGCGGCAGAAAGCGATCATCGCCGAACTGCTGCAAACACTGCATCAGAGTGAAAGAAAAAATTATTTGGAGATTTTTGTCGCCTACAATAGTTTTTCAGATTTTTACAATCGTTTGCAATATTTACAAACTGTCGAGCGTGATCTTGGTAAAAATGCAAAAGGATTGCGCATTGCCAAAGAAGATTTGGAGGATAAAAAAATGCAAAAAGAAAAAATCAAAATTTCCTTTGAAGAATTGAATGACAAGCTTAACCAAAAAAAAGAAGACATGGAAGAACAGATAAAATTAAAAGCGGATTTGCTTGGGCAGACGCAGGCGTCAGAATTGAAATTCAGAACACTGGTTTCAACGTTGCGATCCCAATATGCTGCCATTGAAAATGAAATTTCTGGCATTGAACAGGAGGTCAGACGGAGGTTGGAAGAACAGGATAGGCTGAGCCAGACAGAGGGTTTCGATCCCGGCACATTATCATGGCCGACACAAAGCCGTTACGTCACTTCCGGTTTTCGCGATCCTGATTATCCTTTTCGCTATATTTTTGAGCACAATGCGATTGATACCAGAGCAGCGCAAGGAACTCCAATCAAGGCCGCGGCCAGCGGTTATGTGGCTAGGACAAAACGTTGCACTTCATCTTCGTGCTACAGCTACATAATGCTGATTCATTCGGGCGGGCTATCAACGGTTTATGGACACCTGAGCAAAATTACAGTATCCGAGGATCAGTTCGTAACCAGAGGAGATGTAATTGGCCTGTCTGGGGGAACGCCCGGCACTGTTGGAGCCGGCCCATTTGTTACTGGTCCCCATCTTCATTTTGAAGTAAGAAAAAATGGCATTCCTGAAAATCCCTTGGGGTATTTGGTGAAGGATTATTAAAATCATGATGCATGATACACACAGCATGACTCAACCACACGATACGCTAAAATTTATTGACGATTATACAAACCCGCCAACTCCGCTTGTTCAATAATATGTTTTTTTATCGCATTTTCAACTTCTATTTTTGTCACTCCCGCTGTTAAATCAAGCAGAGTGTCTAGCGCGTAGAGTTTAAAAATATATTTATGTTCCGCGTCCGGCGGACACGGACCGCTATACTCTAAATTATTGCCGGTTCCTATCCCGTGAACACCTTCAGGTTCATGACTTTCTGGTATTTCAGTCGTGTCTGGCGGGATATTAAAAACAATCCAATGGTCCCAAATTTTACCAGCCGGTTTGATGGCGTCCGGATCATCCATAATTAAAACAAAACTCTTTGTCCCTTCCGGGACACCAGAAATACGGAGCGGGGGAGAGATATTTTCTCCGTCGCAGGTGTATTTTGAAGGCATTGAACTGTTGTGCTCAAATGCCGGGGAGGTGAGTTGCATAGTATTTGTTGGGTTAAGAATAATTTATGATTGATTGAATGGCTGCTGAACACAGCCAGCGAGAAAAAAAAAGATTAAGATTGAGATTGAGACTAAGATTATTCGGTTTATATATTCGTTAAATTACCAAATTATTTTAAATTGGTCAAAAAAATTTTGTATAATTTTGTATAATTTTGTATAATTTTAAAATTCTATACGAATACAACCATTATAAATCTAAAGTCGTATGAATGTCTACTCCAACAACATCATCTTCCTAGACACCGAATTCACCAATCTTGATATTAGAGTAGGGGAGCTGTTGTCAATCGGCATGGTTAAGTATACGGGAGAGGAATTATATTTGGAGTTGGAATATGACGAGAGCTTCATTCATCCTTGGGTAAAAGAACATGTTCTGCCAAATTTAACCGGAGAAAAGATTCCCAAAGATAAGTGTCGCACAATATTACGAACATTTATTGCCGGTAAAGAGGGGAATGGAAAAGAGAAAGAAAAACCATATCTGATGGCCTATGTTAATCAATTTGACGCGGTTTATTGGTATCAATTATTTGGTTCGCCCAAAGAACAGCCGTTTGACTGGATCCCGATTGATTTCGCGTCTATTTTATTTGCGTACGGTTATTCGCCGCATAGCATGGGGAAAGATAATTTTTTTAAAGAATTGGAGATTGACAGAAAAAAATATAATTCACATATTGCTTTGGACGATGCCCGGCGGTTGGCCGAGGTTTATCAGAAATTCACAGAGAGAATTAAATAAAATAGTTGATACTCTCTACCTCTTTAAAATTAACAGCGTAATTGTGGCGTCGCACAATTATCTTAAATTTCCAACAGGGCGGGCGAGAGAAAGTTGGTGAAGGTAATTAATATCTGCAACCAGTAACTGGTAAATAGTAATTGGAAATTGACAAAAATAAAAAATCTGATGGTTATTTTAGTTTGATTGTCCTTGGGGATAACTTTTTGTTTTATATCTGTATTTAAGATATAATAAACTGCGTATAATATCCCTTATACTCAGTTTAATAATACCTCTTATGTCCCCTACCCAAAACAAACACCAAAACCCGCTCCCCCATTTAGATGATTTTTTATTATACTTGCAAGTAAATAATTATTCGGAAAAAACAATTTACAATTATGAAAGGGATCTTAAAGTTTTTGAGTCATTTTTATACAGTATTTCACTCCCCTTTTCAAAGGTGGATAAAAACGCCATCAATCAATACAAGGCCTACTTAAATTCAATTGACCGTCAAACGGCAAAAAATAAAGCCGGAGAAAAAAAGCTCAAGAGTTTTTCAGTTAATCGTTTTTTATCTTCTCTTCGTTCTTTTTTTAAATATAACATTGAGATGGACCACTCTGTCCCCATATCACCGGAAGTGATTAAATTGGTTAAAGTAGAGAAAAATCACCCGCGAGTGGCAGAATTAAATGATTTGGTGAAACTAATTGAATCGCCATCCTTTTTTGAAAACAATACAGTGACTGCGGCGCGCAATCGAGCAATGCTGGAGATGCTTTTTTCCACCGGTATGCGCATTTCTGAATTGATTGGCCTAAACCGCCAGCAAATTGACGGCTCCGGTAAAATTTTTATCCGCGGCAAGGGTAAGAAAGAACGTTTTGTCTACCTCACACCCAGGGCTTACCGGCATCTCAATGATTACTTGCGCTTGCGGGAGGATACTTTGTCAGCTCTCTTTATCCCCTACCGCGGCCGAAATGCCAAAAGCGCTGCTGGCATAAAAAAAAAAATTTCTACCAACTACCTGCAGGAGAGAATAAAATTCTATCGAGAAAAATTAAAAATCAATGTGCCAATCTCCGCCCACTCTCTCCGGCACGGCTTTGCCACTTATTTGGCGGAAGAAGGAGCCAATCCAGCGGCGATACAAGTTTTATTGGGACACGAATCACTGGATACCACCACGCGCTATGTTCATGCTTCTGATCGTTATGCTGAAAAAACGCACCACGATTTTCATCCGCTGAAAGATGATGACTAAAATCTTAAAAACAGCTTACTGCCAATACACTCTATCTTTATATCTCAAATCAATATAATTCAAGTTTGTCCGGGTTGCTTTTTCCCGCAAAACATATTGCAAATCTTCAAATTGTTCTTCGATCCGCCAATTAAGCTTTATCAGCATTTCCCACCCCTCTTCAGTCTTTATCAGAGCGTCGCCGAGTTCATTTTCCAGTAAAATATAGCCAATCAATATATCCGTCCGCTTATCAATCAGATTAAACCACTCAATAATGCCCCGCGCCGTTTCTGGCCGCAGCATTGCATCATTTACCGCCCCTTCTTTCGCTCTGGCATCATAGACGATTGGGTAATCACCCATTTCAGAAATAATATCTTTTACCGGCGGAAGATGATAACGGCCAATTTCTTCTTCGGAAATTTTAATAGTTCCATCAGCAAGAGTAGTCGTAACATTCTGTTTATTCACCACCCATTCGTCTTCTCCTACATTGCGAATTATTTCTACTATTTTTCCTTCTGCCCCCAGATAGCTGTATTGCTTGCCATTATCATAAATTATCGTTGAAATTTTTTCTTGAACTGCAACATTAAGTCTTTTGGGAAATACTTTTTGAACGATCGCTGTCTCTACAGGAAAACGCGAGAGAATCATATCGCGCACGCCGCTCACATCCGCCAAGATATAACTTTTCGCTGGTAGAATAAAAAATTTCCGATAGTCAATCATTCCTTCCAGCGCATCACGAAATTCATTACTGTCAATCCGTTGCAGGCCGGTAATATTAAATTCATTAATCTGAAAAAACGGATGATATACAACCAATAAACCTATTGCCAGCGACGTTGCAATTATGAGTCCAAGCTTAATCCGCCGCGGCCAATCAATGCCGCCATCTTTCGCGTATGGATTTCGCTTTCTGGGCCGCCAGTCAAAGTCTTTGCGATGTCTTTCTTCATTGCTGCTGCGGATTAATATAAACCTGTTTTTTTTGCGTCTTTTGATCTGGCTGTATATAAAAGGCCGCATACTTGCTTAAAAATTACAGTTTTGTTAGATCAGGCAGATTTCAAAACCCCCTTTTAATTCTTCGGAAAGTTTCAATTACCCAATTAAGCCAATATCTATTTGTTATTGGCAAATCATGGCAATGAAGCAAATTTTTTTGAAATCCGCCAAAACCTTTTTTGAAATGCGCAATGCCCGTAAATGGGTGGTTTTGAGATGCGCCCTCTGGCGCAATGCCCCAAAAATTATACCACTTTATTCCCCTTCTTTTTGCCTCATTGATCGCCTCCCACTGAATTAAATACGAGGTGGGAATTTTATTATTTAAATTGAGCGAGGCCGCGTGTCGATACACAGCCATGTTTCCGTAATAGATAATTATAGCAGAAGCGTCAAGTCTGCCGTCTGGCAGGTATGATTCAAAGACGACCGCATTGCCGGTTGAAGCAAATGCCCTGAATTCATTGTTGATATATTCTCTAGAAAAACGATAAAATCTGTGTTTTTTGACTGTTTCATCATGCAAACAATTGAATTGATCCAGCATTTTTTGATCAACTTTTTTTTCAATTCTTACGCCTTCTTTGGCGCATCTGCGGATAAGATTACGGTGATTCTTTTTCATATTTGCCAAAAGTTCATCACTGCTGATATTAATATCCAAGAGCCACGTCGTTTCCGCCAGCATATGCATTGGCGCAGAACGCAACCCCAATTTTTTCAATGCATCAAGCCGAAGTTCAGTTTGATTGGCAAACGGAGAAAAACGAACAAAATCAAATTTATTTTCAATAGCAAATTTTTTCAAAAAATCAATGAATGAATTTAAGAGTGTTTGATTGTTGAAGTCCAAAATTGGGCCATAAGGAAGATAGAGAAATTTGCCTCTCTTTGCGCTTACGCTTACGGCAAGGGATCCGCCAATCAATTGATGGCCTGAATAAATTCCAAAAATCCAATAATCCTCATGCATCGCGCTATAAAAATGGCCGTAGGTTGGCGCTTGGACAAATAATGTATATGGCTGCGCAAGAAGAAAGCTCTCCCATTCTTTATCATTTTTGATTTGTTGAATAATATACATAAGCGAAAAAATCTACCAATCATTTCATTGTTGCTGATTATAAAAGTTATTTACGAGTTCAACAATCCTCATCGCCTCCTTATTCCTTATCCGCCTGCTGGTCGGTAAATTTATAATCTCAACCGACAAATGCTCGGCAGCAGGACACTCCCCTATTTTATATCCAAATAGGCCGATATCTATGCCTTTGGGCACGATTACAGAACCGGTCCAGTCAGCGCCAAGCATAATACCATGTCTTTTTGCTTCGCTGGCTAATTTATTAGATTGATCTGTAAAGATGGGGTAATAGAGCCAGACTCTTTTTGAATCCCTGCTTTCATTCAATGGTATGAATCCCATCCCGCAATGCGGGACTGGACTCTTGTTTCGCAGCAAGCTGCTGGTAAACTTGTCCGGCGCAGCTTGCCCAATTTGGCGGGCGGGCGAAGACGGATTCAATGTTTTATTTTCCAATAATTTGCAGTAAAGTTTTGCAATCTCCTCCCGATGCTTGTTTGACTCCTCCAAATTTTCTAATTGCGCCAACAAGATTGCCGCCAGCGCATTTGGAAACATTGATGGATAAAAAGCAACTTGTTGCGTTTTTTTTTCCGCTGGATAAATGATGCGGGCAGTCAAGTGAATTTTTTTAGCCAAAGCTAAAATCATTTTTCCTATGAGTAAATTGTACATTGGTTTGGCAATTGCAAAAATCAAGTAAGAAAAAAGATGCTGCAGCACTTTTGTTTTTTTTGACAGTGGCAGCTGGGAACGAAATTCATCTAATTTTACCGCTAAAACATCGCTATTAGTTATGAGCGCCCCTCCTCGGGCGCAAGAAACTATTTTATTACTGCCAAAACTAAAAATTCCAATGTCGCCAAACGTGCCGGTTCGTTTTCCCTTATATTCCGCGCCGAGCGAATGCGCGCAATCTTCAATCACCTTCAAATCATTCTTTCTCGCGGCGCTAATTAATTCGTCTAGGTTGGCAGGCAGGCCAAAGGTGTGCTGAATAATCAATACTTTAGATTTTGGAGTGATCTTTTTTTCCAAATCCCCGGGGTTCATGTTTAGATCGCGATTGATATCCACATAAATTGGCTTGGCTCCAGTCCAAATCACAGCATTGCCGACCACCGCGCAGGTATATCCCTGCAGCAATACTTCATCGCCTTCTTTGACGCCGATTGCTTTCAGCGCGTAATATATTGCCGATCGTCCGCTATCAAAAGAAGCGGCGTGTTTTGCGCCAAAATATTTTTTTAACCAATTCTCAACCTTCGTTGGACTGTCCCCGACCCTCAGCTTGCGCCACATCCATGGCAAAAAAATAAAACCAGCGGCTATTTTAAAATCTCTTACGGTGGAGTTTGGCGCAAAATCGGTAAATATTGGTTTCCGATAGAATTTCATAGATTGATTATTTTCTCCAGTGAACGCTCGGCGGTAAGCTCTTGATAGATTTTTTCTGGGATTCTGCTTTCTAACAAAATTACATATTTTTTATTTTTAATTTCCAGTAAATATTGAAATAATTCTTCAGGATTTTCTTTGAGCACAATTTTTGTTCTATACTTGTTTCCCACTCCTTTGCGCAAAGGAATTTCCGCATTTTTTGATATAAGCACAAGTTCGTCCGCGCAATAAGCGATTTCTCCTCCAATCCGTTCGTGAATATCATCGCTTTGTCCGCCCAACTCAATCATCCCTCTCGTAATTACAACGCGAAAACGATCAGACGGAAATGATCCAAGCAGATGCAGAGCGGAACAGAATCCTTCTGGATTTGAATTATAGCTGTCATCAATTATTATCGTATTGCCGTAGGTAAAAAATTTAAGCTTCTGATCAAGCGGCTTAAGTTTTTTTGCCTGCGCCATTATCGTTTCTAAATCCATCCCCAGGTGGAGGCCGACCAAAATGCAGGGAGCGATATTTGAACAATTGTGTTCACCAAGTATCGGCACGCAAGCGCCGGCAGCTTGATCCCTTACTTTAAATGAACAACTGAGATCCTTATAACTCTGTTTAACGCCGGTAATAAGACAGTCGGGATTAAATTCCGCGTCAGCGCCGAATGTTTGTGCATTAGCATCCAATTCAGATAAAAATTCTTTACAATAAATATTGTCGGCATTGGTTATCGCCAATCCGCTTTTTGGCAGAGAACGCAATAATTCATACTTTGCCTGCTGTATTTTACGGACGCTGCCGAATAATGATAAATGCTGCTGATTGATGGCTGTCAATACTCCGATAGACGGTTTTACCATCTCGCAAATTTGCGCTATCTCCCCTACCCGGTATGCCCCCATCTCAACCACAAAGATGTCTGAATTGCTAAAATCCGTCTTTAGAATAAAGTCGGCAATGCCAATCTCGGTGTTGATATTCTTGGGCGTCTTGACAACATTAAATTTCGCCGATAGTATGTTTGATAAAAATTCTTTTACCGATGTTTTCCCATAGCTTCCGGTGATTCCGATGATAATTAAATTTTTGAACTGACCCAATTTTTTGGCAGCATGTAAAATATAATAACGTTTTAGCGCCCGGTTTGGGTATTGAAAAACAATAATTGCAGAGCTGATAATAATAAACCTAAGAATTATCAACAAAAAAAGAAGCGTCCAATCTCTTGAGTAAAAAAACAAGCCGCCCTCAACAGCCATCGAGCTGGCTATTACCACAATGGCCTTTTTTGTTCTTATTGGCAAAATAATTTTGTGTCGAACCAGCCTATATATTTGCGAAATTATATCAAATATAAAGAAAACAACGAGCGCGTACTTAATAACCAAAACACTATTGAATGGCCACAGGAAAATAAAAATTGCAACCAGAGAACGCCACAGTATTGAATATCGCGTCCAATAAATTTTACCTTGCCGCGTAGCCAGAAAATCACGAAATCTATCCCATCGATACTCTTTTAGCTGCCAAATATAGCAAAACTCGCTGTAGTCAATTGCAGCGCTGAAAAGCCAAAGAATAAAAATTATAATATTGAACAGTGAAAACATCTATTCAATGAAATTAATTATAGTATTTAAAAGTTCTTCAGGCTGCTGCAGGTGCAGTCCGTGCTTCCCGCCTTGAAAAATAACTAGCTTGGAACCAGGCAGCAGGCGTTGGATTTTTTTGCCATATTCCAGCGGAACAAACCTGTCTTTTGAACCGCAAACTATCAGCGTTGGAATTTGAATTTTTGGCAATAGCCTGGATTGGTCTTCGGTGATTATTTTTTTAAAAATTTCACGTTTGATTCCTGAAATTTTGGAATAATCAGAGGAACCAGCGACCCGATACAGCAATTTTTTGGCGGCTTCCTCGAATTTTTTTATCAATGGAAGCTTAAATATCCACTGGCCGCATTTTGCCAAACATCGGAAAAACAGGCGGCGCATGGTTTGTTTCGGACGAAAAACACTGGCGCCGCTCAAAATCAATCCGCTGGCAAGATTTGGATTATTGGCGATTAGATGAACCGCCACCGCCCCGCCGAATGAGTGACCCAAGAGAATAATTTCAGATTTTGGATCCCTCCCCGCCCCGCACAATGCGGGGTGCGGGGCTCGAGACAAGTTTCTGATTTCAGATTTGTGATTATTAATGATTTTTGATTTAACGAAGTCAGCGTATTCCCCTACCCCCCAAACATCTTTGGGACAGGGTTCGTCGCCAAAGCAAGGGAGATTAAAAATTTTCACCTCGGAAAATTTTTCTTTGGCCAGATTGGCAAAATTAGACCAAGTTTCGCGGCTGCCGCCCCAGCCGGGGAGAATAACTAATGATTGTCGCAACATAATTTATAAATTCACCCAATTCCTTTGAATTACTTCCTTGCCCATATATCTTTGCAATACTTTCGGTATAGCAATGCTTCCATCCGCTTGCTGGAAATTTTCCACAATCGCGAGCGGGAAACGGCTTGATACTACCGCGGTGCCGTTTAGCGTGTGGACATAATCGTTTCCGCCACCAGCTTTTTTATACTTGATATTCAGCCTTCTCGCTTGATAATCCGTGCAATTGCTGCAACTGGTAATTTCGCCATAATTATTTTGCATCGGCATCCACGCCTCAATATCATATTTCCGATATGCTGGTCCGCCCAAATCGCCGGTTGGTATATCAATAACTCGATACGGCAGCCCCAGTCCGTCAACGATTTTTTTTTCAATATTTAAAATTTCTTCATGATATTTTTCGCTTTCTTCCGGCCGGCAAAACACAAACATTTCCAATTTAGTAAATTGATGCACGCGATATAAACCTTTTGAAGTTTGGCCGTAAGAACCTGCTTCGGTGCGAAAACAATGCGACAAAGCGACGTATTTTTTCGCTCCGCCGCTCAAATCCAAAACTTCGTCCGCGTGATAGCCGCCGACCGTTATTTCTGCCGTTGCGACTAAACTTAAATCGCTATTTTCCACCGAATAAAGCTGCGCTTCCAGTCCTCTCGGGTTAAAGCCGATGCCGAGGAGAATTTGATCTTTGGCCAAATCCGGAGTTTCCATAATGGTATAACCGTGTTTGGCGACAGTATCAATTCCGTAGTTGATTAACGCCTGGTTTAAGCGAACGCCATCGTTTTTAACAAAATAAAATTTTGAACCGGCCACCTTTGCTCCGCGTTCAAAATCAATCAGATCCAAACTGATCATCAATTCTTCGTGGTCTTTCGGTTCAAAATCAAATTTCGTCGGCTCGCCTTCTGTAAAAATAACTCTAAAATCGTTCTCCCCACCCACCGGAGAATTTGGATGAGTCAAGTTTGGTACCAACAATAATAATTTTGTATAATTTTGTTCAATTTCGTTTAATTTTGTCTCAAATTGTTTTATTCTTTCTCCCACCTCCTTAAGCTGGCGAATTTCTTCATCCGATGGTTTGCCTTTTGATTTTTTGTTTCGTTCGGCCCGCATTTCTTCTATCTGCTGAATAAAATCGCGGCGTTCGTTGTCCAAACGCAAGAGTTCATCAACATCCGCTTTTATTTTTCGGTTTAAGCAATTTTTTTTTATAAGGTCTATGTTTTCTCGAATAAATTTTATGTCTAGCATACGAATATTATTAATAATTTTATTCTTTTTATACAATCCGCTCAATGTATTTTTTTATTTTGCTGCTCTTATATTGGTTTTCATGATACGGTTTTAATTTTACAATTCTGGTTTTTAACCCGAATTTTGTAATTGCTTCCGCCAATTCATCCACATACAT
>JBAZZL010000010.1:0-37598 GCA_041658785.1 Patescibacteria group bacterium
TGACCCTTTTGCTGATTTGCCAGCCGAATTTCACTGCGACGTTCAATTCGGCACTCCTTATGACAATTACAGATAGTATTGTTGCGTTAAAAAGTTGAATCCAAGAGAAATAATGAAATAAGAAATTTGAAATTGAATGTGTGAAATGTGTGAATAGAGAAATGAAGGAATAAAATTGTATGGTTTGTGATGCGTGTCTTGTGATTCGTGATAAGAATGTGCTATAATATAATTACTTATTTTTAATCTCCCCATGAACGTTCCTGTCGGTGTTCGTGGAAATTAGGAGGCAATATGTATTTTGAAACTTCGCAAGATCTTTTATACATCGTCTTGTCGCTTTGTATTTTGTGGTTTACGGTTTTTCTATGCTGGCTTTTGTATCAGGCGGCCAGAGTGTTGAAGAATGCTAACGCCATCATTGAAAATCTGACCCATAAGCTGGAATTAATCGCCGACGCGGTGGAGTTTATGCGCCAGAAAGTTGATAATGTCTCCAGCCACATGGGGATTGTGAGTAAAGTAGCGACCGGCCTCGTGGATAGGTTTGTGTTGGGAAAATTGTCGGCGAAGCTGGAAGATAAGATTGAGAAGATGAAGGGAAAGAAGACGGTTAAGAAAAAGAAATAAGATACGAAATACGAAAGAATACTAAATTACGAAATCAGACACCCGCGAAAAACGCGGGTTTTTTGTTTATTGACCCTTAATTATAAAAATGCTACCCTATTATCATCTTTAAATCAACTAATTCCTCAGGGCTCTGCCCCGGGGTATGTCATTCTGCCAATTCGTAGTTCCGGGGATTTTTTTTCCCTTTATCTGAACCCCTAAAGTTGAGCTGACAATCGCTAGTAACAGATTGGACCATCCAAGTTTTTCCAGTTCCTCGGGGGTTTGTCAACATTACTTTGGATCCGACTTTTATATTTTTTTTTATTATCAATACCCATAGATTCCAGAGTCTATACTGTCGATTGTAATTACGCTTTTCAAGCTCTGTTACTGTTAGATACTCAAATTTTTGTGATATCATTGTTTGTTTGTATGCCTCATAATATTGATCTTTCTGTTTTTTTTCAATCCAATCTTTAATTGCTGATTCAAGCAGGTTGGACACGCCAGTGGCATTCAGTTCAGCCGTGTATTTAAGCGCTAATTTTATTTTTTTTAAAACTTCGTCTATAATCGACTGCTTGTTGTCGGCAATAACAGATAATAAATCTGGCGGCACAAGACCTTCTATCGCATTATCAAATAGGGCGGATAAATTAAACGGGTCAGTTTGTTCCAATGTATCTCGGTTGTGGTTGTTTTCAATCATAATTTTTTAAGTTGATTTAATAATACCAAGCCTATCTTGTTAATTATTTTAATTTTAAACTATTTTTGTTTTTTGGTCAATATTGATTTATATTTTATAATGCTATAAGATAAGTAGGATATTTTAATGATTATGTCAAATTTTGTACACCTTCACGTCCACTCCCATTACTCCTTGCTAAGCGGTTTGACGAAGATCAAGCCTTTGGTTAGGGCCGCCAAAGAGAGAGGATTTACGGCGTTGGCGCTTACAGACTATGGCGCGCTGTATGGCGCGATTGAGTTTTATAAAACTTGCAAAAAAGAAAATATAAAACCGATTATCGGTTTTGAAGCTTTTATTGCTCCGCGGTCAAGGCGCGACAAAGATCCGCAAACTGATAAAAATTATCATCATTTGATTTTGCTGGCAGAGAATTACGAGGGATATAAAAGCCTCATGAAATTGTCTTCGATTGGACATTTAGAAGGATTTTTTGATGGAAAACCCCGCATTGACAAAGAAGCAATCAGGCAGTTTGGCAATTCAATCATTGCCTTGTCAGGTCCGATTTATGGAGAAATACCAAAATTGCTGAAAGATGGCAAGAACGTCGAGGCAAAAAGAGTTGCCTTGGAATACAATGATATTTTTGGGGCTAACAATTTTTATCTGGAACTTCAGGATCACCCGGCGATTGAGGGGCAGGTGGATGTCAATACCAAGCTTATTGCGCTTTCACAAGAAACCGGCATCCCTCTTGTTGTTACGCGAGATGTCCATTATCTGGATTCAGAAGATGCGGAAGTCCAAGATATTTTGCGCTGTATACGGGAAGGATGGAAGGTAAACCAGCCCAATCGTTCGGACTATCGCCATATTGATCGTTCGTTGAATTCCGCAAAAGACATTTTTTCTCGATTCCGTCATGTCAAAGAAGCGATCGAAAATACAAATAAAATTGCAGAGAGAGTAAATATTGAAATTGAACTTGATGCCTGGCATTTTGCTCCGGTTGATTTGCCGCCGGGAAAGAATGAAAATGAAGTATTGCGAGGAATGGTTTATGCGGATGTTGAAAAATTTATGGAATTTACTCCCGAAGTTAAGGATCGCTTGGAGTATGAACTTGGCATCATTGAGAAAAAGGGATATGCTCCTTACTTTCTTTGCGTCGCCGATTATGTCAGATACGCTAAGGATAATGGCATTGTTGAAACGACTCGCGGCTCGGCCGGGGGATCGCTGGTCTCGTATGCAATTGGAATTACGACAGTCGATCCAATGCGGTTCAAGATTCCATTTGAACGTTTTCTAAATCCATTTCGCCCGAGTCCGCCGGATATTGATACTGATTTTGCCGATGACCGGCGTGATGAGATGATTGAGTATGTTACCAATAAATATGGCGAAGATAAAGTGGCGCAAATTATAACCTTTGGTACGATGGCGGCGCGCGGCAGTGTGCGGGATGTCGGACGGGCGCTGGGCTTATCTTATAGTTTTTGCGATCAGGTTGCCAAGTTAATACCATTTGGCGCGCAAGGATTTCCCATGACCATAAAACGCGCTTTGAAAGAGGAACCGGATTTAAAAAAATTATACGAAACAAATGCTGATGTGAAGCGGCTGCTTGATTTGGCGCAAAAGGTGGAAGGTTGCGCCAGACACGCGTCTATTCACGCGGCGGGGGTTGTTATTTCTCCAACGGCGCTGACTGATTTTACTCCGGTACAACGAGAGACAGGTGGAGAGAAAATCATTACCCAATATGAGATGCATTCAGTAGAATCTGCCGGATTGCTAAAGATGGATTTTTTGGGGATAAGAAATTTATCTATTTTGGGAAAAGCGGTGGAAATAGTAAAAGCCACGACGGGCGAAGAAGTGAATATTTATATTTTACCGCTTGATGACAAAGAGACTTTTGAGATGCTTTCGCGCGGAGAAACGATGGGCACGTTTCAGCTTGGCGGCTCTGGCATGACGCGATGGATCAAGGAGTTGAAACCTTCCACAATTAATGACATTATGGCAATGGTGGCGCTTTATCGGCCGGGTCCGATGGATTCTATCCCTGATTATATTAGACGCAAACACAACCCTGAGCTGATTTCTTATCTTGATGAAAGAATGGCGGAATATCTGGACGCGTCCTTTGGCCTTTTGGTATATCAAGATGATGTGCTTTTGACAGCTGTTAAGCTGGCCGGATATGATTGGATGGAGGCGGATAAATTTAGAAAAGCGATTGGCAAAAAAATTCCGGAAGAAATGGAAAAGCAAAAGCAGAAATTTTTTGAAGGGTGCAAAAATTATGGAAAACTTCCGGAGATCAAAATCCATCGATTGTGGGAATTGATTGAGCCGTTTGCGGCCTATGGTTTCAATAAAGCGCACGCCGCAAGTTATGGCATGGTAGCTTACCAGACTTCTTATATGAAAGCGCATTATCCGGTGCAGTATATGACAGCCGCGCTTCAGGCAGAGGCAGGGGATGCGGACAAGGTGGCTTCCATTGTCCACGAGTGCCGGCGCATGGGGATAGAAGTTTTGCCATCGGATATTAATGAAAGTTTTAGAAATTTCGCCATGGTCAGCAAGACCGGAGAATCCGGCAGAATCCGTTTTGGTCTGACAGCGATCAAAAATGTCGGCGACCATATCTGCGAGGTTATTTATCGTGAGCGGAAAGAGCGTGGACAATATAAAGACCTGGAGGATTTTTTGGAACGGGTAAAAGATAAAGATTTGAATAAGAAGTCGCTTGAAAGCTTGATTCAAGCTGGGGCGCTTGATTGTTTTGGCCATGATCGCGGATTGCTCTTGGCGAATATTGAAAATATATTATTTTTCCTCCGGAATATCCGAGAGAAAGAAACGACGCAGCAAGATTCTCTGTTTTTCGGGACAGATATAGCGCTGGACAGGAAGGTAATATTGAAAGATGCCGTTGATGCCACGATGGACCAGAAATTAATTTGGGAAAAAAGCTTGCTTGGACTTTATGTTTCTTCGCATCCATTTGCGTACTTTCAGAATCTATTAAAAGATGCGTTGATTTCATTATCGGAAGCAGAACATAATCCAAGAGATGCCTGGGTGGTGGTTGGCGGCATTGTAGATTCATTAAAAAAGAAAATTACTAAACGAGGAGAAATAATGATGTTTGCGACAATTGCCGACATGACAGGCTCGATTGAGCTCTTGGTATTTCCAAAAACTTATGAAAAGACACAGTCAATTTGGCAAGAGGGGAATATTATCTGTGTGGTTGGCAGGACGCCAAAAGAAGATGGAGATAATAAAATTTTTGTAGAAAAAGCCAGTGTGATCACCAAAGAAAACGCGGTCCAAGTGTGCCGGGGCTTGTCATTTGGCACTTCAGTCAAAGATTACGCCCCGCAGTTGCAAGAAAATAAGGCAGTGCAAATCAGTTTGAATAAATCAGAAATGAAACAAGCGGCCGGCGCGCTTAAAAAATTATTTGATGATTATCCAGGAGAATATCAAGTTTATGTGGTTGTAGGCAACAAAAAAATAAAAGCCCAGTCAATGATTGACTGGAACTCGGAGGTGTTGGATAAATTGGAGGAGATTGTGGGAGAGGGAAAGGTGGAGGTTTATGAATGATTTTTTATACCATCGCTTCCAACTCTTTGATTTCTTCGGGTCGGCCGATATTATAGCGCCCAAGCAAGTCAAGAATTTTGAGATGAAATTGTTTCTCTCTTTGAATTGAGCGCTCAATTCGTCTGCCGATTTCCGCCGCTAAATCAGCATTTTTGTCATCCAGGTATGATTTTGTCGGCAGTGTATTTATGGTATTTTTCATACTGGAAACGTCGGCCTTTAGCGTAGAGACGTCGGCTTTTACTTCATTTAATTCTTCGCTTACTCCATCAAAACCATCCTTGACCGCAAGGAGGACATCGTCTAGAGTAGTTTCTTTGGGTTGGGTATTTTGGTTTTCCATATACATGTAGAAGAATTATAGATCGCCCGGCGGGAGATGTCAATAGTTATAAATCATTAAGTGATTTTATACTCTTCCCTTCGTGAATTCGCCCGATGCACTCGGCGAATTTTTTGGTTACGGAAACGACTGCGCAATTTTTTAAGTTATGTCCCTCTAGGGGGATGGTGTCGGTGGTGACGAATTTTTTGATTGGGGATTTATTCAATTTTTCCTCCGCTTCCAGGCCAAGGGCGGCGTGCACAAAGCAAGCGTCAACCGAAATCGCACCGGCTTTTTTTATTAAATATTTGGCGTCTTTGGTTAAGGTGCCGCCGGTCTGGGTTTCATCATCAATAATCAGGGCTTTTTTATTTTTTACGTCGCCGATCACGCCTTTGATGATCACATTTTCTTCGTTCCCTTCGCGTCTCTTATCCATAATCGCCACCGGCAGATTGAGTCCGTCGGCAAAAAGCTTGAGCATTTTGGCCGCGCCCGCGTCTCCGGCCACGAGACAGTAATTTTTTAAATTCCAGTTTTTTTTTAAATACCTTACAATTTCCGGGGCGGCCAGCAGGTGGTCGCAAGGCATAGAAAAAAAACCTTGCACTTGAGGAGAGTGCATATCCATGATTAGCGCGCGACTGGCTCCGGCGGTATGAAGCATATCAGCCAAGAGCCGAGCGGTAATGGCGATGCGCGGCTGATCTTTTTTATCCGACCGGATATAAGGGAAATATGGCATTACCGCGGTAATTCGTTCAGCCGAAGCGTCTCGCAGGGCCCGAACAATAATCAAGAGTTCCATTACATGGGAATCCACCGGCGGAACCTGCGTCTGGATTACAAACACGTCGTCGCCCCGAACCGGCTCATCAATTGTTACAAAACGATTGTCATTGCTAAATACCAAACTGGTCGTTCTTGTTTCTTTAATCCTCAGATATTTGCAAACCGCTTGAGTGAATCCCTTGTGGCTAGACCCGCCGATGATTTTTAGATTCATATTGTTTGGCTTATTTTTTATCAAAGATATTATACCACAGCTTTTGATTGTTGGTAAATTTTCCAATTGGGATCGGCAGTTAACTGTTGCCAGGGGGTGAAGTCGTTTTTGATAGCGTGGATATATCCAGCCATTGCTATCATTGCCGCGTTGTCCATTGAGTACGAGGAAAGAGGAAAGAGGAAAGAGGAAAGAGGAAGTCGTCTTTCAATTTCTTTTTTAAGAGTTTCTTTGAGTTTTTTATTGGCGCTGACGCCGCCGGCCAAGATGATTGTTTTAGGATTGTATTTTTTTGCCGCTCTGATTGTTTTGGCAACGAGGACGTCGATGATGGCTTGTTGGAAGGAGGCGCAGAAATCGTTTTGTCTTGTAACTTGTCCCGCAGCGAGCGGGATCCCGCTGTGGCGGGATAACTTGTAACTTGTAACTTGTTTTTTTGCGTTGTCTCGCAACCAATATAGTGCTGCAGTTTTAAGACCGGAAAAACTGAAATCAAACGAGTCATTGTCCAACTCGTCTTCGCCCCGAGTGGGGCTACGCCGGGCAAGCATTGGACGGGGAAGGGGAATGGCGCTGGGGTTTCCTGATTCAGCCAGCTTAGATATTTGTGGACCGCCCGGGTAGTCAAGGCCGAGCAGTTTGGCTACCTTGTCAAAACATTCGCCGGCCGCGTCGTCTCTTGTTTTCCCGACAAGTTCGTATTTGCCGTGGTTTTTCATGAGAATAAGTTCAGTGTGGCCGCCGCTGACTATTAGACAAAGAGCGGGGAAGATAATTTCCTTACGGATAACGGATAACCCTGATTTACGGATATTGTTGCCTTGTTTTTTGTCTAATAAAACAGAGTATATGTGTCCTTCAATGTGATTTATTGGCGTTACGGGAACATTCCACAAATATGATAGCGTTTGCGCGGCGGTTACGCCTACCAAGAGGCCGGTCATTAATCCCGGGCCGGCAGTTACGGCGATCACATCGGGTTTATTTTGTCCATCCATTACCGCTTCAATTAAAGGAAGAATTTTTTCCGCGTGTTTTCTGCCCGCTATTTCCGGCACCACGCCGCCGTATTTTTTGTGTACTTCAATTTGGCTCGCGGTTTTTTCTGCCAGGATTTTAATCTCGTTTTTATTTGCTTCCACCAGCGCGACCGACGTGTCGTCGCAGGATGATTCTATGCCGAGGATTAACATAGTTAACACATTGTCATTCCGAGCCCCGCACACTGCGGGGAGGAATCCCTTTTTAACGCGTCAACATGTCTCTTTTATCTATACGCTTCGCTAATGAATAGTTGTAGGTAAAAAAGGGATTCCTCCACTCCGTCCCGCCATTCGCGAAGGGCGGGACTCCGGTCGGAATGACAATGGACGCGATTACTCCCCCTCAAACTCCACCAAATTAAAAACTTTATACCCGGCCTGTTCCAATTTTTTCTTCCCTCCCAAATTCGGCAAGTCAATGATAACAGAAAATTCTATAATTTTTCCGCCTAGTTTTTTAATCAAATTACACGCAGCGAGAGCTGTGCCGCCAGTAGCAATCAGGTCGTCAACCAACAAAACCTTGTTGCCGGATTCTATCGCGTCTTTATGGATTTCAATTTTGTCTGTGCCGTATTCTAATTTATATTCTTCGGATTCTGTTTCGGCCGGCAGTTTGCCTTTTTTTCTAATGGGCACAAATCCCACGCCCAAACGGTGGGCCAGAGCTGATCCAGTAATAAAACCGCGCGATTCTATTCCCGCCACCAGGTCAATTTTGGTATCTTTATACCGCTCAAACAGCAAATCAATAGTGTGGCGGAAGCCCGCGGCGTCTTTTAATAAAGTGGTGATGTCGCGAAACATAATGCCGGGCTTTGGCCAGTCGGGGATGGTTCTGATTTTGGATTTTAGGGTGTTTGGCATACTCGTTGTCATTCCGAGCGAAGTTCCGATTCGCATCGGGACGAAGCCGAGGAATCCCTTATCGTATGTTATATTTAGAAGGTGTTGTATATTCACTCGTTAAGGGATTCCTCGGCTGCGTTCACTCGCGCGAGCTCATTCACTTCGCTCGGAATGACATTTGACTTTTGGAATGACATTAATTAAGAGGTTGGTAACATTCTCCGCATTCTGTTTAAAGATTTCCATCACTGCTTCCCATGTTACCGGCTCCTCATCTTCTTTCCAGCAGTCATAGTCGGTTGACATCGCTACGGCGGCGTAGGGGATGCCAGCTTCGTTGGCCAGAGCCGCTTCCGGCGCGATGCTCATGTTAATCACATCCGCTCCCCAAATTCTAAACATTTTACTTTCCGCTTTGGTGGAGAAGCGCGGTCCTTCAATCGTAATCACCGTGCCTTTTTCGTGGTGTTTGAGATTTAGCTCACGGCAGGATGCAATCAACAGTTTTCTTAATTCAGCGGAAAACGGTTCGGCCATGGGGCAGTGTTTTGGCTGGCGCGGTTCAAATTGTTCGTAGAAGGTTGAAAACCGGTGGCGGGTGAAATCAATAAACTGATCCAGAATAACCAGATCGCCCCGGCCGATTTCTTCGCGCAAAGAACCGACTGCCGTGGTGGCGAGAATGTGGGTACAGCCCTCCTGTTTGAGAGCGTAGATATTGGCGCGAAAGTTCACTTGCGTGGGCGGAATAGTATGTTCTCGCCCATGGCGGGAGAGGAGAACGACATCAACGCCTTTTATTCTCCCTGTCTTTAAAGAAGACGAGGGTGCGCCGTATTTATTTTCTGTTTTTTTATCCGTGATATTTTCCAGGATATCAGGATTGTCCAACCCTGACCCGCCGATGATTCCGATTTTGGGCATACTATTTATTTGCAAAGATAAGAATGATTTGTGCTTACGGATAACGGATAATCCTGATTTACAGATTTTTTTGTTTCACAAAATGTGCGCCCACACTCTTTTTTCTTTTTATCGCCGCTTGAGTAATAAGAATTGCCACGGTACAAAGATTTTTCGCTTCAATTATATTTTTATTAACCCCTCGTTCATAAATTTTGTCTAATTCCCGTTCAATTTTGTTTAATTTTCTTAACGCGGCTTCCATATTCTCTTTTTTTCTAATAATGCCAACATTATTCCACATTAAAGATTGAATTTGATATTTTAGAATTTTAATGCGGCGGTTTATTTTTTTGTTCATTTTTGGCAATCGGCAATCGGCAATCGGCAATCGGCAATCGGCAATGTATTTTTTTGCAGATTTTAAGGCGCGCGAACTAAAGACCATGCATTCTAACAGTGAGTTGGACGCCAGCCGGTTGGCGCCATGCACTCCAGTATGCGCCACTTCGCCGAAGGCGTAAAGTCCTTTGATATTAGTTTCGCCGTTGATACTGGTATGAACGCCGCCGCACAGATAATGGGCCGCGGGCGCGACTGGCACAAGGTCTTTATCCAGTTTAATTCCGAACCACCAGAGCTCGTTGTAAATATAGGGAAAGCGTTGTTTGATAAACTGTGCGCCTTTTTTTCTAATGTCCAAATAAACTGGCCCTTTTTTCATTTCCGCGAAAATCGCTCGGCTGACGACATCGCGGGTGGCCAGTTCAGCGAGTCGGTGATATTTTTTCATGAACGGGCGTTTTTTGTGGTTTTTCAAAATTCCTCCTTCGCCGCGCACGGTCTCGGAAATCAAAAAAGCGGGCCGGCCTTTTTTGGCGAGAGCGGTAGGATGAAATTGGATAAATTCCATATCCTGAATTTTCGCTCCGGCGCGGCTGGCCATGGCGACGCCGTCGCCTGTGGCGATTTTGGGGTTGCAATTCCGCTCATAAACCTGCCCGGCGCCGCCGGTGGCCAAAATAGTCGCTTTGCTTTGGAAGACGATTGTTTTTTGTTTATCAATGTCCAAGACAACCGCGCCGAGGCAGCGTGTTTGTTTGTTATGAGTTTCTTTATCTTTACGCTTCGCTAAAAAATGACTGTCGGTAAGAAATGGATTCCTCAGCCGCAATGCGGCTTTGGAATGACACGAACAGATTAAATCAATCGCCAGATGCGATTCAAAAATGGTAATTTTTTTATTATGCCGCACGCCGTGCAAGAGGGCGCGTTCAATTTCTCGGCCGGTGGCGTCTTTGACATGGGCGATTCTTTTGTGAGAATGCGCGCCTTCTTGGGTCAGGCATAGTTTGTTTCCATCGCGATTGAATCCTACGCCGATGGCAATCAATTTTTTGATCTGCGCCGGACCTTCTTTGACCAAGATCTCCACCGCCTTTTTATCATTCAGATAACAGCCGGCCATCATCGTGTCCTTGATATGGCTCGCGAAGCTGTCGTGTTTATCCAGCACGGCCGCGATGCCGCCCTGGGCGTAGTTGGAGTTGCTTTCCATCAGTTCTTTTTTGGTAACGATAGCGACCGAGCCGGACTTGGCCGCTTCCAGCGCGAAATTGAGGCCAGCTATTCCTGATCCTATTATTAAATAATCAAATTTTTTCTGCTGTTTTTGTTTAGACACATTTATACTTTTGAATATCGTCAAATAGATACGCGCCTGCCCGCCGCAGTCTAGACGCAGGCGCGGATTGAACGGATTAAACGAATTTTAACGGATTTTATATTCGTTCTAATTCGTTCAATTCGTTTCATTCGTGTATCTATCTAACGTTTGTCGCGTTTAGTTCTAGTGAAATATCCAACGCCCTGGCAGAATGAGTTAACGCCCCGATCGATATTACATCCACTCCGGTTTTGGCATACTCTGCGAGGTTGAACTCGTTAATCCCGCCCGAGGCCTCAAAAATAATCTGTGAATTTAATTTAGGAATCATTTTTTTGATTTGTTTTGATTTAAAATTATCAAACATAATGGCATCTGGTTGGTATTTAGAAAATTCAGACGCTTCCTTTGACGTGTTCACTTCTATTTCCCAAAATGAGGGGGAAAGAGGAAAGGGGAAAGAGGAAAGGGGACATTGAGATAAATGATTATCCTTTACAAGCACCCAATCGTACAGTCCAAGTCGGTGCGTTCCGCCGCCGCCGACCGCGACCGCTTTTTTGTCCAGCAGTCCCCACTGGGTTTTGCGGGTGGGACAGATGAGGATTTTGTTTTTTGTTTTTTTAATTAGTTTATTTGTCTGTGTGGCGATGCCGGACAGGCGCTGCAGTAAATTCAACGCCACTCTTTCGGTTTTCAAAATGTCTTTGATGCCGCCGCTTAGGCTCAAAAATACATCGTCTTTCTTAATCATGTCGCCGTCTTTCTTATGTCTTATGCCTGTAACCTTATGCCTTCGCAAAAACCACAATGTTTCTTCTATCCCCGCCAGGATGCCGTTTTCTTTGGCGATAATTTGCGCTTTTGTTTTTTTGTTTTGTTTAATTAACCGGTTGGTGGTGAGGTCGCCTTTGCTATCCAGATCTTCCCGCAACATAAAATCGGTCAAAGTTTTTAGCTGGCGCAGATACTTTGGATTTTTTATGGTTAGCTTTGATTTTTGGTTGAAGTACTTTTGGATTTTTTGATGTTTGGTCATTTTAAAAATTATCTTGGTAAATCCTGGTAATCTTGGAAATCTGTGGCCTATTTAACGATCGCTAGATAGCACACAGATTACCATGATTTCCAGGATTATCCATGATTTATATATTCAACATTTTATTAACAACTAGATTGGCTTTTTTTATTATCTCTTCTGGAATTTTTACAATCTGGTCCTCGCGCGGATTTTTTAACGCGGTTAAAATATCTTCCAGCTTGATTTTTTTCATGTACGGGCACAGATTGCACGCGCCGACGATGTTTTTATTTTTAAATTCCGTTTTTATTCTGTCCGTGATGCCGCACTCGGTAATTAGCATAACGTTTTTGGCATTGGTATTTTTTACATACTCCAAAATATCATTGGTGCTGCCGGCGAGGTCGGCCAAGCCCACTACGGCCGGGTTGCATTCGGTGTGGACTAGTATTTTGGCATCAGGGTATTGCTGGCGCACCTTGATAATACTCTCGGCGTTAAATTCCTCGTGTACAACACAGGCGCCGTCCCAGAGGATTAGTTTTTTAGTTATAAGTTTTTGCAAATTTTGCCCCATCAGTTTATCCGGCACAAAAATTATTTCTTCTTCCGGCAGAGATTCAATCACCTTTAGCGCGTTGGCCGAGGTGCAGCAGACATCGGCTTCGGCTTTTACTTCGGCGTAAGTATTGATATAGCAGACAACCGGAGCGTTGGGATGTTGTTTTTTGAGATTTTTTACGTCAGCCGCGGTAATGGATTCGGCGAGCGAACAGCCGGAAATCACCGGAACCAAAACTTCTTTATCGGGATTTAGGATCTTCGCGGTTTCACCCATGAAATAGACCGAGCAGAAAATTATTTTATCTGCGTTGCTTTGCGCCGCGATTTGGGAGAGGCCGTAAGAATCGCCGATGTGATCCGCCACGCCGTACATAATGTCGGGCGTTTGGTAAGAGTGGGCGAGGATGACGGCGTTTTGCTGTTTTTTCAGTTCATTGATTTCCAAAGTAAGCGGAGCGATAGCGCCGCACCGCTCTTCGGTCCAGCAGGTTCGCCGCAGCTTTTCGTACAAGCGCGTGGTTTCTTTTTGGAGTTGTTCACTCGTCGGTTTCATATCGTTATCTTGGTAAATCATGGCAATCTTGGAAATCTGTGGCCTATCTAACGATCGCTAGATAGCACACAGATTTCCAGGATTGCCATGATTGTCAATGATTATTGAGCGATTGTGTTTGTGATTGATTTGGGAATAAACTTTTTCCATTCCGGATGGTTTTCTTTTATCATTTTTCTTAATTTTGTGCCGGAAATATCGTATTTGAATTCCACCGGCTTTACCTCGCATTCCGCCTGTTTAAATAATTTAGTTACTCGGGAATTACCCGAATAAACCAGATCAAAATCCCCGACTATTTCTTTTACATGGCTTACCCAGAATTGGTCGTCATGAATATCAGGTACGGCATAAATTTGACAGGGTTTTTTAATTTCATTTTTAATGGCAATCTCAATCATTTCCTTTCTTTTTTCAAAAGTAAGAGGATTGTCTTCGGTCCCGTGATACTGCGAACTGCCGATACCTATAAGTATCTTAGCTATTTCCGGCGTTTTGTCAATGTCTGCCAAGACAGACAGATGGCCGAGGTGAAAGGGTTGGAAGCGGCCGATGAAGAGTGCTTTCATGCGAAAGATTAAAGATTAAAGATTAAAGATTAAAATCTTCAATCTTCATTCTTTAATCTTACAAATTGGCGGTAGCGATCGTTTATGTTCTGAATTATTAATAAGTTTTTGGACAAGCGCGACTTCTTTTTGATCAAATTCATTCAAATCAATTCCTTTCTCAATCGCCCTTAAAATCGCGTCAAGTTTTTCATACGTAATGCCCAGTTCGCCCTCGTCCGTCTGCCCTTCCCACAGTCCGGCCGTGGGCGGGGCGTCAATGATTTCTTGGGGTACACCGAGATGTTTCGCCAGTTCTCTCACTTCGGTTTTATACAAATCGCCAATCGGCAAAACGTCCACGCCAGCGTCGCCGTATTTGGTAAAATAGCCGGTCATAATTTCGGTTTTGTTGCCGGTGCCGAGGACGACACCATTTAGCTCGTTAGCTTTACCATACAGTATGGACATGCGGATGCGGGCTTTGAGGTTGCCGAGGGATTTTTTGGCGGTGAACAGGTCGGTGTTTTGTTGGTAACTTTCGATAATGGGATCAAGATTAAAGATTAAAGATTGAAGATTGAAGATTGTTGTGATTTGTTTTGCTCTTTTAATTTCATCTTCTGTATTACTGGAAGAGGGGAGTATCAAGGCGCGGATTTTTTCTTTTCCCAGAGCTTCGGTAGCTAACCAAGCTACGACCGAAGAGTCCAGCCCGCCGGAGAGGCCGATAACGGCCGGCTTGTCGCCGACTTGGGTTTGGATAAAGGAAGTGATCTGGTTTTTAGTTAAAACACAGTCCATATTAGCTATTTTAGAGTTTGCTTTCATTCTAACGCAAAATGGGAGATAAATCAACCTTGACAGGGCTGTCTAATTTAGTTATAATGTTGCTGATTTTGAGGCGCTATCGTTCCGCCTGCAATGGCGCTATCGTCTAATGGTTAGGACACCAGGTTTTCATCCTGGTAATCGGGGTTCGATTCCCCGTAGCGCTACAATTAACAAATAGGGAAAAAGGAGACGAAAATGCAAATAATGCGGCCATACATTTCTAGGTAAAAAAGTGTGGCAAAAAAAGAAAGCTAGAATTTTAGAAATGTATGTTTTAGATCGTTCTACCCACCGTTGTATTGCAACTAGGGTTGGTTATTCTAATGTACTTTGAATTACGAAACAGGCGTAAACTGTCATTCCCGTCCGCCAGCTGGCGGAGGAATCCAGTCGCAAGGTGAATCTGGCTCGATTGCTGGATTCCCGCCGGAGTTTATCCTCGCGCAGGCGGGGGCGGGAATGACAATTTGATGACAGTTTTAAGAGTTTCGTAATTCAAAGGAATTGGTAAATCTTGACGGAATAATCACGGGTGGTAACAATACCAAAGAGGCAGATAAATATGTCCAATGAAACCAGAATAAATCTAAAACATTTACTGGAAGATATCCGCGACAGTTACTCATCGCCAATAGAAGAGGTGATTATTACCGAACTCGCGGCCAACTCTCTGGATTCTGGCGCTACCCGCGTGGATTTTATCGTTGATTATGGCATGCAGTCGCTAACTTGTCTAGACAATGGCCGCGGCATGACGCGGGCGCAATTTAGAGAATACCACAATATCGCGTCTTCCAGCAAAATCCGCGGACAAGGCATCGGTTTTGCCGGCGTGGGCGCGAAACTCGCATTGCTTTTGGCCAGCGAGGTGATTACCGAAACCAAAGGTCCGCATGGCGGCAGGTGCGCGTCGCTTTGGAAGCTCGCGAGTCCGCACAAAGCGCCATGGAAATACCGGCCTTCCACTGATATAATCAAGCATCGGCGCGGCACCAGCGTCAGCGTGTTTTTGACAGCGCGCCAGACCAAACTTTTGGATGAAAAATTTATCGCCGAAGCCATTGTCAAACATTTTTATTCTTTGCTTAACCGCGAGTTGCACGAAAAAATTTTACGCTATCTATATAAGAAGGGCGTGGAATTTTACGTCAACGGCCGGCTGGTGGCTTTGCCAGAAGATGTTAAGCGTCACAACGATCAATGGTTTGAAATAAAACTCGGCAAACAGAGGCGGCCGGTCGGATTCGGCTTTTTGGCTTTGAAAGACGCGTCCGCCGGCTGGTTGGATAAAATAACCGGCGGCAAACCCGCGCCGCTTTCTTTGAGTTCCGGGCTGACGATTTCCACGTACGGCAAGGTGATCAAGTCCGGATGGGAGTGGGTGGGCATCGCGCCAAAATCCCCTTATCAATTAGTTGGCATCGTGGAAGTGCCGGCAATGTCCGAACTTTTAACCACTAATAAGGATAATTTTTTGAGCGACTCGGCCAGTTTAAAAAAATATTACCGTTATCGCAAAGCGATTCAAGCGGCGATTCTGCCGACATTGAAATATTTCGGTGAAGACAGACAAATGGCGGAAGCCAAACCGCCGCAGGCCTACATGAAGCCGCTCTCGCGCCAGATAGAGGGGGCATTGGACGCGCTCGTTGTGGATTTTCCAGAGCTTGCCTCGGTTATCGCCTCACGGAGCGCCAAGGTTAATGCCAGCGAAGCGGAAAAAAATCGGGCAGATGGCAAAACTTATAACCTGCCAAAGTTGCGGCTTGAAGCGGTAAGCGCTGACGCGGTTGGACCAAAACAAGGAGAAAAAAAACCTCACTTGAAAACAGAACCCGACGAAAGCGGAGAATATAAAAAACGAGTCAAGAAACCCGGGTTAAAAATCGCCTTGGAGCCGTTTTCGGGCGAGGGCGAGCGTGATTTGCTGGGGCGGGTAGTGGAGGACACGGTGTATATAAACACCGGTCATCCGTCTTGGCCGCACGCCGTCTCCCAGCGTTGGGAAGAATATCACGTTGTTATCACCGTCGCTTTGATCCTCTACGATTTTGTGGAGGCCGGCGGCGCTCCACAGGAGTTTGTCGGCAAATTTTTGCGCGAGCTTAGCGAACAGCAGAAATCGAGAACGTTGTTTTAGCTGGTAGAGCGGTATGGTGGTTGTATTTGTTTTTGATAGTGTTAATCATGCCAAAGTGTGGTATAATAATGCCAGCGTCTTTTTAAGAATGACAATTGGAGAAACCCCAAATGAGTTCATAATAATATCAAGGCGGCAACATCCGCCAAAAGTTTATTTTTAATCTAGTTGAAATATGCGCATTCAACCTCGTCGCGCCGCGTTTATCGGGATAATCGCAGTCGCGGCTGTATTGTTCGCGGCCCAGCCGGCCCAAGCCTTTTATTTCAAACTCCCGCCCGCTTTGGAGAAAGCGGTGCAATCCTTAAAATCAGTGGCGCGAGCGCAAGCTGCCAGTGAGATGATCATCCAACCAACCGAACCGGCGCAGGTTGTCCAGCCAATCATTGGCGATGATTCTGGCGCGGCGCCGTCGCAACCAACCGAACAGAGAACAGATCAGCCAAGCCGCGAGCCGCAATCATCTGAAGCGACACCTGTTTTTCAGTCGGAAAATAAAAAAGAATCGCCGAATAACGAGCAAGATAACGCCCGCCACTTGTTGGACATCAAACGCGGCGCGCGCGATTTAGCGCGTCAACTTAATAAATTCATCACACTCTTGACGCGTTTTGAAAAAGGAGGATTGATGATTTCTGATGGTGTTAAAACCAAAGTAGAGTCATTAAAAACCGACATTGCCAAATTGCAAAGCATCACTTCGCCGGAAGAAGCCGAGGAATTGGATATGAACGGAATGTGGAACACGATGCGTGAGTTAGAAGAAGAGCGGCAGAGTCTGGAACGGATGGAAAACATTACGCGGGAGATGAAACGGATTGAAAGCGAGATCAAGAGATTTAGCCAGCAAATCGCTAAACTGGAAAAGGCCAAAATGACGGTTCCGGCCGGAATTAAAGAAAATGTGGAAAAAGTAAAGACAAAAATCGCCGAAATCAAAGGCGGACAAATTGAGAATGCTGAAGACATCTGGGATTTAATGGAAGAGATGAATCAAGACCGCCAGACTTTGGAAATGCTTTCACGCTGGCCGCAGACTCTGAAAGATGTCAACCGTGAAATCAAACGATTAGAAATTGAACTGAAAAAAGTTAAAATAACGGTCGCGCGGCTGATTAAAAAAGGACTGGATTTGTCGGTCAATTTGGAGAAATTTACGGCTGAAGTGGAGCGCGTGAAGGCGGTAAAAGCCGATGCGGAAGCCAAAATGGCTGCTGGCGAAGTGGAGGAGGCGCTGGAATTATTGCAAAATGACTTTTTTGGCCAATTGGAAGATGTTTGGCAGGAGCATAAGATTATTATGACGATGAGCAACCTCGGCCAATTCAACGCCAATTTTCAACGGGAAATAAATCAGGGTAAACAAGAAATAAAAGTTTTGAAGCGCAAGAAAATAGATACGACCGGAGTTGAAGAAATATTGAATCAAGCTATAAACAAAGGCAATGAAGTAAAAACCGCGATGAAAACTAAGCCTGTGGATTATGAAAATGTTATCACCTTGATGGAAGAGTTGGAAGATTTGGGGCAGGAATTTGACAACCTGATGGCGGAATTGCGCGGTGATAATGTGGAGTTGCCTTGGGAAAAAGGCGTGCCGCAATTTAAAGAAATAAAGATGTCGCCGACAATGGAAAAATTTTTGCCGCGAAAAGAAGCGCAACCGGCCAGACAAACTTGCAATATAAACGGCGTGGAAGTAGAAGGGTCGTGTGCCGAAGTGGAAAGCAAAATCATCGCTCCATAAATGGTTATCAAAATAATTCCGGCATCAAAAAACACCCAGCTTCTCGCGAGAAGCTGGGTGTTTTTAGTAGAAAATTTTCTTTTTGGGTTAATTTTTTTTGGCTAGCCATAGCTTTAAGCATAGGCGAATCTGCGAATTAATAATTTTATTTCTTTTTAAATTTTAATATTTTTTTCACCGCGCGGTCAAAATCAGAAATATAATTTTTATCTTGCTCTTTGCGATATTTTTCATATTCCTGATTAGCCGTTTCCTCGGCCTCTTCGGCGCGCACTTTACCGGCATTTTTCAAAACGCCTTTCCCTAAAAGCGCCATGTACTCATCAAGCTTACCTATCCAATCTTTCATGGCCATAGCGTTTTCACTTTTGGCTTGAATCTCGGCAAATGACAAATAGGCATCTACAATACGATTGAGCAACAGAAGCTCCTTTTCGTTCAAATAATTTTTGGCGATGTAAATATCGCGCCGAATCATTTGGAAACCAGAAAAATTGGTAAGCCCCATAAGTATTTTTTTGCTATCTGCGCGCTCGGCAATAAGCTCCGCCGCAGTTCTTCCGGTTACTGCTTTGTACTATATTTTTTCCCGTCCGCCGCAGTTATTAAGAATTCCTTAATAACTGAATTTTGTCCAAGTTCCCGACTCTGAAATATATTTTTGAGATGTATGTTAATATTTGCAACCGTTGTTCCAAAAAGATCCGCCATGAGTTTTTGCGATAGCCACACATTTTCGTGTTCAAAACGAACTTCAACACGAGTTTGGCCGTCTTCCGTCTGATATAAAATGATTTGTGATTGTGGATTGTCCTTTTTCATGTTAATAAAGAGTAACACCATCTAATTTAACTTTGCGCAAGGCATCGGCATAGATAAACAAAGTAATTTTTTGTGGATTTTTTTATTCATAAAGCTTTAATACGCCGCGAGTACTTTCAGAATCGCCATTGATAGACTGGTAAATTCTTCTTTGGATTTTTCAAGCCTGCCTGCTTTGGCATCACTCTTGAGTTTGGGCACGCCCTGCGAACTCTCATTGCGATGAATTTCCGTGGTTGCCCGCTCACCAAGCACTGTCCGATTTTTTCGGACACTTCAATATATCCCTGGGTAGTTTCCACTTCTTTTATCATAAATCTGAAATCAATATGATGAGAGCGTTGAATAATTCCTATAATCAATCTTCTCAACTTTAAAAAAATCTTTCCATTCTATTAGTTTAACACCCCGCAATATCTTTTCCTGCTCGCCTGAGGATAGGAAATAATTAGACCCTATATCATATATAGGAACGCGCAAAGAACGAAAACTTTTAACAAATTTCAGTTTATTTTCGCTTGTGTATATAAAAAGATGAGATGGGACTGGCTGTTTTTGGTTAATTAAGGCAAAGCCGAGAATAAACTTGCTATTTGTTTCTCTCTGCCCGGATGAGCCGCTGCCTCCTCGGAGGGCGAGCTTTTTATTCTTATCATGCCAAATAAAGATGTTGTCATACGGGTTGCGCCAGTCAACGCGCGAAAATGGCTCCGGCAGCCGGTAATAGCGCTCTCTTTCGGTAATGACGCGCGGCGCTTTCAACCTGGCGATATTTTTATGCCGCTTCATAATAGCACGCCGATAACGGCGCTCTAATTCATGATTTATAATATAGTCGTCTATTGTTTTATATCTGCCTGATTTTTTCCAAATATTGCGGTATTTTTTCAGCCATTTGGCATATCGGTTATTCCCTTTCCTTTCTCCGTACTCCTCAGAAAAACTCTCGTAAAGAAGACCAATATAAAGAGGCGCTATCTCCCGCTTTGTTTTTTTAACATATTCTTTTTTGTTCCACAATTTGGGATCTAGTGTTTCAATAATAATAGTAATTGTGTAAGGTTTTTTGTTTTTAATCCTTCTGGCAATCTCCTTATGCGATGCAAAAGAATCATGAGAATATTCAATATCCTCAAATATATCATGATCAATTTTTTTGCGCATAATCCAAATACATATTACCGATACGGTTTAGATGAGTGAGTTCTTTTTTATCCAAATAATTTTTAGCAAGGGTTACATCACTTGGCATAATTTTACCCTGTTGTCAGATTAGCAAATTCCTCTTTGGATTTTTCAAGAAGTTTTTCTTTGACACCGCCGATCGTCCAAGACGCTTTTCCAGTTTTTTTTCGCACCGCCGGCAATGTCGCCACCCGTTCTTGGTGTGGCATCTATAAATTTCACTTCCGGCATAATTTCAGCAAATGCCCTTGCCAAAAGTGACTCTTCGAACAACTTTTCTCTTTTGGACTTTGTGGATAACTCAATTAAAGATCTTTATATTTCGGTATTAAACCAATAAATAAGTATGCGGTGCGAACTCCGTACTTTTCAGATAACCAAATGCGAAATCTCTTGTAATCTAGTTGCCAATTTGAACATGCTACGCCTTTGTGCAGGTTCGCTCCATCAATATAAGCATAATTGTTTGGTTTTTCTTTCGTCATAATCTGCAATCTTAAATCTTTAAAAATCGCTGTTTATTTACAGCCGGAATTTTTTAAATACAAAATTTGAGGGCGTTTTACTCTCTCTCTCTCTCTCTCTCTCTCTCGTGTGAATGCGGGTATTTAGCTATAGACATAAGATTTTTTAACATAGACAGATAGTATACCACAAAAGGGGTTGCTATTTCAATCTTTTTATTGATTGATTTCCAACAAGAGACTGCATTTGGGAGATAGCGATACTATTGAGTTGTAATAATCGCTCGCTTTGAGACAGCCCGCGGCGGATAAATTCCGCATTTATCCCTTCCAAATTTGCCAGCACCACCAGCTGAGTAACATCCGCGTAATCACGGATGTTGCCGTCTTTATCAGAATTATTATCCCGCCACTCTTTCGCAGTTTTTCCAAATAACGCCATATTCAATACGTCGGCCTCGTTGGCGTAAATTATGTCTGCTGATTGTTTCGTAAGCTGAAGAGGAATTAAATGTGTTTGAATTGCATCAGTATGGATTTTATAATTAATTTTTGTTAAAGCCCTTTTAACATCCCACCCAAGAGTCAACCTTTTATTTTCTTCTTCTTTAAGCCGTTGAAACTCTTTGATAAGAAATAATTTGAACTCTACGCTTATCCACGAAGCAAACTCAAAAGCTATGTCTTTATGAGCAAAAGTGCCGCCGCCATACCTGCCTGATTTAGAAATTATGCCAATCGCTCCTGTAGTTTTGATCCATTTTTGGGGAGAAAGCACAAACGAATTGCTTCCAGCTTCATTTCTAAACCCATCGAATTCGACCAGTTTAAAATTTGAGTTATTTATTTTCTCCCATAAACCAAGAAATTCTATTGTAGAGTAGGTTCTCATCCAATTTTTTACAACATCAGCGGGCGCATCTTTGTTTTTCATTCTGGCAATATCGGTCAGTGAAATAAAATCAGACTCAATTTTCTTAAAAATTACAATTTTTAACCCCTGAACAATAATTTTTTGACTTTTAGACATAGTTTCAAAACAACTTTAATTGCCTATTCTCGCTCTCTTTCATTTACTAAAATTGTCTTGCCGGCGCAGTTTTTGGATGTGGGCATAATAAATGAAAATTTAAAACCCCGCTATTTACAAACAGCCGGGGTTTATTAAATACAAAATTTGAGGGCGTTTTACTCTCTCTCTCTCTCTCTCTCTCTCTCTCTACTAGTTGTGTGTCTGGTTGTGAACATAATATCAAATTGATTGTGGATAACTTGCTCTTGACATATCCTTATGCCCATGATATTATTATTTTAGATAAGTCATCCGAAAGGCCCGCAAGGGTCTTTTGTGATTTTAGCATGTTTTCATAGGTTCGTCTAATTGCCAGTGACCTTTAAATTTTTTAAGATCAAAATAAAAATCCGCGGCATCAACCAAATCTTTTGCAATATGCCAACGAGTTGAAATCACCACGACTCGCTTTTTCTGCCCCTTCAAAAGATTAATCAACGACACAAAATCGCTATCCCCGCTCATAATGACTGCTGTGTCATACTCATGCATCCGCGCCACCGCGTCCACTACCAGATCAGTATCACAATTTCCTTTCAGGGTAATCGTCCCGTCATCATTTAAAATCTTCCGTAGACGTTTGAGTCGCAGAATGTAACCTTTTCGGCTTATCATTTCAAAAAACGACTGTTGCGCTATTGATTCTTCAAGATAGGCGCTATAATAATAAATTGCCACCAAATTACACTTCGTTTCAAAATATTTCTTTAACTTTTTAAAATCAACCTTCCACCCCAAATCTTTGCGGCAGTAAATAATATTGGCCGCGTCTATAAATACGGCGACTCGTCCGCCAAGATGATCAAGTTTATTAAGCGGCATAGTTATAATTTCTTATGGGTATAGTATAGCACATTATGTTAATCTTTTTGGGTTTTTGCCGTCGGGCAATTTAAAATTTTCTCCGCTTACCACTCGCTTGCCGGTTTTTTGTTCTAACTCCAACCGCGCGTTTTTGGCAATTCGCCCGCCTTTACGCGCCGGTATTTTATTTTCCTCAAGTCCTCGGGTTTGTTCCGTTTCCGCAATCTGGCGAGTAGAAAGTTCCGCTAACGCTGTAAAAACCAATTCCGCGTCAGACATGTGGTCGCGCAAATTTTCTGACTTCAGATTTTTTAACTGCTTATGTTGTTTTACGGACAAATTACTCCACTCTTTATGAATAATATTCGTCAAAATAGCGTATTCGTCTTTTTCTTTAACTTCATTGTCTTTCCAATAATCCGTTAATTTATTTCTGATTTCCTGCCCCATCATTCTTTGCTGAATCCATTTTTCGCTTCTACCTAATTTTTGCCAGTAATCTCGGCTACGATTAAGCGCCTTTTCCGGGTCGTTTATTTCTTCTATTCTTTCGTAGCCAACACGAGCTAGCCAAAGTTTAACTGGCTCGGCCTTAGGGCTGGGAACCGATTGAATAAGGCGCAATAACGTTTCTACATCCGCAACATCGGTTTTATAATACTTTCCATCGGCAGACTGCAATTTCAGTTTGTCACATTTTGTGACAGACTCATTTCCCTCTTGTTTTAAACGACTTTTTAGTGTTGTCCAATAGCTTTGCGCCTTTTTGAAATCGGGCTGTTCAGTAAGAATGGCGATAATATCAATAATCGAAAAATACCATTTTTCTTGTTTTTTATCCCAATGACGGCGGATTTTTTTGCCTTCAAAAATTGTAATTTGTTTGTTATTCTTTTTCATAAACCCCGCGCTTTTTTAAAATCTCTGCCAACCCCGCCGCTTAAAAAGCGGCAAAGATTTGCTAAAATTAAAAATTTTGGAGCGTCGTTTACTCTCTCTCGTTTGAATATGGTGTTTAGCTATGGACATAACTTTTGGTACAGATATAGTATACCGCAAAATTAGCTATTAACAACAATTTTTGTGGTGTTTATCGGCGAGGCAGGGCTTCCGGATTTTTCAAGCCTGCCTGCCCATGGCCCCGCTGTGGCGGATCCTCGCCTTTGGCGGGGCGTGGCCGGCAAGGCAGGAAGTTTTTCTTTGACACCACTGATCGTCCAAGTCGTTTTTCCAGCTTCTTTCTCGCGCCGCCGGCAATATCGCCGCCTGCTTTGGCATCGCTTGTGAGCTTTGGTATGCCCCGCGAATTCTCATTGCGATGAATTTCAGTTGTTGCCCGCTCGCCAAGCATAGTAAAAATTTGTATAAAGCCCTTGTTCTTTTCGTGGCAAGTTCTGGGTCTTCAATTTCCTTCACTCGTTCGTAACCAACTCGCGCCAACCAAAGTTTTATCGGCTCGGCTTTTTTGCTTGGAATAGACTGGATAATCCTGAAAAGATGTTCCGGATTTCCAACTAAAGTTTTTCTGTTTTTTCCGCTTTCCGTAGCCATTTCTACCCGGGATGACAGGTTTTCTACAGTCTCATATTTATTTCTTCTTCCGACCGTTAAGCAATTTTTTCACTTCGCGGTCGAAGTCGGAAATATAGTTTTTGTCCTGGCCCTTTCTATATTTTTCGTATTCCTGAAGCGCCTTTTCCTCAGCCCGTTTCGCACTCACCTTACCAGACGTATACAACAATTTTTTTTCAGAGATAGTTAAAAACTCATCAAGTTTAGTTATCCAATCCCGCATTTTCATCAAGCGGCCGCTCGATGCCTGCAACTCAGCGAAATCAATATAGAGCGAGACAATCAAATTTAGCTGATTTATTTCCTTTTCGTTTAAATAATTTTTAGCAATCGTTATGTCGCTTGCGATAATATAATCGCTTTTAAAACTGGTAAGTCCCATTAAAGGCTTTTTACTATTTACGCGCAGAGCTACAACTTCTGCCGCGGTATGCCCATGCACGGCATAGTGCATTTTGTTTTGCACTGTGGCAAAAAATTCATGGGTTAGTTTGTCATCATTACTATAATCAATACTTGTCGCGTAAATATCCGTGACTTTCTGATAAAACATCCGTTCACTGCTGCGGACATCACGAATCCGCTGAAGCAATTCCTGAAAATAACGAACTCGCCCGCCGCCCTGCTTAAGTCGTTCATCGTCCATGGTAAACCCCTTGATTAAATACTCCCGCAACCTCTCCGTTGCCCATTTACGAAATTGCGTTCCCTTATCGGATCGCACGCGATAGCCGATCGCGAGAATAGCATCCAGATTATAATGTTTTGCATCATATTTTTTTGCGTCGGCGGCAGTTATTCGGAAACTCCGAATAACTGATTTTTCGTCCAATTCTTTACTCTCAAAAACATTTTTCAGGTGTTCATTCACGGTTGGAACACTGATATCAAACAGCTCCGCGATCAATTTTTGTGTGAGCCAAACATTTTCATCTTCAATAACAACACGAATTTTTTGCCCATCATCAATGTTGTGATATATGGCGATTTGCGATTTTTGGCTGTGGGCGATTTTTTGTTGATTTTTATTACTCATACGAGAATTATACACACTGCTCACTCATCAGCCGCTTCCTGCCACGATGTTGGAGTTAGAGTAATGAACGGGTTGACAAAATTTGGTACGCTTCAACAATAAAATAAAACCGCACTCTTGAAGATACTTGTACAACTCCTTGTATTTCGGAATCGGTCCAATAAAAATATAAGTATACCATTTTTTATTAATATTCGACAACTGCCATGGATAACTCTTTCGTATTACGCTTAGCCATCATTCTTCACTCCATTTTTCCGTATATCTAATATCAATTCTTTTCGCGTCGTGCTTACTGCCGGCTTGTCCAAAATAATGAACGACCCCGCAGCAAGCTGACGGGGTATCCCAAAAGGAAGTACATTATTGAGAAACCGATGGTTTCTCAAACTCTTCCTTGCAAGGAAACCCCAGAGCAAGCTTATGGGGAATAAATTGATTTAAAATAACTCGCTACAAGTTCATATATAGCGCAGTTAGTCAATACTTGTGTTCAGCGGCGATACTGGAGCTCGCGCGTATTTGCCTTTTTTTAAGATTATGATATACTACGTTGTGTAGTAGCTTTTTTAGTCAATTATGACCAATCAATTGAAAATGTCGTTGGGCGAGCTTGAGGCCGAAGTTATGGAGATAATCTGGAAGCAGAAAGAGGGGACGGTTCGTTCAATACTTGGCCAGATTCAGAAGAAAAAGAAAATCGCCTATACGACCATAATGACCATTATGAGCAGGCTTTATGAAAAAAGCCTGTTGCGCCGCCGAGCGGATGCAAGCGGCGCGTACAGATATTTTCCTCGGCAGACAAAAGAGGAATTTTTCGCGCGGGTGTCCGGAGATTTAATCACCAAAATGCTTAAAAATTATGGCGATGTGGCGGTAGCGAGATTTGTTGATATTTTAAATAGCGATGAGTTTAAACAGTCAGAGGAATGGCGGAAAAAAATACATAAGATCGTTGAATAATATTATGGATTCAATTTAATTTTAATCCGTCTCCGCCTGTGGGCTGCGCCGGACAAGTTCCGTCTCCGCCCGTTGATGGAGTTTACCCGGCGTAGCCCCCACAGGGGCGAAGACGGGCCGGACAAGTTCCGTTTCCGCCCCCTGTTGACGGAGTTTACCCGGCGTAGCCCGCTAAATTCGGCGGGCGAAGACGGGCCGGACAAGAAGGTGGTTTAATCCGCCCAAAAGGCGGACAAGAGTTCAGAGTTTGCTCTGGGGTTCATACCTTTGATTTACTCCCACGATGATTAATGATTTTTTTAAAAATTCGCGCGGTCATACTCTGCGGAAAACGGCTGACAGGGTTTTTTTTCAAATTATCGCCATCACCATGTTGGTTGTAGGCGGCATTGGTATTCTGGTGGTAAAGTTTTCCAATGGTATCTACGTTGCCGCTCAACTTTTTTTTGGCAAGATTAATTCTGTTTGCGGATGCCTGTCCGCAGTCACTTTTTCCACCCATCCTTGGTTATTTAGCGCGTTATTATTTGGGGGTTTATTTTTACTAGCCGTCTTAAGTTTGGCAATAAGCATTGTGCTGCGTTTGTGTTTTAGAACGGGTAAATTCGTGCGTTATAATTTACAGCGCCAAAAGCGCCATAAATCCGATAAGTTGTTAGTGGTTAGCCGCGACTTGGGTATTGCCGATAGAGTGATAGAGAGTGAATCAGAAGAACCAATAGTATTTTGCTATGGATATAGGCATCCCAAAATTTGCGTCTCCTCTGCTTTGGCAGAGCGTTTGTCTGACAGCGAGTTGTTGGCAGTGCTCTTGCATGAGAAATTTCATCTGAACGCGCGCGAACCAGCCAAGCTCTTAGTCGTTAGAATTATTTCTCTGCTTTTCTTTTTTGTCCCCGGCATTAAATTACTCGTCGGCAAGTATATAACTTTTTCCGAGCTGGCGGCGGACGAAGCCGCGACGGTTGGGTTTACGAATAAAATTCCCCTAGCTCAAGCGCTTCATAAAATAATCGGCTGGGAGCAGAAGAGCGCCATGGGCAGAATGTTTGCCCTGTCTTTTTTCAGTTCAATTACCGAGGAGCGGGTGCGCAAGCTCACAGACGATTCATATATTCCTTCATCAGCTTGGATTACTAAAAAAATATTGGCAGGCGTTTTTTGCGCTCTGGCGTTTTTTGCGGGCGCGAACGCCTTTTTGTCTTCACGCGTTATTCAAAATTCTCTAACTTCGCATACCCATTCTAAAACTTGCAATTTGGCGGAAACGGAGGCGCGAAAGCTTGCTCAAATTGTTGTTTGCGAACCAAAAAACGACTCTAATAATTGTATCATGACGCACCAAAATTTTTTTCAAAATCAATGTTGATAAGGTTGGTTTGATCTGTGGATAAGATAAGTATTGACAAATATTCTATTACCTACTACAATCTGTAGTAGGTAATTTAATTATTTTTTAAAAATTGAATTATGCTTATTAATAAAAATTCGCGTTTTATAATTATAATAAATATCGGTTTGCTGGGAATTTTAGCCGCTTCACTTATAACCAATCAAGCGGTGTTGTCAAAAAACAGAGAATTCGCCGGCGTACAGTCTAATGATTTTTTAACAAAATTGACTCTAAAATTAAGTAGTGGCGGAGGTTCTGGCCTTAGCGGAGATCTTGGTAAAGATGCCCTAAAGCTGGCTTTGGCGCAAGGCGCGCCGGAGGTGTATGGCAGTGAACTCGGGGTGGATTTCGCTCAGGTAGAGCAAGCGATGAATATAATGAAAGAATTTGACCCGACTTATGGGAGTAAAAAAGTAAAGCTTTCCGGCGATTTATTAAAAAGATATATAGATGTTGGTTTGAAAATTTCCTGCGAATTTTGTTGCGGTGTTGCCGCGATCATTAGGCAAGACGGCGAGGCGGCGTGCGGTTGCGCGCACTCTCAAGCGATGCGCGGTTTGGCGGCATATCTATTGCAGAATCACGCTTCCGAGTATACGGATGATCAAATTCTGCGCGAACTGGCTCGTTGGAAGGGAAGTTATTTTCCCAAAGCAATGGTTGATAAAATTTCCAATCAACTTGTCAGCGGTGAATATACACCTGATATCGCGGCAATGCTCTTGGATATGAAGGTTCCCAAATACAGCGGCGACAGCAAGAGCGCTCCTTTGCCGAGCGATATTAAATTACCAGGTCAAGTGGGAGGTTGTTAAGCAAAGAATCAATTAATTTTTTTAATATTAAAATTTATGACAAATCACGAACAACACCATGGACATGAAGAGCAACCATCCTGTTGCGCGCAACCAAGGGATGGACAGAAAACGGCGCCATTAGATGCGCTAGATGCCTTAGATACACCGGCGACACCAGCAGAACAAGTTGGAAACAGCGCCGTTTTGAAACATTTGGAAGAAGAAATTTTGCAGACAATCAGCGGCCGGCGGCGAGCGCCTTTATCTTTTGGCAGTGTTACCATAAGCGTGGCGCTCGGATTATTGGTTTTAGTTTCTTTGGTCCAAGTCGCGCAATCAGTGTCATTGTACAATAAATTAAAATTAGGCGATCTTAAACCGTCGGCAACGGCTGCTGTCCCTGCCAGCGGATCTGCTTCCAGTCTTCCTAATCAGGTCGGAGGCTGCTAATGTTTTTCGTGTCTTAAATATTAAAATTTTTGTATGGAAAATTCCGAGACCAAAGTTAAAATATCTTTTTGGCTGTTAGCAATTTTTTTTGCCATTGTTTTTGGCAGTGTTGGTTTGGGGGCGCTGTATTTAACGCGCGCCAATTCCATTGTTAAAGCCAAAATAGCGGAAAACAGAGAGGCCGCGCGGCCGGCTAACATTGAGGCCATCGCGATAAATGATAAAGATTGCCAAGAATGTTTTGACGTAACGCCAATATTCGCGAATCTTGAAAGCGCGAATGTAAAATTAATCTCCAAACGGATTCTTGATCGGGCTGACGATGAGGCCAAAACATTGATCGCCAAGTACGCCATAGAAAAATTGCCTACGATCATTCTGCGCGGAGAAGTGCAAAAAAATGTTGATTTAAAGACATTGCTCGCGCGAGCCGGCGATATAAACGGCGACACTTTTGTGCTTCGGCAAATCAACGGTCCTTATGTGTCTGCCGCCACCGGCGAGATCAAAGGCAAAACTGAACTGACGCTGATTGGCGACTCGGCTTGCGGTGAATGCTATGACGTAAAGCAACACCAAGCAATACTTTTCGGGTTTGGCTTTAACCCCAAGATAAAGGTCGTTGACGTTAATTCGCCGGAAGCCAAATCGCTTATTAATAAATATAAAATTTCCCTGATACCGACATTTGTTCTCACTGGTGAAGTGGAGGAATATCCGATATTTCTTGAGGTTTGGCCGCAAGCGGGAATTGTCAAAGATGACGCGTATATTTTTGTCCAGGGCGTGCCGTTAATGGGCGTTTATAAAGATTTAAAAACTGGCAAGATAATTAATCCGAAGCAAACAGCGAATCAGCCAAGCGTTACGACGACCAAAAAATAATCGCGCCGCCGCGCCAGTATGCTACTCATAATAATCGCCCCAATTTTGAAGCGTAAAAGATATTTATTGACAGCTGCCGGCGCGGCGTTGGCAATGTTCGCGTTAGCGTATTATCTAATGTTATTTAATATTACGGATAAGAGCATGGCGGCGTATGCTTACATGAATGGCGCGTGGCATACAATCGGTTCGGTGGCGCTCACCGCGCTTATTTCAATAATGTTTGGTTTATACTCGGGGGTGTGGCTGTTTAGGCGCGACATAATGAAAGCGAGAAAAAAAGCCGGCCATATCGCGTTGAGCGCGAGCGGCGCGCTTGGCGGGTTGTTAGCGGCTGGCTGTCCAACCTGCGGCGCGCCGCTGCTTGCCCTGTTTGGCGCACCGCTCGCTTTGATGTCTTTGCCATTTAAGGGGTTAGAGATAAAAGTATTGAGCGTAATTTTAATTTTTTTATCAATCTATTCGCTCGCGGAAAGTGTATATAAACAATTAGCGCGCGCGTGTAAAATTAACGCTCCAATTTTAAAAAATAATTTATAATTTTTTCTATGAAAATGCCAAAACTTTCAACTTTATTAGCAATCTGCGCGGCGGTGATAGCTGCCATAATTATTTTGCCGAGAATATTTCCCGGTCTCGGCGGCAACTTCGTCTGGCTGCTTCTGTTAGCCTGTCCGCTGATGCATCTTTTTATGATGAAAGGCCATGGCCATGGCGCAAATGACGCTCAAGCTGATAATCATTCTGATAATCATTCAGGTCATGCCGATTGCCATGCGTCTGGCGATCATAAACAGGATAAAAAATAATTTATGGATCTGCTTGTAGGCACATCATTAGCAGCGGCGTTTATCGCCGGCATGGCGGCGCTATTCGCGCCCTGTTGCATTACCGTGCTTTTGCCGTCGTATCTCGGCTCAATATTTCGGGAACGGAGAAAAGTCTTTGTAATGACCTTTATCTTTTTTTTAGGAATTCTATTGGTTTTTTTGCCCCTAGGTCTTGGTTCGGCCGCCTTTGGGCAATTGTTAAGCAGATATCACAACGTTATTTTTATTTTCGGCAGTATTTTTTTGTTAATCCTCGGTTTGGTGTTACTGTCCGGACGGCATGTTTCCCTGCCTTTTCATGTCAATCCCACGCTCAAAAGCCACCATCCGTTCTCCGTTTTCACACTCGGCGTATTTTCCGGAATCGCGACCACCTGTTGCGCGCCGGTGCTGGCTGGAGTGCTGGCGCTGTCAGTTCTGCCTGGGTCAATTTTTTTGGGGGTAATGTACACGCTTAGTTACGTGCTCGGCATGGTAACTCCGCTTTTTTTTATAGCATCTTTTTTGGACAAAAGCGCGATAACGAAAAAATTGATGCGGGTGCGCAAGCCCATATCCTACTCATTAGGTTCTATTAAGATAAGTTTAACTATTGGCGAATTTATTTCCGGTGTTATGTTTATCATCATGGCTGTTGTTACCATGAGTTTGGCATTTTCCAACAAGCTCAATGTTCATTCCGCCTATCAAATTGATATAAATATATATTTGACCAAACTATTCAATTCCATACGCGCGGCAGTAACGTTGTTGCCGGAATACGGGTGGGCGATTATTTTTTTACTTTTATTAATCGGTTTAATAACCAAAACCATTTATTTATTTAAAAAAGAAAAATATGAGCCAAAAGACAATCAACAGTAGAAATGAGAATACTATTATTCTCGCGGGCATTGTCAGTTTTACGATTATAGTAGTCGCCGTGATCTGGTTCTTGAGCCGCGCGGAGGCGCGGACTGATAATAATTCCACCAGTAATTCCGTTGCAGCCAATTCCGCTGCAGCGCAAGAATCGCCGGACAGCATGACCAGCCATCATTCCAGCGGCAACAGCAAAGCGTCCACTACGGCTCTTGACGCCTTGGTCGGGAAACCGGCGCCTGATTTTACGCTCTCTGATAGAGAGGGCAATCTCTATAGCAAAGATAACCTCAAAGGAAAAAATGTCATTCTTTTTTTCAACGAAGGCTTGATGTGTTATCCGGCGTGTTGGGATCAAATCGCTCAATTGGCCTCGGACAGCAGATTAAATGATGAAAACACCGTGATTTTGTCGGTGATGGTGGATCCAGTCAAAGATTGGCAAAGAGCGGTTGACAAAATGCCGGAATTGGCTAAAGCAACGGTCGTCTTTGACACTAACCGGGAAGTTTCCGCCAAATTCGGCGTCTTAACCACGCCATCTTCCATGCATTATGGATCTTTACCCGGACATACTTATGTGATTATAGACAAAGAGGGCGTCGTCAGACATGTTTATGACGATCCTCGAATGGCGATCCACAACAATCAGCTCGTGGATGAGTTAGCGAAGTTGAATTAAGATAAAATTAAAAATTCATGTTAAACAAACAAATGTTAATCAAGTCAATATTTTATGGTTTGTTAGCTGGTTTGCTGCTGATTACTTTTTATTTTTCCCTAATCACTTTTGTGTCCGGCTGGAATTTTGCCAGAGAGCAGTTTTTTCAATATTGGTACTATCTTATCAGTTTAACGATTGGGTTTGGCGTACAAATATGCTTGTATGTATATCTAAAGAACGTCGTACATAACCAGCGCGGGTCTGGCAAGGTGTTGGCGGTGTCTGGCGCCACGTCCACTGTTGCCATGATATCGTGTTGCGCTCATTATTTAGTAAATATTTTGCCAGTATTGGGAATCGCGGGCGCCATTAGCATAGTTGCGCAATACCAGATAGAATTGTTTTGGGCGGGATTGGTATTTAATTTGGGCGGAATAATTTTTATTGCCAGAAGATTGTTTAAGTTTCAAAAATCAGTATGAAATCACGCGTTTTATTACTCGGAATTTCTTTGTTAGGCGCCGGAGCGCTGTTCATTTATTTTGGTTTGCATCATATATTTATATTCAAAAAACCCGCCACCCTGTCTGACACGGCGGCAATTGCGCCAACCAGCGAAACATTAGAGAGCCGTTTTGATTATCAAGGCGAGGTTACCGTGGAAGTCCGGCCGATAAAAATTGAACCAAACGCGCCGTGGCAATTTGAAGCAAGCTTTGACACGCATTCAATGGAATTGGACGACGATTTAACAGAGCAGTCGGTTTTGGCAGATGATCAATCTAATTATTTTCCACCAATTAATTGGACCGGTGATGAACCGGGCGGACATCATCGGAGCGGGATTTTAATTTTTGACCCGATTGACCCGATGCCAAAACAGATAGAATTAAAAATAAAAGATGTGGGTGATATTTCCGAGCGATTGTTTGTTTGGGATTTAAAATAATATGAATCAAACATCGTCCGGCTATGGCTTATGGCCGCTCGTGATAATCAATTCCGTTGTTGTTCTTATTTTTGCGTTTAGCTTTACCAAACCCAAAATCAACCGTGACATTTGGAAGACGTTCAAAAAGGAGCATTGATTGGATTTTCTACGAGAATGAGCAAAAATATAGATAATTAATTATTTTATAAAATTATGAATAAAAAAATTGTTATTTGGATTGTAATTATAATTCTTACTGTCGGACTTGTTTACTGGTTGGCAAAGTCAGCTCAAAAGTCAGAAGCTGGCAGGCCTGGTGAAGCTGTTTCTCTTCAAGGCGCGCAGCATGTTGCTGTTGGCGCTGAGCATCCAAAATATAATTCTAATCCTCCAACCTCAGGCTGGCATTACGCGGCGCCTGCCAACGGTGGATTCTATGAAAATGAATTGCCTGACGAACAGGTTTTGCACAATCTTGAACACGGCAGTATTTGGATTTCCTATAAAGACATTGATGAAGACACAAAAATAAAACTTGAGGATATTGGCCGCCGTTTTTCCCAAAGCGTCATTATAACGCCGCGTGAAAAAAATGACGCGAAAATTGCTTTGGCTTCGTGGGGTCGGTTGCAAAAACTTGAACAGTTTGACGAAGAAGCCATAATTAATTTCATCAAAGCAAATAAAAATAAATCACCGGAACCGTTAGCTCAATAAAATCCACCTTTACCATCTAGCTTATGAATCACCATAATCACACTAATCAAAATCAGCCAGCCGTCGCTGGACAAAATAAAGGCGCCGGTAATTGCGGCTGCTCGGTTTGCGAGTCGGAAAAATTAGCCGTTAATTGCGGTTGCGCCATGGAAGCTAAGCAGTACGAATATAACTTGACGAATAAGTTGCGACATCAAGAGCATAAACGCGCGTCCGATAAAAAAGTTGTCGGGCAGCCAGCCGGTCATAGTCACACAAAAAATCACGCCGGCCATGATATGCGGAAAATGAGCCATATGGATCATGAGATGGCCATGACCAATCCTCAAATGGCAAAGGCGATGGAAGCGGATATGCGCCGCCGATTTTGGATTTCTGTAATTTTATCCATTCCGATATTTTTATATTCGCCAGTTGGAATTAATTTTTTCAAACTCAATCTACCAACACCTATCTCCGTTAATTGGCTTCTTTTTATTCTCACCACTCCGATTGTTTTTTGGGCTGGCTCCATTTTTATTACTGGAACTTATTATTCGCTCAAAAACAAAAAGCTGAATATGTCGGTTTTGGTATCAACCGGTGTTTTGGCGGCGTATCTTTTTAGTATTATTTTGACCGTGATGCGGCCGGGAGCGGAAACATTTTATGAAGCTGCGGCGCTACTAGTGACTTTTGTTTTGTTCGGGCATTGGATGGAAATGAAGTCGCGTCGCGGCACTTCAGACTCTTTGCGGGCGTTATTTGATTTAGTTCCTCCGCAAGCGAAGGTTTTGCGCGCCGGCAAGGAAGTTATTATCTCAAGTGCTGAAATCGTTGTGGGAGATATTGTAATACTTAAACCCGGCGATAAAGTTCCGGTTGACGGCGAAGTTGTGGAGGGCGACTCATCAATTGATGAGTCGTTGGTTACCGGCGAGTCAATTCCCGTTGTGAAAAAAATCAACGACAAAGTTATCGGCGGATCAATAAATCAAACCGGAGCAATCAAATTTAAAGCGATTAAAGTTGGCGACGATACGGTTTTGGCTCAAATAATTAAAATGGTGGAAACCGCGCAAAATTCTAAAGCGCCGGGGCAAAGAATCGCCGACAAAGCCGCGGCGTGGCTGGTTATTTTGGCTATTGGCTCGGGACTCGCAACTTTTTTCGGGTGGTATTTTATTGCCGGAGCAACTCTTATTATCGCGCTTACTTTCGCTGTTTCCACTATCGTGATTGCTTGTCCGGATGCTTTGGGGCTGGCTACGCCGACCGCCGTAGCCGTTGGCACGGGAATTGGCGCCAAACATAATATTTTAATCAAAGACGCAGCCACGCTTGAAAATACCTCAAAATTAACCGCTATTGTTCTCGACAAAACAGGGACGCTTACAGAGGGAAAACCAAGAGTAACAGAGATTGTGGCAGCAGAAGGTTATGAGCAAAATCAGGTTTTGGAAATAGCCGCGATAGTGGAGATTAACTCTAATCACCCTATCAGCGCCGCCCTTATTAAAGAAGCTGAAAATAAAAAACTGGAATTTAGGAATAGAAAAACGGAAAAGTTTGAAGCTATCGGCGGGCATGGAATAAAAGCGGTAATTGAAGGGAAAATAGTTTTGGCTGGGACTGAGCGCTTAATGATTGACAATAAAGTTGATTTCGGAAAAATGAAAGCGGAAATAAGCCGGCTTTTGTCTAATGGGAACACTATTAGCATCGTGGCTGTTGATGGAAAAATTATTGGCGCGGTGGGTATTGCTGATGAAATTAAATCAACGGCGAAGGCAACGGTAGCGAAGTTGCAGGAGATGAGAATTGAAGTAGCCATGATAACCGGTGATCATGAAGAAGTAGCGAAAAAAGTTGCCAATGATTTGGGAATAAATCGCTACTTTGCGCAAGTGTTGCCGGAAGACAAAGCAAAATATGTTAAAAAACTTCAAGAAGAAGGAAAATTTGTCGCGATGGTCGGCGATGGTATAAATGACGCACCCGCTCTTGCTCAAGCCGATATCGGCATTGCTATCGGCGCGGGTACTGATGTTGCCATAGAAACCGGCAATATTGTGCTAATGAAGTCCGACCCCTATGATATTGTGAGGGCTATAATTTTGAGCAAAGCAACCGTTGCTAAAATGAAGCAAAATCTTTTTTGGGCGGCGATTTATAATGTGCTTGCAATCCCAGTTGCGGCCGGAGTATTTTATACTTCATTTGGTATTTCTTTACGTCCGGAAATTTCAGCGTTATTAATGTCGGCATCATCAATAATTGTTGCAATAAATGCTGTTTCATTAAAACGCATTGAGCCACATCTAAAAACATGATAAAATAAAAAGGTCGAAAATATTTAATTAATAATTTAAAATCTATGAAATTATCAAAAATATTGCACGTTATTTCTATTATCGCTGGACTTGTTGGGGTTGTTATGTCAGCTTCAGCTGTTCTTTTTTGGCCTGCCGGAGTTGTTTGGTGGGGATTGACGAGAGAAGTAATGCTACTGTGTGCTATAACATCCCTTCTTGCCGCTATCTGGATTCAGATCGCAACAATTCATCATATGATGCTTGAGAAGCGCGGAGAAATCGTTTACTAAACTAAGTCCAAAATATATGGAACAACTATCTCTCAAAAAATACGGCTGGAAATGCGTACTGGGCGCAGAAGTAGTTTATTTTGTTTGTCTTCTTGGCGGGTTGCTTCCTTTGCGCAGCGCGAGAGGTATGGAATTGCACCACGCGATATTTGAGACCCTCCCTGGATTCACCTGGATAAATATCGGAAGCGTGATTCTCGGCGCCTTTTACCTCTTCGTTTTCGCTTGGATTTTCGCATGGTACTTTGTTTGGATGCATAACTCTAGCTTAGTTGAGGGTGAAAAATAATTTTGGTTTCCGATAATATTGGCATGCTTGCTAATTTCACCGAAAAAAAAGAATTGTCCGAGCATTGTTCACCACGTTAGAGAAATCGAATTGCAATACAAAATCAATAACTGTTGATATGCGTCTTGACAGATTTTTAGCTATCTGTTATTATATTGTCAATAATAAAAATATACCACAGACAGTAGCCTCCCGACCTAGTCGGGATTAAATACGCTACCGAGGTAATGCTAAGTTGGCCAAGTTTATTCAAGTAAACTAAGTTGACTAAGTTAAAGGTCGTAAAGCCTTTGGTCTGTGGTGAAAAACCACATTTTTTTAATCATTGATTACGCAGACTAATAATGATTTCACAGAATTGAAAGTATGTTTACTCAGTGTAATCAATGTTTTTACTCAGTGTAATCAATGCTTTATGGCTAAAAGCAGACAAACCAAAGAACAGCATGTTCAAGAATTAACCGAATGGCTAAAGACTGCCAAGGGCGCGGTTTTGGCTAACTTTCAAGGTTTAAAGGTAAAAGAGTCAGAAGAGTTGCGCCAACAGTGTCGTGATCAAAACGTTTCTTATTCGGCTAGTAAGAAAACTTTGCTTAAAAAAATTTTGATCAATGCCGGGTATGATGTTGATCTCAAAAATTTTGACGGCGGTATTGCTGTAGTTTTGGGTCAAGAAGATGAGGTGTCGCCGGCGCAAATCGTTGCTAATTTTGCCAAGAAACACGAACTAGTTAAGATTTTTGGAGGTGTTTTGGAAGGTAAATTTATAGACGCGGCCAAAGTAGCCGAACTAGCGAAAGTGCCCGGGAGGCAAGAGTTGTACGCACGATTGGTTGGTTCCATCAACGCGCCGGTGTCGGGATTGGTGAATGTTCTCGCGGGGAACTTGCGGGGGTTGGTGAATGTGTTGAATGCGGTTAAGAATGCCAAAGTTTAACTTACGGATAACGGATAATCCTGATTTACGGATACTTACCGATTACTGATAATCCTGATTTACGGATACTTACCGATTACTGATAATCCTGATTTACGGATACTTACCGATTACTGATAATCCTGATTTACGGATACTTACCGATTACTGATAATCCTGATTTACGGATACTTACCGATTACTGATAATCCTGATTTACGGATA
>JBAZZL010000011.1:0-32250 GCA_041658785.1 Patescibacteria group bacterium
TGGGCGGATTAAATTCTAATTATTTTGTTAAGTTTTAGCTATAATTTAACGTTAAGCTACGGGGTATTATACGGAATTTAAATAGCAATTGAGTATATTAATTCGTATTATGAAATTGTTAGTAACCGGCGGCGCGGGGTTTATCGGCTCAAATTTCATTCATTATTGGCTCGCGCATCATCCGGAAGATGATGTTGTTAATTTTGACGCGCTGACTTACGCCGGCAATCTGGAAAATTTAAAGGGATTGGAAAACAGTTTCCATTATCGCTTTGTGAAAGGGGACATCGGCGATCGGAATTTAGTTTTTGACGCGACCAAAGACGTTGATTTGATTGTCAACTTCGCGGCCGAGAGCCATGTTGACCGGTCAATTTTGGACCCAAGTGCGTTTATAAAAACCAATGTTTTGGGAACGCAAATACTGCTGGATGCGGCGCGCGAATACGACAAGAGATTCCACCATGTTTCCACAGATGAAGTTTTTGGCGCGCTCCAGCCGAATGATCCGCGGTTTAATGAAAATACTCCGTATAATCCAAAGAGCCCTTATGCCGCATCCAAGGCTGCTTCGGATCATTTGGCGCGGGCTTACGCGCATACTTATAAATTGGCAGTAACGATTTCCAATTGTTCAAATAATTATGGACCATATCAATTTCCGGAAAAAATTATTCCGTTATTCATCTCCAATTTAATGGAAGATATTAAGGTTCCGGTCTACGGGGATGGAATGCAGGTGCGGGATTGGATTTATGTGGAGGATCATTGCCATGGTATTGACGCGATCATTCAAAAAGGCAGGATTGGAGAGACCTATTGTTTGGGAGGAGACAGCGAGACGCCGAATATTGAATTAACCAAGATGTTGATTAAATTGCTAGGCAAAGATGAATCATATATTGAACATGTGAAAGATCGTCCCGGACACGACCGCCGGTACGCGATTGATTTTTCCAAAGCGAAGAGTGAATTCGGTTGGGAGCCGCTGGTTAGTTTTGAAGACGGTTTGAAAAAGACTGTGGAGTGGTACCAGAAGAATCAGGAGTGGGTGGAGAGGTGCAAGAGCGGGGAGTATCGCGCGTACTATGACGGTTGGTATAGAGATAAGTTGGGAGCATGAAGTCTGTGAAGATTAAAAGATTTAAAGACTAAAAGATTATTGCGAGTATTTTTTGATAATCTTATAATCTTTCAATCTTTTAATCTTAATCGCAATATCGCAATGAATATATTAATCCTCGGCAAAGGCTTTATCGCCCAGCGCTGTAAAAACGCATGGGGCGAAGAGGCCACCATGCCGGGTAAAAAAATTTATACCAAAGAAGATGCGTTGCGTCTGCTGGACGAATACCAGCCGGACGCGGTTTTGAATGCCGCCGGCGTTACTGGCCGGCCGAATGTTGACTGGAGCGAAACGCATCAAGCGGAAACGATAGTTGGCAACACGCTTTTGCCGATCGTGGTCGCCTTGGCTTGCCAAGAAAGAGGAGCGTATTTATTACACGTCGGTTCCGGCTGTGTTTTTTACGGCGACTCGCCGCATCCTGACAAAAAATGGCGGGAAAATGATTTTGGCAATCCCGTTCCCGTTTATTCCCGCAGTAAATGGGCCGCTGACGTGGTTTTATCAACCTTGCCGAACGTCGGCATTGCCCGCATCCGCATGCCGATTGATTCGGTTCCGTCCGAGCGCAACTTGATTGACAAGCTGGCCAAGTATCCGAAAATTATTGACGTGGAAAATAGCGTTACCATCGTTGACGACATGATAGATGTTTTTTATCAATTAATGCAAAAACGCGCGGCCGGTATTTTTCACGTGACGAATCCGGGAACGCTCAAGCATCGCGAGATTATGTCGTTATATGAAGAGTTGGTTGACCCGAATCATACTAATGAATGGATCAGCGAGGACGATTTGGTCAAACAAGACCTGGCGATTAGAAGAAGATCGAATAATCTTTTAGCTTCGGAGAATTTGGAAAAATTGGGGATTAGAATGAGGGAGGCGCATGAGGCGATTCAGGATATTATGGAAAAGTACGCGCGGGCCTATAAATTAAACAAAATTAAACAAAATTAAACAGAATTATACAGAATTGTGCAGTGCAGAATTGATTGTGTCAATTTGTTCTGTGGTAACTCGTTTGACAGGTTTTTTGTTTTGAAATATAATGATAAGGTATGAATGATGAATTTAAACAGAAACATCAAACTGAATTAGATAGACCGGTGACAATGGGGATATTGTTAGAATATACTGACGAATTTTTAATTCCTAGATTTAGTGAGCTAATGGATGATAAAATCAAGGAAGCAAATGCCAAACAAACTCATGAAATAAAATCTTATTTAGATAACAGATTGGCCGATCATACTGCCGAGTTGTTCAGCCGTTTGGACAGAAAATACCAATCCGAAAAGCAATTTAGAGAAAAAGTGGTGGAATTATTCAGAAAGCATCAGATTGGGACAACCGAAGATATCGCGTATTTGGCAGGGTTGGCGGCCGGTATTTAAAATAGAATGGTGATTATAATAATGGACAGCCCCCGCGGCTGTTCTTGTATTTTTGGCGCAGTTTAGGTAGAATAGGAGTATAAAGGTCGGGAATTAAATAATTCACCTAATTGTCTAATTCACCTAATTCACCTAATAAAATTTCTAATACCCAAGAGTGATTTTAAATATTGGACATTGTTATTTGGAATTTTATTAGGTGAATTAGAAATTAGGTGAATTAGGTGAATTTACACGCGTATGTTTTTCTGGAACAAAAATAAAGCGCTCGGCAAAGTCAACCATTACTTTGACAAAATCCAAGTAGCGGTGGTTGTTTTGTCTGGCAAGCTTAAAGTAGGAGACAAGATCAAGTTCAAGCGCGGGGATGATGAGTTTGAAGAAGTGATAGAGTCCATGCAGATAGACCACAAAGAAGTGCAAAGCGCCGGCAAGGGCGAAGAGGTGGCGATCAAGGTCTCAAAGCCCGCCAAGGCCGGTTCGGTCGTTTGCAAGGCGTAGAATGGGATTTATGGATTTGTCAGTTATCACCGTAACTTGGAACGCCCGGGACAATATTATCGAACAACTGCGTTCGGTAGTTTTGGGTTCTCGAGGGATTTCATTTGAACAAATTATTGTTGATAATAATTCCGGGGACGGCACAGCGGATTTCATAAAAAAAGAATTTCCTAATGTAAAAGTGATCGCCAACAAAACAAATGCCGGTTTTGGCGTGGCGAATAATCAGGGCGTAGAGATCGCGAGCGGCGATTTTCTTTTGTTTTTGAATCCGGACACGCTGGTTTTACCCGGCAGTTTGGATACGATGGTAGAGTGGATGAAGCAACACCCCGAGGCAGGTTTGGCTTCGTGTAAATTAGTTGACCGGAACGGGAATTTCAATACGGAGGCGCGGCCAAGAAGATTTCCCAAAGTATGGGAGATGGTCGCGATGATTTTCAAAATTCCGCATCTGGTGCCGCAGATTTTGGATAATTATTACATGAAAGGTTTTAATCCGGATCTGGAGCAGGCGGTTCCTTCGGTGCGCGGTTCGTTTATGCTGATGCGGCGCGAAGTTTATCAGAAATTGGGCTGGGCGTTTGATCCGCGATATTTTATCTGGTTTGAAGACGTGGATACTTGCCGCGAAGCGTGGAAATTGGGTTATAAAGTAATGTACACGCCGGTTGTTTCGTGCGTTGATTATATTGGCCAGTCGTTCAAAAAGCAGGATACCTTGTGGAAACAGAAAAATTTTACAAAAAGCATGTTGCAGTATTTTAGAAAATGGGAACCGTGGTGGAAGTGGGTGTGGATTGCGGCGGCTCGACCCCTGGGGGTTGGAATGGCACGGTTGGCAGATGTGTTCCATCGTTAGATAGCACACAGATTTCCATGATTGCCAGGATTTTCCAGGATATTGTAAATCTTGGTTAATCATGGTCATCATGGTAATCTGTGTTCCATTTTGTTATGAAAATCACAGTGCATTTACTTACTTGGAACGGAGCAAAATACATTCCGTATCTTTTTGATTCCCTGCGAAAACAGACGTACCAGGATTGGCGGTTGGTGGTTTTGGATAATGGGTCTACGGATAACACGATTGCAGATTGCAGATTGCAGATTGCAGATTTTCCAGTTGAGGTTGAGATGATTGAAAATAAGGAAAACGTTGGGTTTGCGAAAGGGCATAATCAATTGTTTGAAAGATTGAAAGATCAAAAGATTGAAAGATTGTGCGATTATGTTTTGTTGCTTAATCAGGATATGTATTTGGAATCAGATTGTTTGGAGAAACTGGTTGCGTTTATGAATAAAAATAAAGAGGTGGTGGCGGTCAGCCCCCGTCTGATGCGTTGGGATTTCAATAAGTTACAAGTTACAGGTTATACGTTACAAGATTCCTTTACAAACACAATAGACTCCCTCGGCCTGCGCGTGTTTCGCAATCGCCGAGTAGTAGAGAAGTACGCGGGGAAAGATTGGGAGATGATTAAGCCGAAAATGGAATTGTCGTTTAGAAACGATGGTGGAGCGAAAGAAGTTTTTGGCGTGTCAGGCGCTCTGCCCATGTTTCGGCGCGCGGTGGTTGACGAAATCGGTCTGTTTGATGAATCATTCGGTTCATACAAAGAAGACGTTGACCTGGCGTTCCGTCTGCGTTCGGCCGGGTTTAAAGCGTATGTGTTGTTGGACGCCGTGGCTTATCATGACCGCACGGCCGCGGGGTTGGAAAAGATGAGTGATAAGGTAGCGATGGAAAACAAGCGTAAACAGTCAGAGCTGGTTAGATATAATAGCTATCGGAATCATTTAATGACGTTCTATAAAAACGAATACTGGCAGAATTTTCTGCTTGATTTTATTTGGATTTTGTGGTATGAAGGGAGAAAGTTTTTGTACCTTCTTTTGTTTGATAGGAAGGTGTTGGGGGGATTGAGAGAGGTTGAGAAAGAACGAAAAAGATTGAAGATTGAAAGATTGAAGATTAAAGATTTGAGAAAGGTGGGGTGGGGGGAGATGAGGAGGTGGTGGTGATAGAAAGTGGGAACACAGATTACCATGATCACCAGGATTTTCCAGGATATTGTAAATCATGGTTAATCATGGTCATCATGGTAATCTGTGTGCTATTTGTTTACGTTGCTAATACTCTCGGCGTCAGCTTTGAAAGATCCCTCGACTCCGCTTCGCTCCGCTCGGGATGACAATTGGACACATGAAAGACATCAACATCGTATTCGTAAACTACTTAATGAAAGACGACGTCATGAACGCTGTTGATTCTTTGGTTAAAGATTTGGCGGATTGTCCATTTGATACGCAGATAACGGTGGCGGATAATTCCAAAAATCAAGATTATATCAGCGAAGCGCTGAAAGAATACCCGCAAGTTAAATATATTGATTGCGGCGGGAATGTGGGTTTTGGCAAGGGGAATACGATCGGATTCAAGGCCACGCCGGCGCGGTATTATTTTGCTCTTAATCGCGACACTATTATTCCGGAAAATTCAAAAACCATCGAGCGCGTTATTAAATACCTGGACGCGCATCCGAAAATCGGTTGCATCGGGCCGAAGCTGCAAAACTTGGATGGCACTCTGCAATACGCTTGTTATCGTTTTGATCTGTCGTCAATTTTAATCAAGCCCTTGAAACAGATAAATTGGGATCAAAAATACAAATGGGTAAAAAAACATACCGATCATCTGTTAATGAAAGATTTTGACCACGAAAAAACCCAGCCAGTTGATTGGGTATTGGGAGCGGCGATGGTGGTGCGCCGGGAGGTGACGGAAGAAATCGGTTGGTTTGATGACCGTTATTTTATGTATTTGGAAGATTGCGACTGGTGCCGAAGGATGTGGGACGCGGGGTGGCCGGTTTATTATGTTCATGATATTATTATCAAGCATGCTTACGCGCGCGAATCAGCCAAAGTGCCGGGGATCGTTAAAGCGTTGATTAAAAATAAGTTGGCGCGAATACACCTGGTTAGTTGGTGTAAGTTTTTGTGGAAATGGAGACAAGGTTACAGGTATTACCGTGGTTAAGAATTATTTATAAAATTTCTAATTCACCTAATTCACCTAATTTCTAATAAAATGTCTAATGTTCAATTTTCAATTGTCTGATTTTATTGGAATTTTTTATTGGGCATTTTATTAGGTGAATTAGACAATTAGGTGAATTAGGTGAATTTTAAACCTATGGAGAACCGCCCAAAGATTGCAATTGTATATTTGTCCTACCACTGCCAGCCCTACATGGACGACGTCGTTTCGGCGTTGAAAAAAATAACTTATCCCAAAGATAAGCTGGAGTTGGTGATCGTTGATAATCCGCATCCAGAATACGGCAGTTCGGTTCGTTTTATTGAGGAGACGGTAATACCGATGTCTGGTAAAGAGATTCCGCATGTCACTTTGCTGCCGCAGAAAGAAAATATAGGTTTTGCCGGAGGAAATAACGAAGGTATAAAATGGGCAATAGAAAATGGCTTTGATTATGTCTTTTTTCACAATAATGATGGATTTCTCGCCACTAACGCCCTAGAACCGCTGGTTGAGGCCATGGAAGCGGATAAAAAGATTGGAGTCGCTCAATCTCTAATGCTGTTGCATCCAGAAACAGAGTACATCAACAGTACCGGAAACTCGTTTCATTATCTTGGATTTGGTTTTTGCGATGATTATAAAAAGAAGTATAAAGATTTAAATCTTTCTAAAGTTAAAGAAATATCTTACGCTAGCGGGGCGGCGCTTTTGATGCGAGTTGATTTATTAAAACAATTTGGAGCGTGGGACGAGGATTTCTTTTTATATCATGAAGATTTGGAATATTCATTCCGCTTGCGGGCGGCAGGGTATAAGATTGTTTTGGCGCGCGATTCTATTTTTTACCACAAATATCAGTTTAGCAGAAGTATTGAAAAATTTTATTGGATGGAGAGGAATCGTTATGGAGTGATGCTGATGTTTTTTAAGTGGCCCACTTTACTATTGCTGTTGCCAATGGGACTGATTTTAGAAAGTGGCTTATGGCTGTTTGCTTTTATGAATGGTTGGTGGAAAAAGAGGCTTGAAGTTTATAAATATTGGTTAAAATTCAGCAGTTGGAAGTTATGGATGAAAAAAAGAAAAAAAATTCAATCTCTGCGCAAAGTCAGCGACCGATATTTGCTTAGTTTTTCGGTTCCAGAGATTAAGTTTCAGGAAAAGTTTATGGAAAATCGATTGTTGAAGTACGCGGGGAATCCGGTGATGAGGGGGTATTATTGGTTGATGGTTAAGGGGTTGGTATGGTGGTAATCGGCGATAAAGATTAAAAGATTAAAAGATTATAAGATTACGAATTGATTTCAAAATGGCAATCTTTTAATCTTATAATCTTTCAATCTTTCAATCTTTTAATCTTATTGCGACTATGCGCATTCGTAAAGCAATCCTCACCGGCGGCGGGAGAGCAACACGGCTTCAGCCCATTACCGCGACAATCAACAAGCATCTTCTCCCCTTGGCCAACAAGCCGATGATTTTTCATGCCATAGAAAAAGCAGTGGAAGTTGGTGTGGAAGAAATTTTTATCAACACCAATCCGGGCGAAACAGAATTGCAAAAGTATGTTGGCGATGGCGGTCATTGGGACATTAATATCAAGTTTTTTGAACAGACTGGCGGACCACAAGGGATCGCGCATGTGGTCAATGAGGCCAAACAATTTATTGGCAATGATCCGTTCATGTTTTATTTGTCCGATAATATTTTATTTGGCAGTTTAAAAGACATGTTTGACGAGTTTGAACGGGAAAGATATGATTGCATGCTTGCTTTGTCAAAAGTGCCGGATCCCCAGAGATTCGGGGTGCCCGTGTTTGATGAGAACGGAAAATTGATTGATGTGGTGGAAAAACCCGCAAATCCAAAGAGCGATTTTGCCGTTACTGGCGTTTATTTATACGGCCCAAAAGTATTTTTTGACGCGTTTGATAAAATTGAAAGAAGCGCGCGAGGCGAGTATGAAATTTCCAGCATTCATTCCCATTTTTTGCGAACCGGAGCCAGGGTGGGTTATAAAGAAGTAACTGGTTGGTGGAAAGATACCGGCAAGGTAGAAGATCTGCTTTTGGCAAATAAATTTTTGTTGGATAATATGCTTGAGAGCCAGTTCCCCAATCATGGCGCCATTGATTCCGAAGCAAAAATTGAGGGCAAAGCGCACATCGGCATTGGCTCGCGCGTAGGCAAGAATGTAAAAATAACCGGACCGGTGATGATCGCGGAAAATTGCGTGTTGGAAAATTGTTCAATCGGTCCTTATGTAACGATTGGACAGGGGAGCGAAATTTATCTCGCGCGAATTCAAGACAGCATTATTTTGGACAATGCTTTGATTGATTGCGAGATTGACATTTCCGACAGTTTAATCGGCAAAAGCGTGCGAGTTGTTCAGCGGCATGGAAATGAAAGAGAGAAGGGAAGAAGGATGATAATCGGAGATAAGACGGTCATGGAGTTGTGATGACACGATACACAATGCACGCAGCATAACTCATCACGAAGTGTCCAATTGAGTCGTGTTGCGTGCATCGTGTATCGTGAAAATGAATCATGCTGTGCGCATCATGTATCGTGAAATCAGTATTCCAACCCAAACAACCCCCGCCTTTGTCCCACCTCGCCCCAGAAGTATATTTGTCTATTTTCTATGTCAGCAGCCGCTTCATTGATTTTACCTCCTGAGAAGAGTTCGTGCGTAATATAATATCCGGGATTAAAGCCGCGCAATGTCTTTTCGGCGGCGAGCAAAAGGACGCCAAATTTATCCATAGGCGTAATGCTCATAATTGCGTCACTGGTTCTATTGAGCAGTTCCACATTTCCATTTGGATAGATTGTCCAGAGTTCCCACGGGGACCATGCCAGCCATTCGTTTGTGTCGGGATTGTATCTGATACGCTCCGCGTCAATGGTTTTATTTTCATTTACATTATTTTTTTCCAGCGGCAAAATTACTACGCCTTGATTTGATTTTGCGATAAGCCGTTTATCGTTCAGGTGAATAATTTTTGTAAGTTCATTTTTTACAGGATAAACCCGGGTCTCGCTTGTTTCCCCGGCAATTTGCAGTACTTGATTTTTTTTGTCAAAGATCCAAAGGCGGTTCACATTGTCAATATACCAGACATTGGAAATAATGTTATTTTTTATCTCACTTTTGCCAGCCATGGTCAGCCTTAATATTTTATTTCCTTCCTGCGCAAATACTGATGGCGCGGCAATATCGTCGCTCCATTGGTAATTAATCGGCTCCGGCGCCTCTATGGTATGAATGTCAGCGCTAGCTTCCGGATTACGCGCGTTAAAAATTTGAATTTTACTGATGTTATTTTCTCGAGTTTCAATCATTGCAACAGGAGAATAATACGACCAGTCTACTTTTGGAGGATATTCGTCGTAGGTGCGGGTCAGAGGATAGGTTATTTTAGTTTTAGTATTGAATAGTGAAAGTTCGTAAACATTATCTTTTTGTTTCAAAATCAGCGAATAAGCGCCATCATGGGAAAAAAATACATTATTAATTTCTTGGCCGGCATAAGCTTCTATTTCAATCGGCAGCGCTTCTTGAAACAAAGTAATGTCGCGTATATATGTTGTCTGTTTGCTCTCAACCATGATGTCTTTTTCCCACGTTTTTCGCCGGTCTGCCTCAATTCGCAGATGATACGCGCCGGGCGCGCGGTTTGTGAGACGGATCGGAATTCGTTTTTGTATCAGCACATCATTTAAATATACTCTCACATTTTTTGGTTCCACATCAATGCTGATCACGCCGGTCTGTTTTATTTTTTTGGCGCTATAATCATATCTGTATCCAGCAGTATATAAAATTATCAGCGGAGCAAGAACACAAAATAGAGTAATCAAAAAAATCATGATAGCGCGGCGGATCGGGCGGGTAAATTTAGTGCGAGGGTAGGGCATAAGCACTTGAGCACTTGAGCACTTGAGCACAAAAGCACATGTGCTTTTGTGCTTTTGTGCTATCGTGCTTTCGAGTGGCAACAAAACGTTTGCCTTTTTGTCCAGAGTTCGTTATAATCATAGCGTATTTTTAGCTAAAAATCAATCGTTATTGATTATGTCAAAATTTGTTATAAACGGCGGGAAAAAGTTAAAAGGAAAATTGGAGGTAAATACAGCCAAGAATTCAGCTTTGGCCATTCTTTGCGCTGCTATTATGGTAAAAGGCAAAACCCTTTTGCGCGACATGCCGGAGATTGAAGAAATTAAACGTTTGATAGAAATACTAGAAAGTATTGGCGTAAAATGCGAGTGGCAGGGGCAGCATATTCTGACAGTTGACAGCTCGGCAGAATTAAAAATGCACAAAATTAACAAACAAGCTTGCCGCAAAATCAGGTCATCGCTTATGCTCATGGGAGCTCTTTCTACTCGAGTTAAACAATACAAACTTTATCGCGAAGGCGGATGCAAGCTGGGAACGCGCACAGTCCGTCCGCATTTGTTTGCTTTAAAAAAATTAGGCATTGCGATTGAGTCATCTCCCAAATATTATTATGTTAATAATACTGGTCTGAAATCAGCTGAAGTAATAATGTATGAAACTGGCGATACGCCGACAGAAAACGCTATCATGGCCGCGGTGATGGCGCGCGGCAAGACAGTGATTAAATTCGCTTCAGCCAACTACATGGTGCAGGACCTGTGCCATTTTTTAGAGCGGGCTGGCGCAAAAATTGAAGGCATCGGCACGTCAACTCTAACTATTATCGGCGTTAAGAAGCTCAAATCTATTGAATACAAAATCATGCCAGATCCGCTTGAGGCGATGGCATTTATTGCTTTAGCTATTGCCACCCGTTCAGAATTTTTGGTAAAAAATTGTCCAATTGATTTTTTGGAATTAGAACTGGAAAAATTATCAGTCATGGGGCAAAAATTTAGTTTGCTAAACAAGCGCCAGTCAAAAAACGGCTGGTTTAATATCGTTGATATAAAATTAAAAGTATCAAAATTAACTGCTTTGCCGGACAAGATTCACAGTCTGCCTTTTCCGGGAGTAAATATTGACAACTTGCCGTTTTTTGTGCCGATTGCCGCGCAGGCCAATGGAGATACGTTGATTCACGATTGGGTGTTTGAAGGCCGGACCAAGTATTACGCTGAATTTAACAAGCTCGGAGCAACAGTAGAGGTGCTTGATACTCATCGCGCTCTGGTTAGCGGTCCGACAGCGTTAAAAGGAGCAGAGATGAAAGCGCCAGAGGGCATTCGCCCGGCCATGGCGCTCTTGATCGGCATGATTGCCGCCAAAGGCCGGTCGGTTATGAAGAATATATATGTAATTGAACGCGGCTATGAAGATATTGCCAACAGGCTTCGAGTGGTTGGCGTAAATATAAAACGGATTGATTAAATTTTATGGATAATAAAACAGAAAGAGAATTAAAATATACAAGGCTTGTAAAGTCGGTTTTAGCAATAGGTTTTACATTTGTAATCGGGGTAATTGTCGGCCAGTCATTAGAGGTAAAGGATGAATTGATTGGAGAAGACGGAAATATTGATATTGCCAGAGTTATCGATCTATACGGCAAAACCCGTTCGCCCGAAGTAAATTTTGATCAATTTTGGGATGTTTGGAATAAAGTAAAAAACAAATTTGTCGATAAGCCGGTTGATGAAGTAAAGTTATTTTATGGAGCGCTGTCAGGCATGGTCAATGGATTGGGAGATCCATATTCAGTTTATTTGCCTCCGGAACCGGCAGGGGAATTTGTCAAGGATCTTGCTGGCGAGTTTGAAGGGATTGGCGCGGAAATTGGTGTTAGAGATAACCGGCTCAAGGTAATTGCGCCTCTTCGAGAGTCGCCTGCAGAGCGAGCTGGTTTGCGGCCAGGAGATACTATTTTTGCTATTGATGGCAAGGAAACCGCCTCGCTGTCGCTGGAAGAGGCGGTTTTAAAGATACGAGGACCAAAAGGAACAGCAGTCAAGCTTACTGTCAGCCATGACGGATTTGAATCCGTAGAAGAGATTGAAGTAATTCGCGATACTATCACGGTGCCGACTGTTTATTGGGAAATGAAAGACGATGGCATCGCTTATCTGCGGATAAGTTATTTTAATCAAGATACGTGGGATCGGTTTGATAAGGCTGTGCGCGAAATTATTATCAAGTCTCCGAAAGGCATCATATTGGATATGCGCAGCAACCCAGGAGGTTATTTAGAGACGTCTGTTGATGTGGCAAGCGAGTGGGTTCAAAGCGGAATAATTGTCTCGGAGGCATCAAGCGATCTTGACCGTCGGGTGTATAATTCACGCGGGGCGCATCGTTTTAATGGCATTCGGACAGTAGTTTTAGTTGACGGAGGTACGGCGTCAGGTTCAGAAATAGTGGCGGGCGCGCTGCAAGATCATGGGGTGGCAAAAGTTGTTGGAATTAAGACGTATGGCAAGGGTTCGGTGCAGGATTTTGAAATATTGCCAGACGGATCAGCATTAAAACTAACTATTGCGAGATGGTATACGCCAAATAATCGCCAAATTGACAAAGAGGGGATCGCGCCGGATGTGGCGGTAGAAGAGATGTTTATTGTCGGGAAGAATGACGATGGAGAGGATACCGGAATTATTACTGATGCGGGATTGGAAAAAGCTTTAGAAATCCTAAATCAAATAACAAATAACAATTAGCATCCTAAATCCTAAATTTAAATTCATGTTCACTGGAAAAATAGTGCATGGCAATTCCATCGGCAAGAAGCTGGGCTTTCCAACAGCGAATTTGGATATACCGCGCGATCAAGTCAGTCTGAATAACGGAGTTTATGCTGGTTTTGTAAATTTTAGAGGAAAGAAATATCTTTCCGCAATTCCAATATTATCGGATCATATAGAAGTTTATTTATTGGATTATAGCGGAGAAGATTTTTATGGCGAAATTTTGGAAGTTGAAGTGATTGGACAGGTAAGCCAGATTGAAAAATTAGACTCTGAAAAAAAATTAAAAAAAAAGCTGGCGCAAGATGTGCGGATGGTGCGGGAAGTTTTGAAGAATTAAGAAACTTGGATTCTAGTTTCTGTATAATCAATTTAGAAGTGCAACTTTGAGTGGTATGTCGAATATGTCGAAAGCGTTGAGTGTAAAACAAATGGATGGTTCTGGTTTAAAGATTGGGATTGTTGTTTCTCGGTGGAATGAGGAAGTTACTTCGGTTTTACAAAAACGGTGTGAACAAGCCTTGCGCGACTCTGGTGTGAAAAAATCAAACATTTTTATTGTTCATGCGCCTGGTTCGTTTGAACTTCCGCTTGCGGCAAAGAAAATGATTGGAGCTAAAAAAGTTGACGCGGTGGTCTGTTTGGGTTGCCTTATAAAAGGTGAAACAATGCATTTTGAATACATTGCCATGGCTGTTTCGCAGGGAATCATGAATGTGGGATTGGAGACAGGGGTGCCGGCGATATTTGGCGTACTGGCTTGTCTCGATGTAAAACAAGCAAAAGAGCGCGCTTTTGAGAAAGGCCGAGATTTTGGTTATGAGTGGGGATTGAGCGCGGTGGAGGCTGGATTGTTGAAAAAGAGTATCCGGGGACTGTCGCCGAATGACCCAAATTGTCATTCCCGCCGGAGTTTACCCTTGCGCAGGCGGGGGCGGGAGTGACAGAAAACGCTATTCGGCGACAGTCCCACCGCATCCTACTCAATCAAAAAATCCCGAATAGAATCGGGATTTTTTTTGCGGCCACTCAATCTCGTTGATAAAGACAAGATCTTTGTCAACGCGATGGGGTGAATGTATAAGTTCACTTTTACTCCCACTCAATCGTCCCTGGCGGTTTGTTGGTGATATCGTAGAAGATATAATCAATCGCGTCAAGTTTTTCTATTTCAATTTTTATTTTATTTAAAATATCATCGGGCAATTCTGCAAAAGATACAGTCATCGCTTCTTTTGATTCCACCGGACGCAGGACGATTGATTCATTATGATTATGACCGAAAGGAATGAGAACGACAGGAAACTGCCAGATACGGTCGCAGCGCGGATTGCCTGAAGCATGTTTTTTGACAATAGCATCAATAATCCGCAATAGGTCTAAACGTTTTTTGGTAATGTATGCCAGCTTTACTGTCGCGCGGGATAGTTTTGTTTCCTCGCCTGAAATAAGCAAGAGAACGCGATTGATGTCTTTGTGGGTGTTGGTGATTTGTGGAGAAAATGATTTTAGTTGAGACCAGTTGAGACCCCTCTCTGTCTCCCCCCTACGGGGGGGGAGGACTAGAAGAGCGGGGTGGGCGTAAGAACGTTCGTCGCCTTGGACGCCGACGGATTTTATCGGAAGTTTATAAAAAGTTGAAGTGTTGGCATGTTGAAGTGTTTGCGTGTTGGATGATTTCTCCGCGCACAAACACCTGATTGCCAGTCCCGGCCCGGGAAACGGCTGGCGGTTGATAAGATTTTTGGGCAGGCCGAGTTTCAGGCCGATCTCCCGCACCTCGTCTTTGTACAAGTCCTTGATCGGTTCAATCACCAGCCCTTTTTTTATCATCTCTTGAACACGGTCAACGCGATTGTGATGGGTTTTGATTTTATCGGCGTTTTTGGTGCCGCCGGATTCTATGGTGTCGGGGTAGATCGTGCCTTGGCCCAAGAGCCATTCTTTTTCATTGAATCCCTGTTCTTTCATTACTCGTTCAGCGACCTCAACAAACAACTTACCAATAATCTTTCGTTTTTCTTCCGGATCATAAACGTTTTTTAATTTCGCGAGCATTTCGTCTTCGGCGTTGTAAACATGCAGATTGTCCAGTCCGATTTTGGCGAGCGCTAGTTTTACCTCTTTAGATTCGTTCAACCGCATAAGGCCGTGGTCAACATGCAGGCCGTACACGCGTTTTTTGCCTAAAGTTTTTTCCAATAAGGCGAAACAAACCGTGGAATCAACGCCGCCGCTGACCAAAAGAAAAACATTTTTATCGCCCGCTTCTTTTTTAATCTGCGCCTGAATTTCTTGGAGCATGGTCTCCGCGGTCCAGTTTTTTTTCGCGCCGCAAATGCCAAAGACAAAATTTTTCAGCATGGTCACGCCGGCTTCGGTATGATGGACTTCGGGATGAAATTGAAAGCCATAAATCTTTTTTTTCTCGTCCGCCATGGCCGCGATTGAATCGTTGCCGGATGTCGCGATTTGCTTAAACCCTTTGGGCAGTTTTGACACGTGATCGCCGTGGGACATCCAGACCGTTGTTTTTGGCGGAACGTTTTTGAAGATAACTAAAGAGTTTCGGTGTAAACTTTCGTTTTCTTTGTTACTTTCAGAAATTGGAAATTGGTAACTGTCCCGCAGCGAGCGGGACCCCGCTACGGCGGGGGAAATTGATAGTGTTGAGAGGCCGTATTCCCGCGCGTTGCTTGATTCTACCGTTCCGCCAAAATGTTTGGCAATCAGTTGGTGGCCGTAGCAGAGGCCGAGGAGGGGAATGTTAAGATTAAATATGCCGGGGTCGTATTTAAGTTTGGAATCTTTGACTACGCTTTTTGGCCCGCCGGAAAAAATGACGCCAACGGCGTTTTTCAGCGCATTTGCGGGAATATCGTTCGGATAGATACGCGATCGGACGCCAAGTTCGCGTACGCGGCGGGCGATTAAGTGGGTGTATTGGGAGCCGAAGTCAAGGATGGCGATTTCGTTGTCATTGGACAGAGGATTCATAATAGTGTTATCATATTGTACACAATCGGAGGGAATTATACAAAGATTGTTTCTAATTCACCTAATTTCTAATTCACCTAATTCACCTAATAAAATTCCCAATGTCCAAACATAGCAGTTTTCAGTATTCACTATTCAGTGACAGACGAAAAATTGAAAATACTGAATACTGAAAACTGGACACTTGTCGTTGGCCATTGGACATTTTATTAGGTGAATTAGACAATTAGGTGAATTAGGTGAATTTTGGCATAATTATGTTCTCCCAATTTGAAGAAACTTTAACCTTTGACGACGTCTTATTAGTTCCCCAACATTCCAGCATCCTGCCCAAGGACGCGGTTTTGCATACGCAGTTGACTAATGAAATTAAACTAAAACTGCCGTTTCTGTCCGCGCCCATGGATACGGTAACCGAAAGCAAGATGGCGATCGCCATGGCGCTCTCCGGCGGTATTGGGATTATTCATAAAAATTTATCCATCGACGAGCAGGTGAAAGAAATCCAAAAAGTGAAAAGATTTGAAAACGGCTTTATTGAAGATCCGATTACCGTGGGTCCGGACGATAAAATTCAAAAAGTCATTGAAATAAGAGAAGAGCACCATTTCAAAAAGAATCCGGTGGTTGACGCGGACGGCCGATTGGTCGGCATGATTACCGATGTTGATTATTTTATTCCGGAGGATGGCGATATTGTGGTCGGAGAAAGAATGATTCCGCTCCAGCGGATGACAGTGGCCAAGGCGGGCATCAGTCTCGACGAAGCCAATCGGATGATTAGGGAACACCGCCTCAAAACGCTCTGTGTCGTTGACGAAGCAGGCAGATTGGTCAGCATTGTTACCAGAAAAGACATGGAAAAAAATCATCTTTTTCCCAACGCGACTAAAAATGAATTGAAGCAGTTGCGCGCGGGCGCGGCGATTGGGCCCGGGCGGGCCGGAATAGAGCGGGCGGAGGCGCTAGTGGCGGCCAAAACAGACGTGATCGTGATTGACACGGCGCACGGACATTCGGACGGGGTGATAGAAACGTTAAGAGAATTGAAAAGCAAATATCCGCGACAGCAGATTATCGCCGGCAATATCGCCACGGCCGAGGCGGCTTTGGCTTTGATTGAAGCGGGCGCGGACGCGGTAAAAGTGGGCATTGGCCCGGGATCAATCTGCACCACGCGCGTGGTGGCGGGCATTGGCGTGCCGCAACTGTCGGCGATTTTTGAAGTGGTAAGAGCGGTGGAATCGGCCGCGCGGCCCGTTCCCGTGATTGCCGACGGCGGCATCAAGACATCCGGCGATATCGTGAAAGCGCTGGCCGCCGGCGCGTCCACCGTGATGATGGGCAACGTGTTTGCCGGCACGGACGAGTCGCCCGGCCGGGTGGAATACGTGAACGGTCGGATGTACAAAATTTACCGCGGCATGGGAAGTCTGGAAGCGATGGAAGAGGGGAGCAAGGATCGCTATGGCCAGGCCGATGTTAATGAGAGAAATAAATTTGTGCCCGAGGGCGTTTCCGGCCGCGTGGCGTACAAAGGGCCGGTGGACAGAATTTTATATCAATTGGCCGGCGGTCTGCAGAGCGGCATGGGGTACAATGGCGCAAAGACGATTTCCGACCTGCATGCCAAGGCGCAGTTTGTCCGGATTACGGGCGCGGGGCTGAAAGAAAGCCACCCGCATGATTTGCGAAGTTTTGACAAGGCGCCCAATTATGGTAGGGATGAATGATAATGCGGATTTTGCGGATTTGATGCGGATTTGGGATGATGTGGATGTTGATGGATGATCCCTTCTCCTTTTAGAGCTTGCCCTAAGCTTGTCGAGGGGAGAAGGGCAGGGGATGAGGTGTCGGGTTACCGCCATCCATGGTTTGATAAAAAGACCCGCCGGAACGGCGGGTTTTTGTTTAGTATTAAAATAGTTAGGTAGGCGTCCTCCGGCTCTCTGGACTGTGAAATCCAGAGAGCCGGTCGGACGGCGTCATGCGATGCGCTATCAGTTGCGGGCGATGAGCGCGGCGACCGCATCCTCATCGGCTTCTTCGTCTTTGAGAATGTGTGGAAAACCACAGCACTCCCCATTAGCGAACCGCAGGGTGTAGGTTCCTGGTTGGATGCCTGGCGGATACGGTTCCACCATTTCAAAGGTGATAAGAAGCGCGCTCTGTCCAGTTTCGGGAGGAGGATCGCATGGACTCACCTCCAGTATTCTGACCAGCAATGGATCATTATCGAACCCGATTATGTCCTCCTCCAACGGCTGTTCGTGGTACAGCGTTAGCTGGAAGATGTGGTGACTGCCGATACATTCAAACGGGCTAACAAGCCCGCCAACGGCAGTGCGTTGTCTGCAAGTGCACCCGCCAAAGCCGACCATAGTGTAGAATTTTTCCCACCGCATGACTTTTCTCCTTTTGATAATCCGCTTACGCGGAGGTTTGTAGTTTTACTTTTATCAGATATGTGAGAAACTGTCAATATGTCAGTGCGTAGGAATGACATTTTTAGTGCTTAAAACATCTTTTTCCAGTAAACACCATCGCGATGCCGTGTTCGTCGCAAGCGATAATTACTTCTTGATCTTTGATTGATCCGCCAGGTTGAATAATGGCTTTCACGCCTGCCTTGGCTATCTCGTCAATGCTGTCGCGGAAGGGAAAGAACGCGTCGGAAGCGAGGACTGATCCGGTCGCATTTTTACCGGCCTTGCCAATGGCTAATTTTACCGCGTCCACGCGCGAAACCTGGCCCATGCCGATGCCAACAGTCGTGTTGTTTTTGGCGAGTAAAATACCGTTTGATTTGACGTGTTTTAACACTTTCCAGGCGAAAAGCAGGTCGGTTTTTTCTTTTTTTGTTGGTTGTTTTTTGGTGACAGTTTTCAGATCGGCCGTGGTAATTGTTTCAATATCAAGGTCTTGGACAAGGAGGCCGCCGCTGATTGGCTTGAATTCAAGGGGAGCGGCGCTCCGCACCTCACCCTGTCCCTCTCCTATGAGGAGAGGGGACGTATTAAGATTCGTCAATTCTAAAACGCGCAGATTTTTTTTTGTTGCGAAAATTTTCAGTGCGGTCGGTTCGTAACTCGGCGCAAGGATTATTTCGGCGAAGACCTTGGCAATCTCTTCGGCGATTTCTTGGGTGCAGGTTCTGTTGAGGCAGATAATGCCGCCAAAAGCCGAAAGAGCGTCGGCTTGATACGCTCGTTTAAATGCCATGGTAATATCTTTGTCCGTTGCCGCGCCGCAGGGATTGGCGTGTTTTACGATCACGCAACATGGCTCGGTAAATTCTTTAAGCGTAGAGAGTCCGCCGTCCGCGTCGTTGATATTGTTATAAGACAGTTGTTTGCCCTGCAAGATTTTCGCGTTTAGCAAGTTTGCGCCGCCGTTATTCGGTTCTCGGTAAACCGCGGCCGCCTGATGCGGATTTTCTCCATAGCGCAGGTCGTACGCTTTTTGATAAGTTAAAGAAATATTTTCCGGAAATTTTTCTTTGGTAAAATAATTAGCGATAATGCTGTCATATTGCGCGGTGTGGCGGAAGGCCTTGGCTTGCAGTTTTTGGCGCGTGGCAAAAGTTAATCCGTTGTTTGTTTTCAGTTCTTCAAGAAGAGGCGCGTAGTCGGAGGGGTCAACGACGACAGCCACCCAGCCGACATTTTTCGCCGCGCTCCGGATCATGCTGGGTCCGCCGATGTCAATGTCCTCAATCGCTTCTTCTGCGGTTACGTTTGGTTTGGCGATTGTTTCGGAAAACGGATAAAGGTTGCAAATAACCAAGTCAATCCATTTGATGTTATGTTTGTCCGCGGTTTTTTTGTGCTCATCCCGCAAGCCCAAAATGCCGGCGTGAACCAGAGGGTGGAGGGTTTTCACCCGGCCGTCCATCATCTCGGGGAAGCCGGTAAAGTCGGAGATTTCAATTACCGGAATGTTTGCCGCCGCGATTGCTTTTGCCGTCCCGCCGGTGGAGATTATTTCTACTCCTAATTTACTTAATTTTTTTGCAAATTCTACCGCCCCTTCTTTGTTGGAAATAGAAATGAGAGCGCGTTTGATTTGAACAATATTAGTATTCATATACACGATTGATAAATGGGAACACAGATTACCAGGATTGCCAGGATTATCCATGATTGGTGTAATCTTGGTAAATCCTGGTCATCATGGAAATCTGTGTTCCCAATTTTTAATTACCTCTACAAACGCCTCTCCCTCCAACTTCTGCACCTTTTCTTTTAAATTCTCCGCAGTCTCATTCGGATCAATCGCACATTTTTTCTGCAATAAAATTTTTCCGCCGTCAACGGTTTCGTCCACGAGGTGAATGGTACAGCCGGTTTCTGTTTCTTCGGCTTTCAACACTTCTTTATGTACGTTCAAGTCCATGCCGCCGGCGAATTTGGGCAGGAGCGAGGGGTGGACGTTTAGGATTTTTCCTCGGTAAGCGCTGATGAAAACAGGGGAGAGGATGCGCATCCAGCCGATGAGGAGGACGAGGTCAATTGGGTAATTTGTTAATTTGGCAATTAGTTTTTGGTCGTACTGTTCACGAGTTTCGTCTTTTGTTGCCGGAACATAGACGGCCGTTAGACCGTGTTGTTTCGCGCGTTCAAGTATGTACGCGTCTTTTTTGTTGCTGATTACGATTTCAATGGACGCGTTAAGCTCGCCGCTTTTGATCGCGTCAATGATGGCTTGCAGGTCAGTACCGCGGGTGGAACCCAATATAGCTAATCTGGTTATATTATCCACATTATATCGCTAATAAGAGTTGGTAGATTAAACAAAATTGTACAGAATTTAACAAAATTAACATAAAATAGGTAATTAGTGGGATTCATAACCAAGCATATGGTATAATAGCGCTTGGTTATGAATCCCACTAATTACCAAGTTTTATTCTAATGATATTTCCAGCAATTCAAACAAGGGGGTCAGGTCGCGTCCGGTTTCAATTTCTGCCGCGGCTTTTATATCCGCCCCCGTTATCCTCTCGGCGCCGGCGTGTGTTGTCCTTAATCTGTTCCAGATTCTGGCGGCGCATTCCAAAGAGCAGCCATAATCAATTTCTAAACCAGTAAAAAATAAGTCGCCTTGCAAATGGGCTTCGCGATAGTAGTCATTCATTGAAAATTCTCCAGTTTGGAGGGCTAGGTAATTATATTTGTGCAGGGCTGGCTGGTAGCGTCTGGCATGGGTCAGGCCGCCGCATTCAAATCTATTGCCGGCATAAATACCATTGTTTTCAGGCGCCGCCAGCTGTTCAGACATCCCTTCGTTAAACCAGCTACGATGAGAAGGCAATAAATAATTTGTAAAGACGTGCATGTCTTCATGCAAATCAAAACGCAAATCCTCTAATACCGTAACCCGACTTTCTCCAATACGTCTTAAACCAGGGAATCCATATTCATTTACGGCAGATGTCGCGGCCCCATCGTTTGCACATTTAAAAAGAAGACCCTCCAGTTGTTCGGGAGTGGGGTTAGTAATATCAGGATGACAAATGGCAAATTCACCTACCCGGTAAGGAAAAATTTGATGTATTAACGTTGCTGGCAGTTCTATACCCAGGTAATTTTCTATGCATGATTTTGCCGTTCGTTCCAGTTCTTTTGTTCTTTGAATAAACGGGGTATCGCTTTCAGCGCATCCCACGCAGAGCACCTCCACTTCGTCATCGCAAAATCCATCGCGGCAACCATAGGTTTTCACGCCAGTATCGGCGAATTTTTGATATTGTATTTTCACCTTTCCCTCCTCGATGTCTGTCACTTTAAATCTAAATATTTCAGTATTATCATAATTGACTAAACAATATACACCATTGAGAACTATTTCTCTATTTGTCCATGGATTAAGAAAGTATTGGTATCGTCCATAAACTTTAGGAACGGGGTCGATGTCTTCCAGCTTGAATTCTGGGCAGGCGTATGATTCCAAATCTCCACTACCCAGGTAAAGATAGCCGGCGTTTGATGGGTGGCCCGCGCTCTCTACAAAGGTGGTATGAAATTTGAAAAATTTGGTCTGTCCGTCATAGAATTTAAGATCACCATTTTCTGCTGTTTTGCTTCCCGTAGATAAATTGTAAATAAAAGATTCGCCGGTGGGACCGTCGGAGCCGCCGCCATCTTCCAAAATCAAGGTTTTTATAATCGGTTCTCTCAAGCATGCCCCTTCGTAACAGGCAAAATCCTGGGCGCAGTTCACAACTTTTTGGGCCACGCCACTTTCGCCGCAATAAAATTCATAAAGTATCGTTTCTGATTTGCAGCTATCGCTTCTTTTGATGAATTGTTGTCTGGTTCTGTTGTTTCTGCGAAAAGTAACTATTCCTTCTGTCGTGCCTGGGGTTGAAATATCAAGACCCCCGTCTGTTTCTGAACAAATTTTACCAGATACCATAGCTGAAGTACCGCTGGTGGAACCCAGCTGCTGACTGGCGCTATTTCCATTTGCCATTGGCAGGGCAGCGAAAGCCAAAGCGCTCGCAACAAGCAGAGTCGCAGTCGCCACCCAGAGTTTGGTGTTAGTAATGGATTGAGTTTTGGTGACAGTCATCACGGATAGTTCTTGTTTCATACTCTTTTTGGATTAAGAATAAATTACAAAAAATTTTTGTTAAATTTTATTCAATTTTGTATAATTTTGTTCAATTCTGTTTAATTTTTCCTAATTTTTTCCATCATCTCCACCCTTTTTCCAATCAATTTAATCGTTCCAATATCCTCCCGATGAAACAACGGCCCTTTAATTCGGCAAACTTCCGCTTCGGCGATTTGTTCCGCTTCGGCGATGGTGTTTGCTACGCCCACTACCGCGATGGCGCGCGAGCCGGTTTCATACAGACCGTCTTTTCTTTCATCAACCGCAGCGTAATATAATGAGTCATTGTTTTGCGTTTCGGAGATGTCAATTTTTTGATTTTTGATTGGGTTGTCCGGATATCCGTTTGGCACCGCGTATTTGCAGACGCTCGCTTTGTTCGCGAAACGGAGATGAGTTTGGTTCAAGGCGCCGTTAACTACCGCCTGGCAAGCGTCTACAAAATCGGATTCCAATAGCGCGAAGACATTCATCGCTTCCGGATCGCCAAAGCGGGCGTTGTATTCAATCAGTTTGACGCCGTCGGCCGTCGTCATAAAGCCGCCGTATAATACGCCCTTGTAGCCCTCGCCAAATTTATTTTTTAACGCTCGCGCTGTTGCTAAATTAATTTTTTGCGCTTGTTTAATATCATCAGCGGTCAAAAAGGGGAGCGAGTGGTTGGCATCGGAATAAGTTCCCATGCCGCCCGTATTTGCTCCAACGTCATTTACAAACGCACGCTTATGATCCTGAATCGCGAAGGTGTGCGCCAAGTGGTCGCCATCGCAAATAGACATATAGGAAAATTCCTGGCCGATTAGTTTTTCTTCAATAACGAACGCGCTATTTTTGGCGACTAATTCTTCACAGTATTGTAGCGCCCCCTCATGAGAGTGGAGGTGGTCGCCTGCGACTTTGACGCCTTTGCCGCTCATCAAACCGTCGGCTTTAACGACATATAAATCTCCCAGTTCATTTAAAAATTCTTTGACGCCCTCCATTGAGTTAAAAAATTTATACTTTGGACAGCCCGGGATATTGTATTCAGTAAGCAATTCGCGCGTGAATCGTTTGCTGGTTTCCAGTTGGGCGTGGGTTTTCTTCGGCCCGACGCAGGGAATGTCGTTATCCCAAAGAGTATTTGATACGCCAGCTTCCAGCGGGTTTTCCGGGCCGACAATCGCCCAGTCAATATTATTTTTTTTCGCGAAATTTAAAACAGCTGATGGATCATTGATATTCCCCACTTCATATTTTGCAGATAATTCAAAAATGCCCGGATTTCTGCTGGAACCGAAACAAAAAAGATCGGGGTGATGTTTTGAATTTTTTATCGCTCTGGCAATAGCGTGTTCGCGCGCTCCGGAACCGATGAGGAGGATGTTCATACGAATTCACCTAATTTCTAATTCACCTAATAAAATGTCTAATGACAAATGTTTAATTATTGGTGTCTTCAGTTTTTTTCTTCCGTCTTTTTGGCTTTTCTGACGATGGTTACTAAAATAAAATTTAATTAGTGTTGTCATTATCGTTTGGCATTAAGATTTTTATTAGGTGAATTAGAAATTAGGTGAATTAGGTGAATTGCTTCACACGCATCTCTTCTCTTTCTCCATTTCCACCATTCTTTCTTCATCAATATCCCCGGTCACATACCACCCGTCCAGATACGGCATGCTGGGGCGGGCGATGTTGTGTTCGCCGCGGCGGGTTACCGCTTCCACCAGATCAGGAATGGTTTGATAGAGCAGAATATCGGCGCCGATGAATTGGCGGATTTCTTCTTCGGACTTGTTCGCGGCAATCAGTTCGGCGCGGGTGGGAATGTCCAATCCGTAAAAATCAGGATACTTGACCGGCGGGCAGGCCGAGACAAAATAGATTTCTTTGGCGCCGGCGTGACGAACCAGATCAATCACTTCTTTGCTCGTGTTTCCTCGGACAATGGAATCGTCAACTAACATCACTTTTCTGTTTTTAATTTCCACTTCTTGGGGCGAAAGTTTTAACAGGATTGATTTTTTTCTTTTTTCCTGCCCGGGCATAATGAAAGTCCGGCCGATAAAGATATTTTTGTATAGTCCTTCGGAATAGCGCACGCCGATCTCATGCGCCAAGGCAAGCGCGGCCGTGTTGGAAGAAAAGGGGATGGGGATCACGATGTCGGGCAGGAAATTAGGATGTTTTTCTTTCCATCGTTTGGCCAGATTCTGCCCCATGCGCAAGCGGGCGCGATAGACGCTTACATTATTGATCATAGCATCCGGCCGAGCCAGATAAACGTATTCAAAAATATCCGGCGTGAACTCGGCCTGCCGCAACACACGGCTTTGCATTTCGCCTTTTTCGTTGATGTAAACCAGCTCGCCCTGCTGAACGTTGCCCATGTGTTTGAATCCCAAAGGATAATACATGGTATTTTCCGAAGAAAAAATATAATCTTTGGCGCCGTCCGCGTTTATTCTCATGCCGCAGGTAAACGGCCGGATGCCGTGCGGATCGCGCAGGGCGATCATGCCTTTTTCCGCGATCATCCCTACCACCGAATAGCCGCCGACACAGCGGTCAAAGACGGAGAGCGCGGCTTGGCACAAATTTTCAAAAAAATCGGCCCGCGGATCAAGTTTGTCAAGTTTGGCGGCAAAAACATGGAGAATCAATTCCAAATCAGACGTTGAGTTGCAATGCCGGCGATCATTTTCCGCCAAGTCCTTTTTTAACGCGGTATAATTGGTTAAGTCCCCATTGTGCGCCATGGCGATGCCATAGGGGGACTGAATCATGAACGGTTGGGCGTTTTCGGCGGCGGATCGGCCTCCGGCCGTGCCGTAGCGCGTGTGGCCAATGCCCCAATTGCCGTTTAACAGCTGGATATTCTGCTGATTAAAAACATCTTTGACAAAGCCCGATCCCTTGACGATATGAAATTGCTGGTTATACGTGCAAACGCCAGCCGCGTCCTGGCCGCGGTGCTGCAAGTGAATCAGGCCGTCGTGGAGTTCTTCGGCCACTGGTTGGTGGGAAAAAATGCCGATAATGCCGCACATAATTCAAATAGGTACAAAGATTAAAGATTGTTTATGGAAGTTTAATTCACCTAATTGTCTAATTCACCTAATTCACCTAATAAAATGTCCAATGACAAATAATCGAATAACCAATAACTTTAGGTATGGAAATTGGAAATTTTATTAGGTGAATTAGACAATTAGGTGAATTAGGTGAATTTTAGAGTTACTTTACCAATTTGTTTGCCAGTCCGATGTAAGTATGTGGCGTCAGGTTTAATAATTTTTCTCTATCTTCCTCCGGAATTTCCAATGTTTTTATAAATTCGCGCAAAGATTCTTTGGTAATCGTCTGCCCGCGCGTTAGTTCTTTTAGTTTTTCATAGGCGCCGCTGACGTTGTGTTTGCGGAGAATTGTTTGCACTGCCTCGGCGAGGACTTCCCAGTGATTGTCCAGTTCCTCGTTCAGTTTTTGTTCATTGAGAGTGAGGCGCGACATACCTTGCAAGATATTTTTGCCAGCGAGCACCGAATGGGCGAGCGGGACGCCTTGGTTGCGGAGGACGGTGCTGTCGGAGAGATCTCTTTGCAGGCGGGAAACGGGCAGTTTTTCGGCGAGATGGGAAAAATAGGCGTTCGCCAAGCCGAGATTGCCTTCGGCGTTTTCAAAATGAATCGGATTGATCTTGTGCGGCATGGTACTGGAACCAACCTCGCCTTCTTTTTTCTTTTGGCCGAGTACCCCGCGGCTGACATAAAGCCAGACATCGCGGCAGAAATCCAATAGGATAGTGTTGATCCGGAAAATAATCTGATAGCTTTCGGCCAGAGAATCGTGCGGTTCAATTTGGGTAGTTAAAAGATTTGGTTCAAGATGGAGTTTGGTAATAAATTTTTTGCTGAACTCCTGCCAATCTACTTCTGGATAAGCGATCTGATGCGCGCTCCAAGCGCCGGTCGCTCCGCCGAATTTTCCCAGCAGGCGGTGATTTTTCAGTTGTTCAATCTGCCGGTCCAGCCGCGCGGCGAACACGGCGAATTCTTTCCCCACCGTTGTCGGCGTGGCGCTCTGGCCGTGCGTCAGGGACAGCAGGGGCTGGTCTTTGTATTCGTTCGCGAATGCAGCAATTTGGCGGCGCACTTCCGTGATAAGCGGGCGGTAAATTTCCGACACGGCATCGTACCACATCATGGAGTAAGCCAGATTGTTCACGTCTTCGGAAGTAAGGGCGAAGTGGATGAATTCATTGTATTTATCCAGGTTTTTAGTTTTTAACTTTTCCCGCAGAAAATATTCCACGGCTTTGACGTCGTGGTTAGTCATTTTTTCTAGATCTTTAACCGCCGCCGCGTCTTCTGGCAAGAAGTTGCGATAAATAGACCGGATCGCCGACTGAATTTCCGAAGTAAACGGCGGCAGTTCTTTTACCCCCGGCTCTAGCGATAGATCAATCAGATATTCAATTTCCACCACCAGCCGATAGCGGATGAGCGCCATTTCGGAGAAGTAGTTTTGCAGTTCTTTCAACTGTTCATGATAGCGGCCGTCGAGGGGGGAGAGGGTGGAGAGAGGAGGCATATGGTAAAGAAATGTTGATAATTTTTAATTCACCTAATTCACCTAATTTTTAATAAAATCTCAAATTTTCAATGTCCAATTATAACTATTAAACCATTAAACCATTAAACTCATTACTCGTTTGACAGCAAGCGCCGCGTTAGCCGGATCCAAAACCGTCAAAACCGGCACTTTGCTCGGCATTTGCAAAGTTGAGTGAATGTTTAACAACATGTCATGTTTATCCTTGAAAGGCGGGCAGGCAATCGTCACTTTATCGGAATTGCCGGCGATAAAACCGGAGAGCGCGTTTGACCGGCCGGCGATGGTTACATAGATTACTTTTTTATTTTTGTATTTCTCCAAAATCGCCAGCAGTTTTTTTGCCTCTTTGTGGGCCGAGGCGACGTGCTCTTCCCACTGAATACCGAATTTGTTCAGTTCGTCAGTGATTTTTTTGGCGTGGGATTCGTCTTTAATGGAGCCAAGTAATAGAATGCACTTCATATAGAAGGTTGGATAGATACACGAATTGAACGAATTGAACGAATTTTAACGAATTCGTTTTGATCCGTTAAATTCGTTCAATTCGTGTATCTATCTACTATTTTAATAAATGTAAATTTTTTTTAATTCTCTCTTCAACATGCATCCCCGTGTCAGGAAAGGCGAAGGACATACCCGTAATCATCTCATACAATTGAATGTACCTGCGGGAAAGTTCAACAACCAATTCATCCGGCGCGAGAGGCAATACGGCATCCTTGTACGGGTCGCAATTTTCCTTAAACCAAAGGCGCAAAAATTCTTTGTCAATGTTTTCAGGCTCTTGTCCGGCGGCAATTTTTTCTTTATAACTATCGGCAATCCAGTAACGGGATGAATCCGGCGTGTGCAACTCATCAATGATCAAAATATTTCCCGCCGCGTCTTTGCCAAATTCATACTTAGTATCTACCAGAATCAGACCGTGGATTAAGGCAGTCTCCTGACCAAAAGCGAAAAGTTTCCGGGCCTTGTCCGCGACAAATTCGTAATCTTCCTGGGTCATCATTTTTTCGTTGACAATTTCCTCGGGGCTGACATTGCGATCGTGCTCTTCAAATTTGGTTGTGGGCGTGATAATGGGGGAGTCAAATTTTTGATTTTTTTTCAAACCCTCGGGCAGGATATTGCCGCAGAAATTTCGCACGCCTTTGGCATAATTTACCCAGGCCGAGGTGCCTGTGCTGCCGGTAAGATAACCCCGCACGACAAACTCAACCGGGAATACGGCGCATTTTTTGCCGACAGTAACATTGGGATCGGGAATGGCTAAAACATGATTGTCAATAATGTGCTTGGTGTTTTGAAACCACCAGGCGCTCGTTTGATTTAAAACCTGCCCCTTGAACGGAATGGAAGCCAACACGCGGTCAAACGCGCTCTGTCGGTCGGTGGTGACAAGGATCATTTTGTCTCCAAGTTCATAAGCATCCCGCACCTTGCCTAGATGTTTTTTCCCAATCCCAAGATTGGTCTCGGTGAGGCAGTTGTTAAGATTTTTGGCGATGATGGCTTGGTATTTCATATGACTATGATGCGGATTTACGGATGAATGCGAATCCGCCTCCACCCCTTTGGTTGCGGCGGACAAGTCTGCGGAATTACGGATAATGCGGATGTGAGGGATTTATTTTGGTTACAGGATTAAACATTCTTGCGAAAATTGGTTAAATAGGATGCGGGTGGCTAAGATATGGCGGATAATTTCTTCTATATTACCACGTTCAACCGAGACGCGCCAGAGAGTTGATTTTTTTATATCAGTAACCCCGCTGACGCCGAATTTATCAGTTAGGGTAGCAAGTTTGCTTTTGCCGACAAAGTCGTCGCGGTAGCGGACGAGCAGGAAGGCGCAGTGGTTTGGCTGGCCTTCTTGGCCGCTAAGCGCGGCGGCGATTTTTTCTTTGTTGGAATTAAATAATTCTCCGCTTTCAATTAAGCTATTCCAAACCGTTTCCTCTCTAATATCTGGTCCAGATATTTCCCAATGCGTTTTTCGCGAGATATTGGCGTGAATGCCGAGGTCTTGGAGCGTCTTTCTGATTGTTTCGGCTTCGTTGTCGGTGATGATGAGCTCGGTAATTAATTCGCGGGCATTGGCCGGCTTTTCGTATGTTGGCAATTGATAGGCGGGCGGGGCGTAAGAGAGAGTTTTGACGCTAATTTTCCTTTTTTGGCTGATATAATTTCTCAGGGAGGCAAAAATCGGCTGGCCGCTCGCGCATCTCTCCGGGTGCGGCATCATTGCCAGGATATTGCCCGCGGCATTGCTGACCGCGGCGAGATTGTAGGCGGCGCCATTGGGGTTAATCGGAAATTCTGCCGTTAGCCTGCCCTCCCCGTCGCAATAACGGAAAACGGTTTGATCGTTCGCGATCAATTCTTTCAGCAGATCGTCGGGGATAATGAATCTTCCTTCGGCGTGGGCGACCGGCAGTTTGATGATTTGGCCGGGCGCCATCTCGCTCGTAAAAGCGTTGGCGCCGTTTGGCGACGAGAGCGTGATGTTGACCCAGGCGTTATAGAATCCGGTACCGAGAATTTTTTCACCGCTGACCCGCTTGTTTACCGCGAGCGCCATGCCGATTTGATTGTTTTCCAGTCCGGGGACCAGTCCGGTTTCCACCAAAATCTGCGCGCCGTTGCAGATTCCGAGCACGGGTTTTCCTTTCTCGCTTTCCGCGGCGATTATTTTCATCACCGGATCCAGCGAGGCGATAATTCCCGCTCGTCCTCGATCTTCGTAAGAAAATCCGCCGACGATAAAATAGCCCTCAAAATTTTCCAGCTTAGTATAATTGTCATTCCACAAAAATTCTATCGGCTCCATGCCGGCGGCGCGGATGGCGCGGCTTGATTCCGCTTCGCAATTTGAGCCGGGAAATTGAATGATGGCTATTTTCATAGGGTCGTCCATGTCATTCCGACCGGAGTCCCGATTCGCATCGGGACGGAGTGGAGGAATCCCTTAACGAGTGGTTTGTTGTGAATATTACATTACTGCTGGGATATTCTCTAAGGGATTTCTCGCCCCCCACAATGCGGGGCTCGGAATGACATTTTTACACAAATGTTATCTTAGATCAAGCGATTCGGCGGTAAAAATTATGTTTTTTGGTTTGATGATGACGGCTCGATTTCCATGTTCAATGTACCCGGCGTTTATTCCTTCAAATCCGTTCTTTTTAATAGTCAGTAAAGTTTTTTCCACGTCTTCCCGCGCAACAAATAATGCGTAGTCCATGCCCATATTATAGGTGCCGTACATTTCTTCGTCGGATAGCTCGGCGTATTTTTGAATGGCCGAAAACACTTCGGGCGGTTCGCAAATTTTTTCAATAACGTAAGTAAAGCCGCCTCTCGCGCGCATGATTTTGCGCAGACCATGGCCAGTAATGTTGGAGACATAGTGAATATCTACTCCGGCGGAAAATAAATCTTGAATCAAACGCGCGTAAATGTTTGTTTTGTTTAACACCGCTTCGCCGAAGTATTGTCCGTTTGCTAATTTAGTTGCGTAACCGTCCGGCATTTTTTCCGCCACTGCCCGCGCGAGTGAAATCCCGTTGGCGTTTATCCCGCTGCTTCGGAGCATAATGATTCGATCGCTTGCCCGCAATTTTTTATCAGTTATCAATTCTTTTTCTTGATCAATAACCCCGACCGCCGAGCCGCCAAGATCAATGCGGAGAGGGTCGACAATCGAGGCAAGCGTGGGGCTTTCGCCGCCGCCCCAACTCGCGCCGGCCGCGTCGCACCCCTCTTTCCATCCTTTTACCAAATCTCTAAAGCGCTCTTCGTCCTGAAACCAATCGTTTGAGCCAACGGCCCAGTAGGCGTGCATGACAAGCGGTTTGGCGCCGACAGTAATCAAATCATTGATAACGGTGGCCACGGTTTCGTAGCCGATAATGTCATAATATGTTTTGCCGGTGATTTTGCGCGTCTCGTCCGCCACCAAGTTTTTGGTGCCCAGGCCTTCAATTACCGCGGCCATATAAATATTATTTTGCTTCCAAACATAAGCCGACTCGCCGCGGCTCGCGGAAATTTCTTCCATTCCGTGTTTTAACAAATTCGCGCCGGTTTGGGCCGCGACCGATTGAGCCAGTTTTTTAATTGGATCTTTTTTGGCGTAGTCGTCGCCGACGTCGGAGTATTTGATGGGCATAGTTTTTTTGCTTACTTACGGATAACGGATAATCCTGATTTACTGATATTTATGTGTATCTTTCGCCATCAATGATTCAGGTCGTTTGACAGCGATGGTTAAGTTTGTTAGGATATTTTTATCAGGTGAGTGATGTCCCAGAGCCAGAGGCAGATACTTGAACGAAGGAGGAGAGAATGAAGGCACTAGTCACTATCGATGGTAAGGATGTATTTGAGATTGAGTGGAGTGGAGATGGCAATGACGTGGAAGTCAATACCAACTCTTCTACCCACCTGGAATTCAGGGATTTGGTTGGTCTCATTAAGGGGGTCAAGAGATTTATGAATGACCTCCACAACAGGGACGAGGTTGTGGCATTCACCCGGAGAAGGGTGGAGTGGCCCGATGATTCAAGAGACTAGGAGACGCTTCACGAGAGCGAGAGGAGGGTTCAGAGATGAAGGTAATGAGGTTCAGTGTCGTCGCGGATGATGGGAGCACCATCTCGGGTGTCTTCGATGAAGGTAAGCTCTTGGAGCTTACTGCGCAGTTTGTCCGCGCCAACGGCGACTTGGGCAGTCTGCGCGATATGCTGTTGGAAAGAAATCGCAGAGCAAAACTGCCTCGGGGGACGTCTAAAGCGCTTGTCCAAGCGACTCAGGCGCTCTCACGACTTGTTAGACAGCGCGGTGACCTGGGACCAGGTCGGTCGCTGGAGGGCGGCATCACGATTCGGGAGCCAGCTGACGGAAGCATCGCCTCTAAGTGACCGTGAGGTCAAGAAGAAATGCTTGTCGCGGGTAATGGGGGGTCCGTGGCAAGTTCTGTGCGTATCAGTGAAAGTATTGATACGCGCGGAATTACCACGGACAATTTAATGTAAAGAACTGCCGAAGGGCGGTTTTTTACTTACTTACCGATTACGGATAATCCTGATTTACTGATTTGAGTGATGCTAATCAACGAATGAATGCCAATCTACAAATCCTACAAATCAACAAATATCCGTAAATCAGAATTATCCGTTATCGGTAAGCATCAATATAATTTATCTCTCAAACCATTTAGCCAAGCGTCTTTTGCCTTTGATCCATCTATCTCAATCAAATCTGAAATCTGAAAT
>JBAZZL010000012.1:0-28362 GCA_041658785.1 Patescibacteria group bacterium
TCATAGATACGAAATACGAAAAAGTACGAAAATACGAAAACGAATACGGTTTATTTCGTAATTTCGTACTTTTTCGTATTTCGTATCCTCTATTGTACGACACTCTTTACAAAAAATCAATTTTTTACTATAATATACACGATATGTGCCAATTTTTTTTAACAAAACATTTTAATCATCGGCAGGTATTTTGAAATACCTGTTTTTTATTTTAAAAAGTATGACAAGAAGCCCTGAAGGGAGAGAACAAATGGTGTCAGTGCCAGCCGCGGAAAAAGGTTATTGCGACAAATGCGGCAAAAATCTGGCGGAATGCGCTTGCGAACTGTCGTTGGACGATAAAAAAGCCCGCGCCGCGGGAGATTATCGCGACGCAGTCGCGAGGTTCAGTTTGGAGTCAAGCGAAACCTTCACCGCCGCGATGGGAAAAATGAAAGGCATGGATCATGGTCCCAACCACGGGGAAGGTGATCCGCTGGTCCATACCCAATTGGTTGTTTTTGAAACGGCGAGAGCTTTTAGAACGGCAGGTGATAATCTGAGTGAATCGGATTTGGAGTTGTTACAGCTCGCCGCCGTGCTCCACGATATTGGCAAGGCCGGGACGCAGAAGTATGACGTGGTATCCGGGAAACAAAATGAAACTGTAGGCGCTTCGCCGGAACAGGTTGACGCGGCCGGCAAGTGGGTGAATAATTTACTAGCCGAGGTTAGCGGCCAAATTCTGGAAGGTTTGTCTAAAAGCAATATAAGAAAATTGATGGAGGAACACTCCGCTCAAATGCAAGGGAGAATAAAAGAAGAACTGCCCGGCGCCGGGGATGATGTGAGAAAAGCAATTGCCGCTAATTTTCGCGGACATGATGACAAGAGCGTGGAAATGTTGCCGGCAATACTTGAACAATCCGGCGCCAAACTTTCAGACGGACAAAAGGCGGATCTGGCGTTTGTGGTAGAGCATCACATGTTGTTGTTAAATCCGGGCGATGTTAGATTGCCAAAATTTAAAGAATTATTTGTCAGTCCGGACGGCCGCGTTGACGAGAGAAAATTGGATCTATTAAGAATCATGACCTTGGGTGATGACGCGGCCAGCGTCAGGCCGGGCGAAACACCGGAACAGAAGCGCGCTTTCCGCGGCCAAGTGGATAGCGCCATTACCAAGCTCAAACTAGAGCTTGAGGCGGAGGCGGAAAAAGCGAGGAAAGAAGCGGTGGCTAAAGAATTTGAGAAGAGCATTTTTGGCGGCTCATCAATGGCGGAATATGTGACGGGTAGAGGCATACCTCAAGGCAAAGATTTTGGCCGGGCGATGGGTATGCTAAAGAAAGAATTGGCGCGTCTTCGGACAGAAAATCCGTCTATGATAGCGGAACAAATTAAAGCCGCGCTGGACGCGGTGGCGCTGTCTTAATGGCTGACTTTGGAATAAAATTTTACACCACCTCTACACTCGCAATGTAAAAGGAATATATTTAGTATGGTAGAAGACCCACAAGGAGAAACAATTAAATTAGGTACGGAACCTTTAGTAGTTACTTTACCTCAGACGCGTGAAGTTCCGCCTGAAGAGCTTTTTGAACAACTCAATGCAGAATTAGAACTGTTGAATCGCGATAACCTGGAGCTCGTTAGCGCGTTATTGGAAAAATATACAGAACTTATTCGGTTGCTGGACACGAAAAGTCCTTTAAAGAGGGATGTTTCTGCACGAATGCAAGAATTGCGTGGAATTAAGAAAACTTTAGAACTCGCTGCACGCCCCACAGAAACCGCAGTGGAAGCGAGAGCGGTTTTAAAATTAAGAGATGAATTTAGAAACGCGGAAGTCTTGCCCGAACGCGATAGAATCGCTTTTGAAGCTGCCCTTGGTGAATTGCATAAAATTCAGTCTGGGTTGGAAGCGGGCGAAAGGGCGGCGTTTGATATATTTTACAGACGTATTGTTGATCGATTTTCTCAAACACAAGAACAAGTTTTGAAGGCGCGCGATAGCGCCAGTGTCGTTACTGCATTTCGAGGTATGACATTTGAGGTGAGCCGCATTGTCCGCGTACTCAGGCAAGGTGATGAGGAGTTGGATTTTTCAAAGACTGGTCAAGAGCTACGGGTAAAATATGCTGGTTATGGGAACAAAGAAATAAATTTTTTTGGGCCGCCTACTGAACTAAAAGTTAATCGTATCAAAGAAAATGGAAGAACTGTAGAAACGGGGGTCTTGATAGATTTTGACGTGCCGATTGTGCGTAACGGAAAACCGTATATTTACGAGACAAAATGTTATCCGCGCAAACCATTTGGTGAATTGGTGCAAGTCCGTAATCAATTATTGAAGTATCGGGAAGCGGTACATGAAGGATTAGCCGATGGAGCGACGGTCGAAGTATCTGGACGGGTTGATAAAAAATTTTTGGTATGGGCGATGGGATCGCGTATTGAAGATCGGGGCGCTGTGCCTGAAATTGAAATTGTGTATATCCAACCTCTGCCAAGCGGCAAAGAATATCGTTTTGTCCTCAAGCGAGTTTTGCGTCAGGATGCATCGGGCAAAACTATAGATAGTGGATTACAATTCCACAATGAAGAACAGTACGATGAGGAGGATAAGAAAATTATTATTGGGATTGAAAAGTCGCTGGCCGAGCATCCTTCAAATCCTGATAGTATTATCACCATTTTAGCTGAAACGTGCATAACAGCAGAAAAGCAACAAGAAGCTTTTCGCAGCATGTTTCCAAACAAAATAAATTCAATTGTTGAATTCAAACAGGCGGTATCTGTTTTGTTTGATCTCAAAATGTCGGATCCTGACCAGGCCGGCAGAGTAATGCGGGGAATTCTAAACAAAGATAAGTATCAATTTGGTGTAGAACAAGCAATAGTAGATTTGGGTGAATTGGCAGGAGTTGATCCACACGATAACCCCCAGGCGGCATTGGAAGCTTTATGGAATCATTGTTTTGAAAATCCAGGTCACATCACATCGATCGCAGTGTTTGATGTGTATGACAAATTGCGCAACGAATCTGTATTTCAACGTTTCCGTGAACAAAAAGTAATAATTAATAAAAATAATACAAAGAGCGCGGTTTCTGAATATGCTCGGGCTGACTATGTAGAGCACGAAATACGCGCTTTCTTGGATTATTTGAAAAAGAATCCGGACATCGCTGCTGTAAAACGGCATTATATTTTACCGGAAGACAAGATTCCGGCCGCAGTGGAGAAAGTTATGGCTGCTATTGGAAAAATTGCTGTGTATGAGACAAACAGAACAGCTTCAGGAGAAGAAAGTGATGCAAGATTGCAGCGGAAAGCCATGGCTTATGCCGGCCGACCAGAAGGTATAGCGCTTGATATTGAACATATTATTATTGATACTATCTATGGTATCAATAAAAATGGTGTTGACAGACCGCGCGCAGAAGGTGCGCTTAAAGGGCTTGGCTCCAGGCGCAGCAAATCCGAATCTCCCGAAGATATTCAGGCGCGAGTGAGAGAGGCATTGGCGGCATTTTTTGAATTGACCGATGACGATGATAGGTTGGTTTCTAAGTATAAAGGGCTGCCGGAGTTGGAAGCAGCCATAAGCGCTGATCTTAAAATACGTGAATGGTATGACATGATTGGAAAACGTTCGCAGGGAGAGTTGCAAAAAATAGTTCAAGAGGCGCTGATTGCGCGTGACTATGATTGGCCCGAACGATTTATGAAAATAGAAGACTTCATGCGTTCTATTGAGGAGCAGGATCGACGCTATCAAGAGATTCATGTGTTTGATCCAGAAGAGGGAAAAGTGAGTAAGCATGAGAATACTACTGATGAGGAAATCAGGCGTACAAAAATAAACATTATCAAAGAAAATATCCGTCGGGCGCGCGCGTATATGGAGCGTACCGGCAGAGCGGGGTCACACAAAAGGCAGATTACGCGGGTGGAACGCGATCTTTCCTTGTTAGAACAAGAACGTACTGCACGGATGGAGCAGTCAGAAACAGGCGCGCGTCAGGAAGCGGCAAGGATAGGGGAACGAATGGGGCGGTTGCGGAAAGAACAGGCTGTCTTGCAACAACAATTAAGCGCAACAAAAGGTGAAATTCCTGAAGATAATAAACAACGTTTTGAAGCTATTACTGCAGAATTAAATGCACTGAAGTTCGCGCGTGTCGAGGCGTTTGCGGGCGTGCGCGCTATTTCCGCAGAATACCAACCTCGGCTTGAAGATTTATATCGAGAACTGGAAGAAATCTATCGTCAAGCAGTCCCGACAGATGCGTGGATTCAGACGGCTCAGCGCGTTGTGCACGAGAAAGACGAAAACACCATGAAAGTGATTTATGCAGTTACCGCCGAAGGAGATATTGTGGTTCAAGAAGAGGTTTTGCGAGGTGATGTGTCTGGCCGCGCCGCTCATTCAGAATTGGCACGCGGGAGAAATGTGTATGGATCCGGAGAATTTTTATTTGAAAAAAGGAATGGTAAATGGGTAATGGTAGAAAACAATAATGGTTCAGGTCATTATCGGCCAGATGCAAATGATACGCTTCCATATATCAATAATTTGCTTAAACAAAAAGGAGTAGATGTGACAAGTACTCACGCAATTGACGCAATTTTGCGTGGTCGTAAATTGAGAGAGGCGTCATTATTTTAGGTCCTAGACTATATATGAAAAAATCAAACACAGCCAACAGTATAAAAAGTTTATCCAAGAAAATTGAATTAGCTCAAAAACTAAAGAAACAGCTTTCTCGGGAATTAATAAATCTGAAGAAAAATATACAGCGTCGTTCCGACACAGTTGCTTTGGAAAAGATAAGGAAAAAATTGAAAGAACATAAAAGAGGTTGATAAGTGTTTAGAGTTTATAAATTTCATTTAGGAAATTGATGTTTATTTGTATTTATTCTTAATTATTCAAAAATATGGAACCACAACAAGGAGATGCCGGCCGCGAAGCCGCGGAACTCGCCGCCAAAGTGGTGGAGTTAAAAACGCAATTGAAGAAATATGGGGAAGAACACAAACTGCGAGGGTTGGAAGGAAGAGCACAACGGGGGCTGGATCCGGCCGCGCAGTGGGCGGTCAAAGAGACAGCAGACAAGTTAACACAAATCGCTGAAGCATTAGGCGCCGATCCAGAAGCCGTAAAAAAACTTACCGATGAACTTCATGTCGGCGCGATTTGGGGACACGCAAATGAGTTTAAGAGTGGTACGGATCCGGCGATTCAGACATGGATGGTTTCTGCCGGAGCCATGGAGAGGGGACCTGAAACGGATCTTTCGGAGGGGCAATTTATAGAAAATGTCGAAGCAGTATCGCGCAATCTAGACACGGCCGTAGCCGATCCGCGAGCCGCTTTTGCCACGGCACAGGAAACCTTGGTAAATAGCGCCCAAGGAAGATTTGAAGTGCGAGACGGAGTCCCTATCGCCACTGATCCAAATGGCGAGTTTTTGGATTTCGCGGTCAACGGGCATACTGCCGGTATCGTACCGGACAAAGACGGCTTGTTATTTGTCGGAGCCGATCAGATTGATTTTGATTCTTTGTCACAGTTAGGTTTAACGAAAACGGTAAAAGAAGACAGAGGCAGACAGGCAACATTTTTCGTTGATGCTAACGGACTGGATGTTGTCAAACAGCTTTATCCGGGTTTTGGCATTGTTTTTCCAGTGGAAAGGGCGGAAGAAATTGCCAAACATCTAGCGAAAACGGGGATGCAGAATGCGGAGAGCACAAAGATTGGTAGCAGTGAAAAGATTTGATAATAATATCTATGCCAAAGCGCCCGGGGACCGGACAACGGAAGAACAGAGAATGCTGGATGATTGGGAAGAACAGAGAAGCGCGGGCAAATTTAGAAACGCGTTTCCCGAAATAGCGGACATGCTGGCGAGAGGCGAGGTTGACGAAGGAGACATTATTGACATTGACCCGACACCCTTGGTTGCCGGCGGCTCGCTCATTCCGGCGTCAAGGACATCGCTTTTGACCGAGGAAGAATTTAGGGCGGTGTTGAGAGGGTTTGAGGTGAAATAATTTTTATTTTTAACAGCCAAATTATGCCAGGAGAAAAACCAGCAAAAATGTGTTCTTTTTGCAATGGTCCGCGGGAAGCGTGCGGGTCTGATTGCCCTTATAACATAAGGAAAAAAGAAATAGCGTCAGGCGCCGAGGCCAGCGTGTTACCGATAAGCTTTCATATAGTTGACGCGGCAGACAGGGCGCTGGAATTAGGCCAGTCAGGAAGGGGCGAATATGGTGGTAATCGCGAGCATTATATTGAGTTGATTAGAAGTATGTCACGATCTGAACCAGCGGTCGCTTTTCAGCAGTTGCAGCGAGTGTATGAAGGCGTAGAGGATAAAGGAGGAAAGAACGTCACGTTGCGCGCAATGGTGAAAGGATGCGGTCAAGCCGGGGCAGATTTTGTCGCTAGGGAGATTGAACGGATTCCGCCAGATGCCATACAGCCAGACCGCAATCCAATGAAAGACAGAGATCCCAGAGCCGAAATGCTATTTATTATCGCCGAGGGAGGCGCCGAGCATGGACTCGCGGTGATAGAAAAATATTTTGACGGTCTAGATGACCGGAAGAAGTTTATCATGTTGCGGACATTGGCGGCTTCGGCGGATCGGGACGCGGTTAGAAAATACATTGTACAAAAATTTCCAACCATTAAAGATAAGTGGTCAATTCAGCAGCTGATGTACGGTATCGCTCAAATGGAGGATAAAACGTTTATTCCAGGCCTCTTGCGAGAGTTGTATGACGCGGCCGCAGATCGCACTGCCAAAGATTCGGTGCTGAATGCCGCGGCTACCCATGGCTGGAAAGACCTCCTCGATCTTTTGAAAGTGCATGTCGGCGAGGTTCAAGATTCGACAATACGGGAATCAGTGGAAAAGGAAATTGCCAGGCAAGAAACGCTCGGCGGTAGGGAAGGATAGTGAGGTGATTAATTCTCATTTTTAAACGGCGCCAATCAGCCACCTGATTGGCGGCTATCATTTAACCTATTTATAATATGACTTGGGAAGAAGCAGAGGGCAGAGCGCGTGCGGACCATCGTGATCGCAAGCAAGAAATAAATAGAATAATAGGAGAGGGTGCGACAGAAATTGCCGCTTCTATTCAAGGTGTTTTGGATAGAATTATGGCGGACGAAGAAAATCGCGCTGTTTTTTGGGACGACACACCCGGAGGCAAAAAATCTTATTTGGCAACTTTGCTACACGTAGCTGCTATAAAACTCGGATTAAATCCAGACGAGGTTAAGGAAGCAGATGTACGTAATCTTGAATGATAATGCTCTAGCACATATTGGGCTAGAGCAGAAAAGTTAGAGAAATACTTTGAATTACGAAAGAGGCGTAAACTGTCATTCCCGCGGAGGCGGGAATCCAGTCGTCAAGCGATTGCTGGATTCCCGCCTCCGCGGGAATGACAAATAATGACGTTTCGTAATTCAAAGGAAATAGGAATTGATTGTTTCAGGAAACCAAATTTTAGGAAAGGAACACAACCGCCCGGTAAATATCTGGGCGGTTTGTTCTTTTCTTTTTTACCGTTCTTGTGTATACTGCCAACAGTTATTCCTAAGCATGTTTTGTATGTTCAAAAAATTATTTTACGGGGGGACAATATTGACAGTAGCGGGTTTGTTTTTGCTCACCGGCTCGGCCTACGCGCAGACAGCAGACGCGACCGCGTCAGACGCGGTCGTTACGATTGCGGAAACGACCGCGACTAACGTGGACGAGGACATAGCCGCGGATTTAACAACGGATGCCAGCGAAGCAACGGCCGTTTCAGCCGAAGATCCGGAGGAAGAATTGGAAGGCATTGAAGTGGAAGAAGTAACTAAAATGCCATCGCGTTGGGGAATATTTTGGCGCGGGGTAAAGGAGCGAGTGTCGGTCGCGGTTACCTTGGATCCGGTAAAAAAAGCGGAAAAACAATTAAAATTCGCGGAAGAGAGAATGAAGATCGCCGAGTATGTTTCGGAAAATTCGCAAGATTCCAACAAACAGGCCTGGGCCGAAAAAGCGGTGGAGCGCGCTAATCAATTGATGGGAAAAGTGGAAGCTAATAAAGAAAAATGGCTGAATCATCCGGCGGCCCGCGGGCGCAAGCTGTTGGAAAATATCGCCAACCACCAGGTCCGCCGCGAGAAGATAATGGATAAATTGGAAGAAAAATTGCCTGAGGAAAAATTGGAAAAATTTCGGGAGTTGCGAGAGAAAGGGCTTGAGGGCAGCCGGCGGCTGTTAAATGCTATTGCCAACGAAAATCTGCCGGAAAAAGCGCGTGAACGGCTTCAAGATGTCAAAGACAGGATAGAAGAGCACGCGCAGGAAGTGAAAGAGTTTAATGAAGAGAAACGGGAGCTCCTTAAAAGCGCGGCCGAGGGAGACGAGAGCGCGCGGGAAGACTTAAAACAACTCCGCGATGAAAGACTAGAGGCGGTAAAAGAAAGAGTGGAACAGCGCAAAGAAATTTTGGAGCAGAGGCAGGAGAAAAAGGCAGTCTTGCGGGAGGAGGCTGAAGCGGGTGATACTGCCGCGGCTGTCAAATTGCGCCGGATGAACGTCGTTGATCAAACTGTTCAGGCTGTGCGGGAAGAGGTCAAAGAGCGGGTGGAAACAAGAAAAGAAAACCGCCGTGAGAATATACTGGAAAAAAAGCAAGAACTGCGCGAGGAACCAAAGACAGGCGATGTTTCAGCCGGACAAGCGGGCGCGCCTGCGGCAGCTGGCGATTCCGACGGACAGAATGAGTAAATAAAAAATAAAACAAAAACAGCCTGTTGTCAGACGGGCTGTTTTGTTATAGAATAAACAATATGAATACTATCATTTTTGACATTGAAACCATTCCTGTTGATTTTGATTCATTAGATGCAGTTCAACAAGAGTATTTGTTAAAATTTTCAGAGAGCGAAGAAGAAATAGAAAAAACAAAAGAACAGTTGGCCTTGTGGGCGCCGACGAACAGGATTGTGGCGATCGGCATGTTGTCGGTTGAATTAGAAAAAGGGGCGGTTTATTACCAGATTCAAGAAAAACAAGCAGATGATTTTGAAGAAGACGGAATAAAATATGTTTCTGGAAGTGAAAAAGAGATTTTGGAAAAATTTTGGAAAGCGATTTCAACAGCTAACAAATTTGTTACATTTAATGGCCGCGGTTTTGACTGTCCGGTTTTGATGATGAGATCCGCCATACACCAAATTAAACCAACTAAAAATCTTTTGCCAAACAGATATTACACGGATCAGCATATTGACCTTTTGGACCAACTCCAGTTTTATGGGGCAACGCGAAAATTCAACTTGGATTTTTATTGCAAAACGTTTGGTATTGAATCGCCAAAGGCCGGCGGAGTAACCGGGCATGATGTCAAGCCTTTGTTTGAAGCCGGGGAATACGAAAAAATCGCGCGGTATTGCGCGGGCGATTTGTTCGCTACCAGAGAGTTGTATTTGAGGTGGAGGGATTATCTGAATATGCGGTAGGCGCACGATCAAGGTTTTATTTTAAACATTTATTTGCTATACTAAATTGTGGGAAGATTAAAGATTAAAGATTGAAGATTACGAATTTTATGTATAAAGAATTTCATGAATTGTCGATTTGGCGAGAAGGTTATGAATTATTAATGAAAGTGTATACTTTAACAGAAAAGTTTCCGTCTGAAGAAAAATACGCGCTGGCTTCGCAGACTGTAAGATCGGGTAATTCGGTCATTGCGAATATCGCGGAATCTCACGGCAGATTTTCATATCAGGATAAAATACGAGTTTTATATATTGCCCGAGGAGAAATTATGGAGACACGCAGCCATATCGCCGTCGCATTGGGCCGCAAATATATAACACAGGAAGAATTTTTACACCTTAATAATAATTATTGCCAACTTACCAAAGATCTCAACGCTTATATCAATAGTTTAAGAAAGAAAAAGCAATAATCTTCAATCTTCAATCTTCAATCTTCAATCTTTAGTCTTTCAATTTTTCAATCAATCTTCATTCCCATGCATCTCCCTTCCGTCAATCACACTCTAACTATCTTTCAGCAGCTGTATGACACTCTGCCTCCTTTGGTTCCCGTAGAAATCAAAAACGATATGCAGGCGGCCATGGAGCAGATTGAGCACAATTTTAATCTGACGCTGGAAGAGTTGGAAGATACGATGATCGTGTTTGGCCGGCGGATTTGGCCGTACCGGCAGGCGTTTCAGGAGTTTGCGGATATTTACGAAGGTAAATTGGGCGAGAAATTTTTGGAACAAAAAATGTCGCGCAATTTAAAAAAGCGCTATGCCGAGTTCCAAGCCCACGGCGGGGATTTTCGCGACTTGCATGGAGGCGGTTCTTTAGATTTTTTTCAGTCAGAAGAAAGAATTGAGCTGTGCGGAGCTCTTATCAGCGTTCGCAAATCTTTGCGGGATCATGTGGTGCAGGCTGTCTTAAGTACAGAACAGCTTGAATACGAGAGCCGTATTATGGAATTTGATGAGATATTAGGAGACATAGAGAAGCGCCTTGGAGCGTTGCGCCAGATAGCTGATGATGAACAAGAACACCCAGAGCTGGCAGCAGAGATTCGTGAACAGATTCGCGAGTTTGAGTACGGGCTTTCATCGCTTGGACCGCATATCAACTATAATGCAGTTTGTAATTCAGCGGATTTTTTTCATGAGAGGAAACTGGAGAAAAAACACCAGATAGTATGGTAGCGATAATTTTAGGAGTTTCATAATTCACCGAAAATTAGGAACGTTGGCTGCCTTATTTTTAGCGTCCGCCAGCGATAAACATCGCGTCAAATCGATGTTTTTATATTGACAATGTAGTTTGTTTGGTCTACAATAGAGCTCAATTGAAAGATCCGTACGCGCGTTTATCTATGAAATGCGGGTATCATATAACGGCTATTATATGAGTTTTCCAAACTCAATACAGGGGTTCGACTCCCCTTACCCGCTCTTGAAAAAAATATAGTTTAATGTTATAGTTATCGTTGTCAATTTTGAGTTTTGAATTTTGAGTTTAAAACATCGCGGGGTAGAGCAGCCAGGCAGCTCGTTGGGCTCATAACCCAAAGGTCGCCGGTTCAAATCCGGCCCCCGCAACTAAGTGCGGTAATAGCTCAGTTGGCTAGAGCGTCTCCTTGCCAAGGAGAAGGTCGCCGGTTCAAATCCGGTTTGCCGCTCAATAATAGTTTACTCAGCGCAGTGAAGCGTAGACGGAAATTTGCTTGTTGATAAAGATTGTGGTATTATATATTCATAATACAGTTTTCCTGCCTGGATATACTGTATGGCAAGTCAAAATCACCTTCTGAACAAGGGTGATTTTGTTTTGTTGTCCAGCCCCGCAATGAAGATGTAGCCCCGCTGTGGCGGGATAAGTTGTAAGTTGTAAAGTTGTAAGTTGTAAAGTTGTAAGTTGTAAAGTTGTAAGTTGTAAAGTTGTAAGTTGTAAAGTTGTAAGTTGTAAAGTTGTAAGTTGTAAGCAGAGTAAGCAGCATTGTCCCATTGTTTGTTATATCGCCTATCACCTATCGGGACTGTCGCCAAATAAGGTTTACTGTCATTCCCGCCCCCGCCTGCGCGAGGGTAAACTCCGGCGGAATTCAGAATTTGGCTAAAATTAAGAGAGCGACTGGATTCCCGCCGGAGTTTACCCTCGTGTAAACGGGGGCGGGAATGACAATTTGAGCCATTCGGCGACAGTCCCCTATCGCCTACTGCTTATTCTGCTTACTGCTTATCGTCTTATCATTGTGGATAACTTTTGTATTTTATTTATATTTTTTTAAAAAAATGTCTAAAATAAGCCAAAAATATTGTTTCTTGACAAATAATTATCCACCTGCTCTATTTGACAGACGCTTTTTTTTGATGTATTCTTATGTCGGTTTGATCTGTAAAGTAATATTGCTTTTGCTCAATGATTAATTTTTGGCTAATCAAAGCAGAGGCAAAGTTGTTTCAAGTTCCTTTTTACTCGCGTTCGTTGCTGTGTTGTCTTGCTTCAGGGTTCATACCTTTGATTATTTCCAAAAAGGACGGCAAACAGCAATAATTAAGTGCGTTTCGGATATCCCAGGACTTCAATATGTCTGAAATTGAGTTCCTCAAATGTTTCTCGAGGAAATTCATCCGGTTGCACGGTGTCACAAACCATGCATAAAATGCCATGGGAAGATAATTAATAAATTGATAGACAGTTTTTAGAGAAGCCGGATTTTTTTGTTATATTTTTTAGGAGTTTCGTAATTCAAAGAAATTAACTAATTAAATATATGCCAGCATACAAACGTCAGCCACTTAAACAAACGCAGCGGCTATTTTTTTCCGAAATAAAAGAGGCGGTGCCTGGCGATAATCTGGTAGAATCCCAGCATACATCCTATGATTGGTTTTTGAAAACTGGAATTCAGGAATTATTTGATGAGATATCGCCGATTACCGACTTTACCGGCCGCGATCTTGAGCTGTATTTTGAAGATTATTATTTTGATGATCCAAAGTTTGAAGAGGTGGCCTGTCGTGAGAAAAATATTACATACGAGAGTCCTCTGCGCGTCAATGTCAAGCTGGCAAATAAACGCACTGGAGAAGAAAATCAACAGGAAATCTATTTAGGCGATATACCAATAATGACCGATCGGGGCACTTTTGTTGTCAATGGAATTGAGCGCGTGGTTGTTTCTCAGTTGATTCGCAGCCCCGGAGCTTTTTTTACCGCAAGCAACGTCCGCGGCAGAAATTATTATGGAGCCAAAATAATTCCGAATCGAGGCGCCTGGATTGAGATCGAGACTGACCAAAACAACGTAATTTGGATCAAAGTGGACAGAAAAAGAAAAGTTGCCGCCACTTCTTTGCTGCGCGCTTTTGGCTGCAGCGCCAACGAAGAGATTCTGGGTTTTTTCCAGGATGTAAATAATCATCCAAATATAGATTTTATTGAAGCAACATTAAAAAAGGACGCGGCCCACAGCGTGGACGAAGGCCTGATCGAGGTATACAAGAGGATCCGTCCCGGCGATCTCGCGACAGCCGACAATGCCAAGAGCCTCATACAGGCGATGTTTTTCAATTTTGACCGCTATGATCTTGGGCGCGTAGGCGTCTACAAATTTAATACCAAATTTTCTCTTGGCTTATCAGGATCGCAATTTGACGAAAAGAGCGAACGCGTTTTGAGTCTGGAAAAATTATTGCTAGTTTTAAAAGAAGTCGTCCGTCTCAATGTTACCCAAGAAGATCCGGACGATATTGATCATTTGGGAAACCGCAGAGTTAGAGCCGTCGGCGAATTGGTGCAAAATAGATTTCGAGTCGGCATGGCGCGGATGGAGAGAATTATCAAGGACCGCATGAGCACTTATGAGCTTGATAGTCTGACGCCAAACAAACTAATAAATGCGCGTCCGGTGATCGGGGCGGTGCGCGAATTTTTTATGAGTTCGCAATTGTCGCAGTTCATGGATCAGATCAATCCTTTGGCAGAGCTTGAACATAAGCGCCGCATCAGCGCTCTTGGTCCGGGCGGACTTTCTCGAGACCGCGCCGGCTTTGAGGTTCGTGATGTGCATACAACGCATTATGGAAGAGTGTGTCCAATTGCCACGCCTGAAGGACCAAATATCGGTTTGGTTGGACATTTGGCAATTTTTTCAAAGATTAATTCTTTTGGTTTTTTGGAGACTCCATATAACAAAGTGGTGCATGAAGTTCCCAATGAGGCTCATTTTACCGAGGGAGAGATTGCGCGGGAAAAAATAGACGGGGTTATTGAGTATGGAGAGAAAATTGACGCAGAAATTGCAAAAAAGATTGAAAAGACGAAGCAAAAAACGGTAAAAGTTAAACCCAGAGTAACGAACGAGGTAGTATATTTGAATTCATTTGAGGAGGAACGGGTAATAACGGCCAGCGCTACTACGCCGATTGATGAAAATGACTTTATTCTTGGAGAGCGCGTGTCAGCCCGAGTGCATGGCAAACCCACCACTGCTTTTGTGGATGAAATAGATTATATTGATGTGAGTTCAAACCAAATTTTGAGCGTGGCGACAGGATTGATTCCGTTTCTTGAGCATGATGATGCTACGAGAGCGCTAATGGGTACGAACATGCAACGCCAAGCTGTGCCGTGCATCATGCCTGATGCTCCGCTCGTGGGAACCGGCATGGAAAAGAAAGCGGCGTGGAATAGCGGGTATGTTATATTCGCCAAAGATGATGGCGAGATAACGGCAGTGGACAGCTCGCAGATTGAGCTCACCACCAAAAAAGGCGAGGTGGTAAATCATAAAATGAGCAAGTTTGTCCGCTCCAACGCATCAAGCAGCATTAATCAGCGTCCGACAGTGGCGTTGGGCCAAAAGGTGAAAAAGGGGCAGCCATTATGCGATGGTCCGGCCATCAAGGACGGCGAGCTGGCGTTGGGAAAAAATGTATTGGTCGCGTATATGGTCTGGGGCGGATATAATTATGAGGACGCTATTATTATTTCTGAAAGATTGGTTCACCGCGATGCATATACTTCAATCCACATAGAAGATTATGTGTGTGATGTGCGGGAGACAAAGCTTGGGCCGGAGATTGTCACTTCTGACATCCCAAATGTCAGTGAAGAAAAGTTAAAAAACCTTGATTCAGAAGGCGTAGTCAGAGTTGGCGCCGAAGTGCATTCCGGAGATATTTTGGTTGGCAAGATTACTCCAAAGGGCGAGACAGAATTGACGCCGGAAGAAAGATTGCTTCGGGCTATTTTTGGAGAGAAAGCGCGCGATGTCCGCGATTCCTCGCTTTATCTGGAACACGGCGAGCATGGCAAAGTGATTGATGTCAAAGTTTTTTCAACCGAAGATGGAGATAAATTGCAGCCGGGCGTTATAAAACAAATTCAGGTGACTGTGGCTGACATGAGAAAGGTCCAAGTCGGCGATAAAATGGCCGGCAGACATGGAAATAAGGGGGTGATATCGCGCGCGGTTCCCATAGAAGATATGCCTTTCCTTGAAGACGGAACGCCGGTTGACATTATATTATCTCCTTTGGGCGTTATCTCTCGTATGAATCTGGGTCAGCTATTGGAAATACATCTTGGCTTGGCCGCAAACTCTTTGGGGTATAAAGTGGCTTCCCCGGTTCTAAGCGGCATAAATGAAGATCAAATTAAGGCAGAATTAGAAAAAGCAGGATTCCCGACAGACGGGCAGCTTCAGCTGTATGACGGCCGCACTGGCGAGGCTTTTGACCACAAGACAACCGTGGGTTATTCTTATATGCTCAAACTGAATCACATGGTTGAAGACAAAATCCACCAACGATCTATCGGCCCATACAGCCTTATTACCCAGCAACCGTTGGGAGGAAAGGCCCAATTTGGCGGCCAACGTTTTGGAGAGATGGAAGTCTGGGCGCTGGAGGCGTATGGAGCGGCGCATACTTTGCAAGAAATTTTGACCATCAAATCTGATGATGTGCCAGGACGTTCAAAGGCTTATGAAGCGCTAATCAAAGGCGAACAAATTACGCGAGTTAATATACCTGAATCATTTAATGTGCTAGTCCGAGAATTGAAAGGACTGGCTCTTGACGTAAAATTATTAAAGCAAGTTGAAGACGGCAGCTATATATTGGCGCAAGATTTTGCCGAGCGCAAAAAGAAAGAAAGAGACGGCGCGCTAGAGATGCGGCCGGTTCCGGATGATAAGATGGCTGAATAAAAAAATGATTTATCAATTATTCTTCAATAATTAATATTATGTCTCGCGAAATATATACAAACGACTTTGACGCAATGTCCCTCGGCGTTGCCTCGCCAGAGGTTATCCATAGCTGGTCTTATGGCGAGGTAACTAAACCAGAAACCATAAACTACCGCACCCAGAAACCGGAGAAAGGCGGACTATTCGCCGAAGAAATTTTTGGACCGACAAAAGATTGGGAGTGCTATTGCGGCAAATATAAAAAAATTCGCTACAAAGGAATTGTGTGCGACAAGTGCGGGGTAGAAGTAACCCACTCACTGGTTCGGAGAGAGCGGATGGGCCATATAGAACTGGCAACCCCAGTGGCGCATATTTGGTTTTTGCGTTCAATTCCGTCAAAGATCGGGCTCCTGCTGAATTTATCAATTCAATCAATTGAAAAAGTCGTATATTTTGCTTCTTTTATTATTACTAGAGTCAATGAAGAAGGGAAGAAAGAAGCTCAAGAGGCGCTGAAAAAAGAGTACAAATCAAAAAAGAAACAGATCGAAAGCGAACGGGAGCGTCTGCTGGCAGAAGCCGCGGAGCAAAAGAAAGGAAAGAGAGCTTTGAAAGAAGTCAACACAATTTATGATAGAAAAGCCAAAGGATTGGATGAGGATTTTGAAAATGCGCAAGAAGAATTCAAGGAAATTGAGGTGTTGAATATTGTTTCAGAGAATCGTTATCAAGAGCTGTCATTGCGCTGTGGCCACCTGTTTGACGCCCAAATCGGAGCGGGGGCGATTCGGATGTTATTGGAGAAGCTGAATCTGGGAAAGACAATTGAGAGGCTGAAAGAGGAAATACAAAAAAGCAAGGGAGCGAAAAGAGAGCGGATGATTCGGAGAGTGAAGATTATGTCCAGCTTGCATAAAAATAATATCAAGCCAGAATGGATGATCCTAGCAACCGTTCCGGTGGTTCCGCCAGACTTGCGTCCAATGGTAGCGCTTGACGGCGGCCGTTTTGCCACGAGCGATCTCAATGATTTGTATCGGCGAGTGATCAATCGAAACAACCGCCTGAAGCGCCTCATAGACCTGAATGCGCCGGAAGTGATTTGCAGAAACGAAAAAAGGATGTTGCAAGAAGCGGTGGACGCATTGATTGATAACAACGCGCGCTCCAGCAAGACAGTAACAGCGTCAACCGGACAAAAGCGCCAGCTTCGTTCTTTGGCAGATATCCTGAAAGGAAAGCAGGGCAGGTTTAGACAAAACTTGCTGGGCAAACGGGTAGATTATTCAGGGCGTTCGGTAATAGTCGTCGGTCCCAAATTAAGCATTGACGAGTGCGGTATTCCAAAGCGAATGGCGCTTGAGCTGTTTAAACCTTTTGTGATGTCGCAGATCATCAAACGCGAGTACGCGCATAATGTGAGAAGCGCGTCTCGCTTCATAGAATCCAATGCTCCGGAAGTGTGGGACATATTGGAAGAAATTACCAACAACACGAGGGTGCTCTTGAATCGCGCGCCCACGCTTCACCGTCTTGGCATACAAGCATTCAAGCCGCAATTGATAGAAGGAAAAGCCATTCGCCTGCATCCATTGGTGTGTACCGCGTTTAACGCGGATTTTGACGGAGATCAGATGGCGGTACATGTCCCGCTAACTGATGAGGCAAAATGGGAAGCAGAAAATTTGATGGCAGCAGAGAAGAATTTATTGAAGCCGGCCACTGGCGCTCCGGTTGTCACGCCTCAGCAAGACATTGCTCTTGGTTGTTATTACTTGTCAAAATATAGCCAGGATGATACCGCGGAAGTAAAGAAATTTTTCTCCAACATAAAAGAAGCGAAGTTTGCGTACATGAATCGTAAAATAATCCTGAAGGAAAGAATTAAAGTCCGGTTTGATGATTTGTCAAAATTCCCAGAGGGAGAAGGACGCATTATTGAGACATGTTTGGGCAGAATTCTTATTAATGAAATATTGCCGAATAAACTGCCGTATTATAACGAGCCGATTACCAAGAAGCATCTGGGAGCAATTATAAAATTATTGCTTGAATTTTATGGACAAGAGGAAACAGCGCTTATCCTTGATAAGATAAAAAATCTTGGCTTTAAGTATGTTACCAAATCTGGATATTCACTCGGAATGGATGATTTTGGCAAGATAGAAGAAAAGAAGGATCTGTTGGAAGAAGGCGATAAAGAAGTACAAATTGCCGAAGAGCAATATCAACAAGGACTTTTGACTGATTCGGAAAGACATAGCAAAGTTCTAGAGATTTGGACCAGAATTAAAGATCAAGTAGTATCGCACAACAAAGAAGCGCTTGATCGCGATAAGTCGGTATTTGCCATGATTGATTCCGGAGCGCGCGGTTCGTGGGGACAGCTCGGCCAGGTAATAGGAATGAAAGGCTTGGTCGCATCTCCTTCCGGAGAAATCATTGAATTGCCGGTAAAAGGAAATTTCAAAGAAGGCTTTGATGTGTTGGAGTTTTTTATTTCAAGCCATGGGACAAGAAAAGGCTTGTCAGATACGGCGCTCCGAACCGCGAATGCCGGATATCTTACCAGGCGTTTGGTAGATGTGGCGCAGGATGTGGTGGTCTTGTCGGAAGATTGCGGGGATGCCAATGGAGAGATATTTACAAAAGAACAGTCCGAGCAGATGGGAGAACCGCTGGCAGATCGTGTATTTGGCCGTTTTGTGCTTGAGGATGTCAAAGATGGCAGAAAGAAAATTGTGAAAGCGGGAGAAGCGGTAACTCAAGAAGCGGCGCGTCAGATAGAATCAGCCGGAATTGAACAGGTGCATGTCAGAAGCGTTTTGCAGTGCAAGCTGCCAAAAGGAGTCTGTGTAAAGTGTTATGGATATGACCTGGCGCACAACAAAGTAGTAAAGAAGGGCGTGGCGGTTGGTATCATTGCGGCGCAATCTATCGGCGAGCCCGGAACGCAATTGACAATGAGAACTTTCCATCTGGGCGGTATTGCCGGCGGCGGCGATATTACCCAAGGTCTGCCGCGCGTGGAGGAATTATTTGAAGCCAGAAATCCCAAACGCAAGGCCATGCTTTCTGAAGTTGAAGGGACGGTTGAAATAGAAGACGCGGATGGGAAAATTATTACTAGTCCAAGCGGCCGGAAGATATTTGAAGGAAGGCGCGGTCAAAAAATTATCAAAGTCCACTTTGAGGGAATGGATGAAATGGATATCGTGGTCAGAAAAGCGGATGATATCAAGGTTGAGGACGGCCAAAATGTCAAAAAAGGCGAGACAATTTTGGTACGCGGCGCTTCCGGAGAAAATATCAAGGCAGAATATACCGGCGCAATCCGCTTTGATGGCAATAAAATTACCCTTTCATATCAGGGAAGGCATACCAAGGAGTATGTTATTCCAATTGGATACAAGTTGTGGGCAAAGAGCGGCGATCAGGTTAAAAAAGGAGACCAGCTCACTGAAGGAAGCATAAATTTGAAAGAACTTCACCAGCTAAAAGGACGCGACGCTGTACAGCGTTATATATTGTCTGAAATACAAGAGATATACGCTTCTCAAGGACAACGTTTAAATGACAAACATGTTGAAATTATTATCAGGCAGATGTTTAGCCGCGTTTATGTGGAAGATTCCGGAGATTCTGATCTTTTGCCAGGGGAAACTGTGGAAAAAGCGCAGATGATGATGGCGAATAAAGATGTCAAAAAAGAAAACGGAAAGCCTGCTGACGGCCGTGAGTTATTTTTGGGAATCAGCAAGGTGTCGCTTTCCACGCAAAGCTTCTTATCCGCGGCCTCTTTCCAAGAGACAGCCCGAGTATTAATCAACGCGGCGATTACCGGGAAGATAGATTATCTCGCCGGTTTGAAAGAAAATGTAATTATTGGGCGGTTGATTCCGGTGGGGACAGGGTTTAAGGAAGAACCGCGGCCGCTCAAGAATCTTACTGCTTGATTTGATTCAGAAGATGCCATTAAATTACAAAACCCGCTGATGAGGCGGGTTTTGTCGTAATAGATTTATCGTGATTGCATTTTACGCAATTTATCTTTTAATAGCTTCTCCGCTACTTTTGGATCGGCGCTGCCTTCAGTCGCTTTCATTATCATACCGATTAAAAATTTCAAAACCGCTTTTTTACCGGCTTTGTACTGTTCAACTTGATCTTGGTGGCTCTTGATTACATCATCAGCCACCGAGCTGATTTTATTTTCGTCAGTAATTTGGCCAAAGCCTTTGTCTTCCATAATATGCGTCGGATCTTTGTCTTGGTCAGAGCCGCACATAATGAGGAGTGTTTTATAGGCATTGGTTGAGTTTATCCTTCCGTTATAAATCAGGGCGATCAATTCGGCAAAATTTTCCGCTGAAAAAGCCGCCGCCGTAATATCCTTTTTTTTTTCTTTCAAAATTCCGGTTAGTTTGCTGGTAATCCAGCCGCCAGCCAAGCGGGCGATTTTTTGAGGAATGTTTTCAGCTTTATTTTTTGATTCAGGGAGCGAGTCCAGCCATTCGTTGAGTTCGCTCATTACTTCTTCAACAAAGTTTGCCCAGTTTTTATCGTCAGTCAATATCTTGGCATCAGCATAAGAAAAACCATACTCCTCGTGAAATCGCGCGCGTTTGACTTGCGGCAGTTCAGGCAGTTCAATCTTGCCAGCGATCTTGATTGGGTGAAAAGGAGGAATATCTGGTTCGGGAAAGTAGCGATAGTCGGCCGAAGTTTCTTTCACTCGTTGCAAAATTGTCTCTTCTTTATTTTCATCCCATCCCCGGGTTTCCTGCCCCCAGGTTTTGCCAGCTTCTAATAATTTAGTCTGCCGGTCAATTTCAAATTGAATCGCTTTTTCCACCGCTCGAAATGAGTTGATGTTTTTTACTTCTACCTTGGAGTTAAGCTGGTAATCACCCAGCGGTTTTACAATGCCGTCCACGATTTCAAACTTTCCCGCTTCTTGCGCCGAAACATTGGCTTCGCACCGCAGGTGCCCTTTCTCCATGTCCGCGTCAGACACATCCAATGCCCGAAATAAAACACGCAATTCTTGGCAGTATAATTTTGCCTCCAGGGCTGATTTGAAATCCGGCTCCGTAACAATTTCCACCAGAGGCGTGCCGGCGCGATTAAAGTCAACGAACGTTTCGCCATTACTCCCATGCGTCAACTTGGCAGTGTCTTCTTCCAGATGAACTCGTCCAATATTGATTTTGGCTTCTTCGCGGATGTTTTTTTCCAACAAAAATTTGAGATTAATAAATCCATGTTCAGCGATTGGTTCATCAAATTGGGAAATTTGGTAGGCCTTTGGCAAATCGGGATAAAAATAATGCTTGCGGTCAAATTTAGAAAGCTTGCGGATCTGGCAATTGAGCGCTTTGCCAATGAGTACTGTCCACTCAATTGCTTTTTTATTTGGCGCCGGCAATGTTCCGGGATGAGCCAGACAAATTTCGCAGACATTTACGTTTGGTTTCGCCAAATCAGGATCATTTTTACAGCCGCAAAACATTTTGCTTTTTGTTTTAAGCTCTACATGCACTTCCATACCAATTACCGGAGTGAAATTTGGCATAAACAGGTTTTTTATACATTATTTGGCTGGTGGTAATTTTTTCGGCGCGACTATTTTGTTTGGAGTTTTTTTCAACTCAAGATAGAGGATGGTCGTCGCGGCAGTCGTAAGAGGCACAAAGAACAGGTTTGCTATCGTAGTGAAAAGGCCGGCAAATAAGAGAGCGATAGCGCTATTTCCCAAAAAACCAAAGATTAAAGCAACAATCCATTGCGCGATAGAAGCAGTTGCGCCAAATACAAATCCAGGAGCGAACAGTCTCCAAAAGACCGCAAACCATCTGTTTTTTACAAGTTTTCTACTCTCCTTTAGCGATGCCATGACCTTGTGTTCATCTAGCGCGATAGCATAAAAGGAGAACGCAAACCACAGGGAGAATATAATGCCGGGAATTATCAAGAGAAGAAGACCGCCAAATACGATTGCCATGACCAAAAGAAGCGCGAGAACAGATGGAATAATAAGTTTTGTTGCCTTTTTCAATTCATCCATGATTGCCCCTGGCGCGGAGCCTTGATAGCGAGCGGAAATCGCCCTAAGGAAAGCAATGGAAAACCAGATACTGGCGATGGAAGCGACGATGGCAACAGGGACAAACGGATAAAATCCTCGGGTTATGCGCGCGCTGTCGCCGATTATTTCTATCGGCTTAAAGATCAACTGGGCGGTAATGATAAGCATGGTGGAAATAAGGTAAAGGCCCGCGTACCTAAAAAAGAGCTGCCAATTTTTTTTATATAACTCTATTGATTTAAAGATAATTTCTCCAGCTTTGATGAGCATAATGGTTGGTTAGTAATTAATTAAGCGTTAATTTTGGCATGGTTGGCTGTTAAGTCGTATATTATTATATCAATAATCACGCGCTAATGCAATTTATTGCGGGTATTTTTATTTTTTGAGTTTTTTGATATAATATAATCGCGGCTAAATGATAACATCGATGACATTTTTTTATGATAAAAAAAATAAGCAAGCCTCATTCAAAGATTGCCGTTATTGGCGCAGGAGCGGTTGGTTCCACTATAGCATATACCGCGGCCATAAAAAGTTTAGCTGCGGAAGTTATACTTATTGATCTTGATGAAGCCAAAGAAGGCGGACAAGCAATGGACATTGCTGACGGGCTCTGTTTTTTAGAAACTAGCCGCATAAAAGGCGCTGACTTTGAAGATGCCAGCAACGCTGATATCATAATAATTACTGCCGGCGCGGCGCAAAAAGAAGGCGAAACCAGGTTAGATCTGGCAGAAAAAAATAAGAAGATACTAAAATCAATTTTTAGCGGCATTGGGAAAATAAAAAATACCGCGGTGGTTATCATTGTTTCCAATCCGGTTGATGTTTTGACGCATCTTGCCCAAGAGATCGCCGGTCTCCCTTACGGGCAAGTATTGGGCAGCGGCACAGCGCTTGATACTGCCCGGCTGAAAACTGAATTGGGGCATCATTTTAGCGTTAGTCCGCACAATGTGCACGGTTTTGTCTTGGGAGAACATGGGGATGGTGAATTTGTGGCATGGAGTTCTGTGTCTATCGCGGGCAGGCGCGTGGATCAGCTCAAAGGATTTGATAAAAAAATTGCCAAGGAAGTAGAAAGAAAAATTAGGCGTGAAGCCTATGAAATCATCAGCCGCAAGGGAGCGACCTATTTCGGCATTGCTCAGGTTGTCTCATATATTATTGAAGCGATTTTATTTGATCAACGCATGATTTTTCCTGTTTCGGCGCGTCTAACAAACTGGAATGGCATTTCCGGGGTTTGCCTTGGCGCGCCAGCAGTGATTGGGCAGTGTGGGGTTGAGAGTCTCTGGCCGCTCCAACTGACTTCACAAGAAAAAATCAAGTTTAGAAAAACAGCCGACACAATAAGGCAGTATCTTTGAAACGGTTCCTGTAGCAGACATCCCCTGTTAAACATCATGTACATAAGCTTGACAAAATAAATATAGTATAGTATAAATACGCCACCTTAATTCACCATATCCATAATAACAATTTTGGATTTTGGATTTTGAATTTATTAACCGTGGGACCCCGACCACTCGGGGGTTTGCACCACTAATAAAAATAACGCGCAATTCTAGTTTATCCGTAAATCAGGATTATCCGTTATCAGTAAGTTATGTCAAAAAGAATGGCCGCGCTTAAGGCCAAAATAGATAAAACAAAAGTTCATTCAATTGACGAAGCAATCAAACTCGTCAAAGAAACCAGCAATGTCAAATTTGATGCCTCGGTCGAGGTGCACCTAAAGCTCGGCATTGACCCGAAGAAAGGCGAACAGCAGATTCGCTCTACGGTTGTGTTGCCGCACGGAACAGGGAAGACAAAAAAAGTGGCGGCGTTTGTCGGGTCAAATGATGAAAAAAAAGCAAGAGAAGCGGGCGCTGATTTGGTTTGCGGAGAGAGTGAGATAAAAAAAATAAAGGATACCGGGAAGATTGAATTTGATATCGCCGTGGCCACGCCGGAGATGATGCCAAAGTTGGCCGCCGCCGCCAAAATACTTGGCCCAAAAGGCTTGATGCCTAATCCGAAAAGCGGCACAGTTGACGCGGATATTGCCAAAATATTAAAAGAAATGAAAGCAGGGAAGATTGCCTTCAAAAATGATGATACCTGCAATATTCATCAAATTATTGGAAAAGTAAGTTTTGATGATTCCAAGCTAAAAGAAAATTTTGAAGTATTTATCGGCGCTGTTAAAAAAGTAAAGCCTGTCAGCGCCAAAGGGATTTATATCAAATCAGTGTATTTGACGAGCAGCATGGGACCGAGCGTTAGAGTGTTGGCAGATTAAAATGATTACAGATTAAACAGATTGTTACAGATACAAACAGATCATAGATTTCTTCGGGTAACTTGTAACGTGTAACTTATAACTTATAATTTTACATGTTACACATTACAAGTTACAGGATTGCGTGGTCTGTTTTTTATTTTTTCCACCTCGCCAAGCGGCCAAACGCTGCTCTTGCTAGCCCGTTCGCAATTTGATACACTGGGAAAGAAATAATCTTTTTATGATTCAAATTATGATAAAATTCCGCGACAACTATATTTCTTGGGACGAATGTTTTATGCGCATTGCCAAGGTGATTGCTGAGCGCTCCAAAGATCCTTCCACGCAAAACGGAGCCGTGGTGGTAAACCAGCGCAATGTGGTAGTCGGCCTCGGCTACAATGGATTTCCCCGCGGCGTGGACAGCGATGTTTTCCCCTGGGAGCGGGAAGGTGAATTGGTTGACACGAAATACGCGTACGTTTGCCACGCGGAAGAGAATGCGATTTACAACGCGAACAATGTAACCAGAGAATGCAAAATTTATACCACGCTTTTTCCTTGCAACGAATGCGCCAAGACAATTATTCAAAACGGCATTGTTGAGGTGGTCTATGAAAGCGACAAGTACCGCGATGTGCCGGCTTTTGTCGCCGCCCGCCGTATGTTCGACGCCGCCGGAGTAAAGTGCCGCCAATTTGTTTCCAATTGGGCTAAATAATATGAGCAAAATAATTCTTGGATTTGTAGGGCAGATTGCCAGCGGCAAAGGAACTGCTGTCGCCTATTTAAAAGAAAAATATGGCGCGAGCGCGCATCGTTTTTCCAGCATGTTGCGCGATGTGCTTGACCGGCTGTATCTTGAACAGAGCCGGGAGAATATGCAAAAAATTTCCAGTGTTTTGCGGGAGAATTTTGGTGAAGACACTCTGGCAAAAGTGATGGCAGAGGATGTCAAGAATACCCCCAATAGTTTAGTTGCCATTGACGGCATCAGGCGGCCTGCGGACGCGAAATATCTAAAAGAAATTTTAGGATTTAAGCTGATTCATATCTTTGCTGATAGGGAAAAACGATATGAACGGATTGTGGCGAGAGGCGAAAATTCAGACGATAGAAAAAAGACATTTGAAGAATTTAAAAAAGATCATGAGCGGGAGGCAGAGCGGGAGATTGGCGAGATTGCTTTGGAGGCGATTGAACAAATAGACAATAACGGCAGTTTGGAGAAGCTGTATGAGCAACTGGATCAACTGGTAAATAAATATGGAAATCAAAATTAAAAAATCCAAGCCGGAAGTTATTATTCCCGCCTATGCTCACCATGGAGATGTTGGCTTGGATTTACGCTCATTGGAAGATTATGAAATAAAACCCGGTGAGAGATATATTTTTTGGCTGGGTTTCGCATTAGAGTTTCCTGTTGGTTACGCCGCGATTGTCAAAGACAAGGGAGGAGTGGCGGGTAATTGGGGCGTTCATACCACCGGCGGAGTATTTGACGCCGGCTATCGGGGGGAATACTGCGTGCAATTGATCAATTTGGGGCAAGAAATATACAAAGTGGAAAAAGGGCAAAAAATCGCCCAGCTAGTAATCTGTCCAATTGCAATTGTCAATCTTGTGGAGACGGATGAATTATCAGACAGTTCGCGCGGCCATGGCAGAATGGGAAGCACCGGGAAATTTTAATTCATCTCCGTCCGCCAGCTGGCGGACTGCGCCGGACAAGTTCCGTCTCCGTCCGTTGATGGAGTTTACCCGGCGTAGCCCGTCCGCCAGCTGGCGGACGGGCGAAGACGGGCCGGACAAGTTCTCGGTTTAATAATTAATTATTTTATGAACATCCAAAATATAAAGCAAATTCTTTTGGAAGCATTTAAGGCTTTTGCTTTTTTTCGTTCCAAAAATGAAGAGATCAGAAAAAAAGCCGATCATATTTTAGCCGAAGCAATGGAGAGGGGTGATGCCGAGAAAATAAAAAAGGTGAAAAAAAATATTGACCGACTTTCGTAGGAGTTAACTCAACCTTACCGCGGCAAGAGAGCCCCATGCCGCAATACAGTAAAACAGTAAAGTATTTTTTTAATCAATCAACCCGCCAACTCGTAAACCATTAATCCATTAATCCAATAATCAAATTTATGCCAAAACAAGAAACAAGCAACAGTCAAAGAGAAAAATCCAAAGAACGCTCGCTCAAGCAACCCAAACGCCCAGGCGCTTTTAGCGTTCTCGCGGATAAAATGGGTTTTGGGAAACGATGGGAAAAAGAGGTGGCGTATCTTGAGGATTTAGATAGGTTGGAACAACAAAGAGGGCAGGTCGATAAAGATGTAAAAACTCCAGAACGCGCAGTTGAAGTTGCGAAGACGATTGTCCAAGATGTTAGCTCTCAAGCTAGCGCTGAAGCTGGAGAAACATCTGCGCATGTTCGCGGGGCAGAAGCAGCGGTTGCGGAAGATACGGCAGCAGGCGTTCAGGTTAAAGATTTGAAAGAAGAAGCGGCAGACCTTTCGCAAGAAATAAAAACATTAAGACAAAAATTTGTAGATAGTATGGCGCGGCTGCTTTCTTTTTTAAGAAGAGGGAGGACAGTTGAGTTGGAGACAGACTCCTCGTCTAGCGTGGCAGAAGCGTCGGAGCAAGAAGACGACGCTGACACTTTAGGTTTGGATCGGACACAGGAAAGTGAGGAACCGCCAGCTTCTTTGGCAGGCGCTGGATCAGAAATAACAGAAAATCGCGTATCTGCGGCGACTGAGAAAAAACAGGAAAAGATTACTTTGGGAAACAGAGAGTTTGAAGTTGGCCGGCTTGTCAAATATACCACATTAAAAGGAGAGAAACATGAATATGTTGTGGTAGGGCAATCTAAAGACAAAAATCCAGGCCTGATATTGAGATGGCCTAACAGCAAACAAGAGTTTGCCCACTAGTGTTGCGTTAAAAATACCGTAAATCTAGCTGTTTTTGCAAACTGTTTTCAGATAATTTATATTCAGTTTCTGAAATTAGCGTTTGTATAGCGGTTTTCTCAAATTGCGAGACTTGTAAAATTTGTAGAATATCGTATAAATTTTGTTCCATTTTCAGTTGTTTTTTCATAATAGCCACTAATAGAAAAGCGCACAAAGCAATGCAAATTTGCGTCTTAACCGCGTTAGCGGAGTGTCCCCAGAACACCTCAATTTTTAAATGCTGTTTGATCCACTTGAAAAACAGTTCAATCTGCCAGCGGTGTTTGTAGAGATCAGAAATTTTTTTAGCGTCAATTTCAAAATTGTTTGTTAAGTAAGTGTAATATTTATCTGTCTCCTTGTCATAATATTTTATCCGCCTTAACTTTTCAGAATAATGTTTTCTGGAATAAAAATGTTTAAGTTTAATAATCTGGTCGCAACGCAAACCGATGGCGCGATCAATATGTTGCGAATAGATTCTTTCAAACGACAGACTGCCTTTCGCGCGAATAATGAAAAAAGCTTTTTGCAAATGTATCCGATAGAGCCTCGCGAAGTCAAAGTAGCCGCGATCCATAATGTAGAACGCTCCTGCTTCGAACTCGAGAACATCCAAGAAATTAATATCATGTTTTTTTGCCTCGGTTATGAGGAAAAAGGATGGAATATTGCCTCTCAGATCCAGTTGGGTGTGAATTTTCACAGCGGATTTTCCCAGTTCGAAATATGCCCATTTGAAGGTGGCTAAACATAGTTCAATCACCGTAGAATCCAGCGCGTAGGCCGCTCCTTGCAAATCGATCGAGAAATCATTATCATGGAGATAAAGTTTTCTGGCCTTATCAATCAAAATTTTTGATAAATCTTGATAGATTCTCCAATCGCGATTTTCATTGGCTCGGCTCAGAGTTGAAAGCGTAAAACGATTTGATTTAAAGCCAAGGTGATACAATAAATTTGAATGAGCGTTCAGACAGAGGACAATTCCCCGCAAACTTCGCAAGTTTGATAATTGTCCGAACATCATGGCGAGTAGCTGATCGCGGCAATCCAGACTGCGAATTCGCTGATTGCCAAGGCGGTGTGTTACAAATTTATCAAATTCATGACGAGGAATAAAATCAGTGATTTGCGCGAAAATATATTTACCTTGGTGCATAGTGATTTTATTAAATGTTAATAAAATCATCTTAGCAGAATTGAAATCGTGCGCAATCAAAAAATGCTAATTTTTCTTTATTATTAGCTAAATTGTAAGGTGCGAAATGTTGCTTAACGCAACACTAGTGC